>DASURL010000222.1:0-2723 GCA_036280075.1 Gemmatimonadaceae bacterium | reverse complement strand
CGGCGACTTGCCCGACTGCCACGACACGACAGTCGTCAACACGGTCGGGACGCTCAGCGGCACCGTGGTCCTCGGCGACACGATCCGCGGTGCCGTTCCGGAGTACGTCCTCCCGATCACGAATGCCGCGCTGCAACTGGGGGAGTGCGGCACGTCGTGCGCGCCGAGCGCGGCGCAGTTTTCCGTCAGCCCGGCAAACGTCAACCGGATCGGCAGGGACAGCCTGGCGTTCGAGGCGACGATGACGGGTCCGGCGTGGATCGACTACGATGGCTGGATCGCTGGCGACAGCATCACCGGCCGGATCACGGTCATCACCTCCGTCGACTGCTGCCAGTACCGGTCCTACACGGGAACGTTCGTCATGAAGCAGCGGCCGCCCGTGTACTGAGCGGATGGAAGGCTGGCGCGGAGCTCCGCGGACCTACCAGTCGCCTCGCTTCTCCCCGCGGCGATAGGCCGAGAGCACAGCGGCGCTGACGCCGCCGACCCAGATCGTGGCGCCGGCCCACCACCACGCCATTCCCACATCGAAGTCGCGGGAGTGCCACGCCATCCCGATGCCGGCGAGTCCGAGGAGCGTCCACGCGGCGAGCTCGGTGAGCACACGCAGCCACGCCACGCGTGTTTCCCGTCGCGCCTCGCGCTCTGCTGCCGCGCGATTCTCGCGCTGCTCGCGCAGGTACTTCTCGGGGAGGGGCATCGCCTTCCCTATCCGTCGACCAGCGCCGCTCCGCCCTCATCCGATCTTCCCGATGCGCCCGGCAGCGCCATGGCAATCAGCGCGAGTGCGAGAAGCAGCACGTTCGCTCCCCACATGCCGATGACCGGCGACACGACGAGCCGATGCGCGAGGCTCTCGCCGGTGGCGATGAGCAGGTAGTACGCGAGGAACACCACGAAGCTCGCGCCGAGCACGAGCGCCATTCCTCCGCGCGGGATCAGCAGCGCGATGGCGATGCCGGCCAGCGCGAGCACGATGCACGCGGCCGGGAGGGCGAACTTCTTCTGGATCTCCACCTCGTAGGTGGCGGCCTCCTGGAGGTAGATGCGCTTCGTGCTCGACCGCACCCTTCGATCCGCGTTCCGGAGCTCGGCGAGTGTCATCGTGCGGCCGGTCGGCACCGCGCCTGGCCCCATCGTCATCGTCGCGAGCTGGGTGTTCGCGCGCGGCACGACCACCGCGATCTCGACCAGCGCCAGCGCGCCGATCGCGGCGGCGCCAGCGAGCACGGGCAGGATGATCCGACGGAGCCCGGCGCGCCGCCGCCGCGCCGCGGCGAGCGTTCCATCGGCACCGAGCCGCGTGAACTCCCGCAGCACGGCGACGAAGACAGCCATCGGAATCGTCAACGCGGCCGTGAACGGCACGGCGAGGAGGACCACCTTCACGACCGCGCCGCCCGACGCCCCACGCGCGATGAGCTCAGGCAGCTGACGCGTGGCGAAGAGGACGAGCAGCGATGCGGTGAGCGCGACGAAGGCGATGGCAAACGAGGTGGCGTGGCGACGCAGGAGCTGCGCGGAAGTTGGGAGCGGCAGCTGCTGATGCACTCCAGGCTCTCCGCTCGTGATGCGTACCGGCCGCACCCATTCGTAGGCAGCGCGCCGCAGCACGTCGCCGACGCCCGACACTGCCGCGAGCGCTCCCCGCAGCGGATGCTCGGCACGCGCCCGCTCCACGTCGCGCGCGAAGAGCGTCTCCATCGCGACGCCATGCTTCCGACGCAGCTCGCGGGGCAGCAGGTGGAGCACTATGCGGTACACGCGCGCCCAGCTCATGCTCCCCCCAGTGCGAGTCGCGTGCGAACGACGCGAGCGAGCGATTCCAGCCGCGTTGCCTCCTGCTTCAGCGCCACCCGGCCGGTGCGTGTCATCCTGTAGAACCGCTCGCGGCCCGAGATTCCCTCCGGACGGTCCTCCTCCGCCACCTCCTCCAGCCACCCTCGCTCCACCAGCTCCTCGAGCGATCCATACAGCGTCGCCGGCCAGAGGCGCACCGCCCCGTCGCTGAGCTCGCGCACATCGTCCTGGATCGCCGTGCCGTAGCGCGGCTCGGCGGAGACGGAGAGCAGGATGAAGAACCAGTGTGGCTTCATGCGTCCGGTGCCGGAAGGAGGACGATCGTGCTACGACACCATACTATCATTCGATAGTATTATGCGCAAGACGCTATGATCCTCGGTCCATCGGTCCATCGGTCCCTCGGTCCATCGGTCCCTCGGTCCCGCGGTCCCTCGGTCGTCGTTGCCTGCGCCCCGACGGGGACGTCCTTCCTGTATCCCCCTCCACAGGCCCCGCATGCCCCCTGCCGGCGATCCCGACGCGCTCTTCCTCGCCTTCCAGCTCGCCCTCGCCGGCCGCTATTCCATCGTCCGTGAGCTTGGCCGCGGCGGGATGGGGGTCGTCTATCTCGCGCACGAGGTGCATCTCGATCGCCTCGTCGCCATCAAGCTCCTCCCGCCGGGGAAAGCGGAGCGTGCGCAGCTCCGCGAGCACTTCCTGCGCGAGGCGCGGCTCGCCGCACGGCTGTCGCACCCGCACATCATCGCCATCCATTCGGTTGACGAGGTCGGCGGCTTCGTCTTCTACGTCATGTCATACGTGGAGGGCGAGACGCTGGCCGAGCGCGTGCGCACGCGTGGGCCCGTGTCGGCGAGCGACGGCGTGCGCATGCTGCGCGAGGTGGCGTGGGCGCTCGGCTACGCACACGGCATGGGCGT
>DASURL010000221.1:0-21459 GCA_036280075.1 Gemmatimonadaceae bacterium | reverse complement strand
AGGGTGCCTCCTGGCGGGCTCCAGCGAGAAGATGCTTGCACTTCGGGGCTTGTTCGGATAAGCTATTCGGTAGCTGTTCGGGCAGCCGAAGGCCGACGCCCGCACGCGGTTACGATCGCCACTCTTGCCGCAGGAGCCGTCACCATGCCGCTGACCAAGCGTCAACGCGAAATCCTAAACTACCTGACGCTCTACTCGGAGCGAAACGGGTATGCGCCGAGCTTCGAGGAGATCGCGGAGAATTTCAGCTACAACTCGCTGGCCACGGTGCACGAGCACCTGAGCAATCTGGAACGGAAGGGTTTCATCAAGCGCTCCTACAACGAGAGCCGCGCGATCGAGATCCTCCCCAGTGAGCTGGTGCCGAAGGCGATCGAGCTGCCTCTCCTTGGCGCGGTGGCGGCCGGTGTGCCGATCGAGGCCGTCGCCCATCAGGAGACCATCGCGGTTCCCGACACCATGGTGCAGCGGTCCGGAAACCACTACGTCCTGCGCGTCCGCGGCAACTCGATGATCGACGAGCAGATCCGCGACGGCGACTTCGTGGTGATCAACGATCGTCACAGCGCGGACAACGGCGAGATGGTGATCGCGATGCTGCACGGCAACTCGGCCACGGTGAAGAAGTTCTACCGGGAGCGCGACGGGCGCATCCGCCTGCAGCCGGCGAACGAGACGATGGCGCCGCTCTACGTGCACGAGAACGACATCACGATCCAGGGGATCGTGGTCGGAGTGATGCGGCGGTACTAGGGCAGGAAGACGGCAACTGCGGGTACGTGGTACCTCGTGCGTGGTACCAGGTACGAGGCACCGTCAACTGATCGAACGGCCGCCGAGAATGACTCGGCGGCCGTTCTCGTCTTGCAGCCTGAACCGGATCAGCCCGCGTACGCCGCGCGCAGGCGCTCGAGAGCCTGCATGCCCGCGCCCTTGCGCAGCCCTTCGCGGGCGAGGTCGACGGCATCCGGAAAGTTGTCGGGGCCCGAGCCCGAGACATAGAGCGCCGCGGCAGCGTTCAGGACCACGGCGGCTGTCGCCGTCGGTGGCGCCTCGTCGCCCAGCACCGCCAGCACGGCGGCAGCGTTCTCCGCTGGCGGGCCACCGGCCAGTTCCTCGGCCCGACCGTCGGCAAAGCCGAGCGACGTGGGGTCGATGCTCCACTGACGGGTCGCACCGTCCCGGATCTCCACCACGTTCGTGGTACCGAGTGGCGACACTTCGTCCATGCCGGGCGCGCCGTGCACCACGAGGGCGTGCACCGCGCCGAGCGCGCGCAGCGCACCGGCGATGAGTGGTACGCGCGCGGCATCTGCCACCCCAACCACCTGCCGCCCGGCGGATGCAGGATTCGCGAGCGGTCCCACGATGTTCATCACGGTGGGGATCGCGAGCTCGCTGCGCACCGGGCCGACGTGGCGCATTGCCGGATGCATGAGGGGGGCGAACATGAACACGATCCCCGCCTCGCGAAGCGCGCGCTCCATCACGTTCACGCTCACGTCGATCGGCACGCCGAGCGCCTCCAGCACGTCGGCGCTGCCACACTGCGACGTGAAGGAGCGATTGCCGTGCTTGGCGATGCGCACGCCGAGTCCCGCGGCAAGGAGCGCCGCGGCGGTCGAGATGTTGAACGTCCCCAGTGCGCCCCCGCCGGTGCCACAGGTGTCCACCAGCAGGTCAGGCCGATCGGCGGGGAGGCGCACCATCGCGCCGCGGAGGGCATCGGCGGCGCCGGCCACTTCGTCGGCCGTCTCCCCTTTCACCCGCAGCCCGACGAGCAGCGCGGCGATCTGCGCCGGCGTCGCCTCGCCCCGCATGACGATCCCGAATGCCTCGCGAGCCTGCGGTTCCGAGAGGGATCCGCCCATGGCGAGCTGGCGGATCGCCTGGCGGAGCGCGGGAACCGGTGTTGCCGTCATCTCAGCCGACGGTGAGCGTCTCGAGCATGCGCTCGGGCAGCCGCGCCTGGGTGGCCACGAGGCCGATCACGAGGGCGAGCAGTCGCACGCGCTCGATGTCCTCTTCCACGAAGATGCCGTGCATCGCGCGGTTGGTGAGGTTCACCACGCCGACGAGTGCGCCGTGATACACGAGCGGGAAGCTGATGAACGACCCGGTGGTGAAATGCTCGTCGCGCAGGAGCGGGTGGCTCTTGGCCTCGTCCACGTCCTGCACGAGCAGCGGCTGTCGCGTGGCGGCCACCTTGCCGGCCACTCCCTCGCCGAGCCGGATGCGATGCCCCATCGGCACGTTGGGCGCGATGCCGCGCGCCGCGGCCAGGTAGAGCAGCTGCTCCTCGGGCGACACGAGGAGGAGCGAGCAGCGCTGCGCGCCCATGTCGTCGCCGACGAGGGTGAGGAGGCCGTTCACCATCTCGCGCGGGTCGTCCGTCGTCGCGTCCAGCGTGAGCACGCGGTCGATCAGGTAGAGCGTGCGCGTCTTCTGCCTGAGCGACTCGCTCCGCCGATGCAGCTCGATGTGCGCCTTTTCCAGCTGCTCCACCGCCGCCGTGACCTGCTGCTCCACCGCGTCCGCCCGCCGGCCGGCGCGGCGCGCGTCTTCCAGCGCGTTCGCCGCCTCGCGCTCCAGGGTGAGCAGGCGCTCCGGATCGGCACCGGTCGCCCCCGCTGCCTGCGACAGCTTTTCCTGCAGCGTGCCGAGTCGACGCTCGTACTCGGCGTGGACGCGCTGGGTGACTTCCTCGAGGGTGTGCACGGCCTCCTCGCGAGCCTCCCGTTCCAGGAACCGCAGGAATGCCAGCTCGAACAGGGCGCACGAGGGCGCGATCCGTTCCGAGGAGCGCGCGCCGAAGAACTTGCGCGTCTCGTAGAGCACCAGCACCGCCGCGAGCTGGCCGTCGAAGCGCAGCCCGCGCAGCGACAGCCAGCCCACGTCGTTGAACTTCGTGAAGCCGAGCAGCCCGGCGAACTCGTCCGACTGGTCGCCGAAGTCCACGAAGGCGCCCCCTGCCGTCACGGCGATGCGCTCGCGTGTGGGCAGGTGATCGAACGTCGTCTCCAGCCGGTCGTGGGTCACCGTGTCGCCCGCCGGGACGAGCCGGTCCACCAGCATCGAGCGTCGCGCGTCGAAGCGCACCAGGGCCACCTGCGCGAACCGGTCCACCTCGGAGAGCGCGTCCGACAGCCCGAGCAGCGCCGACTGGACGTCGGGCGCGACGCTGAGCGCGTGGGCGAGCGTGGCGAGAGTGCGAGGGGGCATCCGGCGGGAAGGAATTCGACGCCGGGAGCGGCGGCGGGATCGAAAATTGGCCGCGGCGCGGCGGCAAAGTCAATCATAATGAACACGCACCGGCAGGCACGTACGCAACGTGACGATTGCTTGACTCTCCTGTGTCGCCGGGTAGTTTTTTCACTCGATGCCGACTCGCACGATGCAGCTCGTGTTGCACTACGACGGCACGGGCTTCAGCGGGTGGCAGCGGCAGCCGGACCGGCGCACCGTACAGGGCGTGCTCGAGGAGGCGCTGAGCCGGATCTGCGCGCAACCCACATCCGCCCTGGGTTCCGGACGTACCGATGCCGGCGTGCATGCGCGCGGGCAGGCCGTCGGTGTCCGCGTGAGCGAGCGATGGACGCCGGCGGCCCTGCGCCGAGCCCTCAATGCCGTGCTGCCCGAGGATGTCTGGGTGGCCGCCGTGCATCCGATGCGGGACGACTTCCATGCGCGCTACGACGCGATCGCGCGGCGATACCGTTATCTTGTCGGCACGGATGAGGAATCCGGGTCTCCCTTTCGCCGTCGCACCGAGTGGAGCGTGTGCCGTCCGCTCGACCGGTCGTTGCTCGATGACGCAGCCGCGTTGCTCCGGGGGGAGCATTGCTTCCTTGGCTTCGCGGTTCGCGGAACCGCACCGGCCGGCGACGACCACCGCTGCAGCGTCACGCACGCGGCGTGGAGCGATCGTCCGGGCGGGCTGGTGTTCGAGATCGAGGCGAACCGGTTCCTGCATCACATGGTGCGCTTCCTCGTCGGCACGATGGCGGACGTGGCGCTCGGCCGGCGCCCCCTCGCCGAGCTCGACCGACTCCTCACGGCCACCGACAACTCGGACGTCTCGCCCCCCGCTCCGCCGCACGCGCTGTTCCTGGAACGCGTCACCTACCCGGCCGCCCTCTATCTTTCCACGGCATGAAGATCTTCCTCGCCACCGCTCGCGCCGATGACGTGTCCTGGGGCGCCGCGCATGGCATGCTCGATGGTGTGCTCACGACCCCGGGCCTGCTCGCGATCGAGGCGCAAGGCGACGCGCGTGCGCACCTGCAGGAGCTGTCACGCCTGGTGCACGGGCCCATCTTCGCCGCGGTCCAGTCCATCGACTCCGCGGGCGCCTATCGCGATGGTCGCGAGCTGGCGCGGCTGTCCGACCAGATCGTCGTGCAGGTGCCCCTCGTCGAGGAGACGCTGGGCGCCATGCGGCGCCTGCACACCGATGGCATCCGCGTCGCCGCCACGCACGTCTACAGCACCGCGCAGGCGCTGCTCGCCGCGCGGACGGGCGCGTTCGCCGTCGTGACCTTCCTCGACCAGCTCGACGCCGCCGGCCATGACAGCGTCGGCGTGGTGCGCGACATCCGGCGCGCCTTCGACAGCTCCGACGCCGAGTGCGACGTCGTCGCCGTCAGCGCGTCGTCTCCCACGCAGTTCGGGGCCTGTGCCGTCGCCGGCGCGGACGCCGTCGCCATCTCGGAGGACCTGTGTCGCGCACTCCTCGTACATCCGCTCACCGATCGCGGCGTGGATCATTTTCTCGGCGACGTCGCCCGCCTGCGCCACGTATGGCCAGCCAGCTGATGCGGATCGGCATCGTGCTCGTCGTCCTCGGCGCCGCCGCGTGCACGGGCACGCCCGCCACGTCCGATGCCCAGGTCGCGCGGACGGCGGAGTCGGCGAAGGCGGCGAACATTCCCGCCTCCCGGCGCACCGCCATCACCGCGGCGGTCGCCCGCGTGGCGCCATCCGTGGTGACGGTGCAGACGGAGATGGTGCAGCGCGTCGCCGCCGATCCGTTCGAGGCCTTCTTCGGGGGCCGCTCGGGGACGCAGACGTCGGCCGGCCTCGGCACGGGCTTCATCATCCGTCCCGACGGCGTGATCGTGACCAACGCGCACGTCGTGGCCGGTGCGACCAACATCTCCGTCATGCTGCGCGACGGCACCACCTATCCGGCGAAGACCATCGGCACGGACGAGACGAACGACCTCGCCGTGCTCAAGGTGAACGCGAAGGACCTGCCCGTCGCCCCGCTCGGCGACTCCGACAACCTGCTGGTGGGCGAATGGGCCATCGCCATCGGCAATCCCTACGGCTTCATGCTCGGCAATCCGGAGCCGAGCGTCACCGCGGGGGTGATCAGCGGCGTGGGCCGCAACCTTGTGGCGCGCGGCGAGGGGCCATCGGCGTACTTCGACATGATCCAGACGGACGCCTCGATCAATCCCGGCAACTCCGGCGGGCCACTCGTGAACGCCGACGGCGAGGTGATCGGCGTGAACTCGTCCATCTACTCCACGAGCGGCGGCTCCATCGGTCTCGGCTTCGCCATCCCGATCGACCGCGCGCGCCGCGTGGCGGAGGACCTGCTCACCCACGGCCGCGTGCGGCGGCCGTGGATCGGCGTCCAGCTCGAGCCGGTCACGACGCAGAATCCGCGCGACCTCATCGCGCGCGGCGCACAGGTGGCGAGCGTCGCCCCCTCCTCACCGGCCGAACAGGCAGGCATCCGACCGGGCGACGTGATCGTCCGCCTGCGTGACCGCACCATTCGCAATCGCTTCGACTGGGAAGCGGCGCTCCTCGACCTGCGCGTGGGCGACAAGGTCGCGCTCACCGTGCGGCGCGGCAGTCGCGACCTGCCAGTGACCGTCGCCATCGCCGACCTGCCGGAAGTCAGCGCGCCGAAGGTGGAGGTGATGCGCGAGCTGCAGCTCGTCACGCTCACTCCCGCCATCCGGTCCGAGCGCGGCATCCTGTCGAGCCGCGGGGCGCTCATCTACAAGGCGAGCGATCGCATCACCCAGGAGCTCGGCATGCAGGCGGGCGACGTGATCGTCCAGATCAACCGGACGCCCATCACCTCGGCGGAAGACGTCTCGCGCGCACTCGACTATTATGCGGGACGCGGCGTGATCCGCCTCTTTTTCGAGCGCCAGGGCCAGATCTATCCCACCGATTTCGTGATCCGATGACGGCGCAGGACCACTACTCCTCCCCCCTCGCCGACCGGTACGCTTCGCGCGCGATGCTGGAGCTCTGGTCTCCACGGTCGCGCTACACGCTGTGGCGGCGGCTCTGGCTCGCCCTGGCGGAAGCCGAGCAGCGGCTCGGCGTGCCGATCCCCGACGACGCCATCGCACAGATGCGCCAGCACCTGGGGGACATCGACTTCGATGCGGTGGCGGCCTACGAGCGCCGCTTCCGGCACGACGTGATGGCGCACGTGCACGCCTTCGGCGACGTGGCGCCCGCCGCGCACAAGTTCATCCACCTTGGTGCGACGAGCGCGTTCGTCACCGACAACGCGGACCTCGTGCTGATGCGCCGCGGGCTGCTGCTCCTGCGTGGGAAGCTGCTGCACGTCCTGCGGGCGCTCGCGGCATTTGCCCGGCAGTGGCGCGATGAACCCACGCTCGGTTACACCCACCTGCAGCCCGCCCAGCCGACCACGGTGGGCAAGCGCGCCACGCTCTGGATGCAGGACCTGGTGCTCGACCTCGCCGACCTCGATCATCGCGTGGCGACCCTCCCCTGCCGCGGCGTGAAGGGCACCACGGGCACGCAGGCCAGCTTCCTCGAGCTGTTCGGGGGCGATCACCAGAAGGTCCGCGAGCTGGACCGCCTCGTCACCGCCGCGCTGGACTTCCCGGCGAGCATCCCGGTGAGCGGCCAGACGTACACGCGCAAGCTCGACGCGCAGGTGCTTGGCGTCGTCGCCGGCATCGCGGCCAGCGCCGCCAAGTTCAGCGCCGACGTCCGCATGCTGCAGGCGTTCGGCGAGATCGAGGAGCCGTTCGAGCGGGAGCAGATCGGCTCGTCGGCCATGGCGTACAAGCGCAACCCGATGCGCTCGGAGCGGATCGCGTCCCTCGCCCGCTTCGTCGGCTCCCTCGAGCCGAATGCCAACCAGACGCACGCCGTGCAGTTCTTCGAGCGTACCCTGGACGACAGCGCCAACCGTCGCCTGTCCATTCCGGAATCCTTCCTCGCCGCCGACGCCATCCTCGGCCTGATGGAGAACGTGGCCGCGGGCCTCGAGGTGCACCCGGCCCGCATCCGCCGCCGGCTGATGGACGAGCTGCCATTCATGGCCACCGAGGAGCTCATCGTCCGGGCCGTCCGCGCCGGCGGCAGTCGCCAGGACGCGCACGAGCGCATCCGCCGCTACAGCATCGACGCCGCCCGCGCGATCAAGGACGGCGCGGAGCAGAACGACCTGCTCGACCGCATCGCCGCCGATGAGACCTTCGGGATCACGCGCGCCGAGCTGGACCAGGCGATGGATCCCGGGCGCTTCGTGGGGCGCGCGCCGCAGCAGGTGGACGAGTTCCTCGAGGAGGTCGTCGAACCGCTGCTCGCCGGCACCCCCGCCGACGTGACGCTGGAGGAGATGCGGGTATGAGCCTCGTCGGCGAGAGCACCCTGCCCCTCCCGCTCATCCGTCGCGGCAAGGTCCGCGAAGTGTTCGCCGCGGATGCGGAACGGGTGCTCCTCGTGGCGAGCGACCGCGTGAGCGCCTTCGACGTGATCATGAACGAGCGCGTGCCCTACAAGGGCGCGGTGCTCACCCAGATCACTGCCTGGTGGCTCGCGCAGCTCGGCGCCCTGGTGCCGCACCACCTCATCTCGGCGGACGCGGACGAGATCATCGAGCGCGTGCCGGTGCTCGCGCCGCATCGACAGGCCATCCGCGGCCGCGCGATGCTCTGCGTCCGCACCGAAGTCTTCCCGGTGGAGTGCGTGGTACGCGGCTACCTGAGCGGCTCCGCGTGGAAGGAATACCGCGAGCAGGGAACGCTGGCCGGCGAGCCGCTCCCCGCCGGGCTGCGCGAGAGCGATCGCTTCGATCCGCCCCGCTTCTCCCCCGCCACCAAGGCGGAGTCCGGCCACGACGAGAACATCCCCGTGGCCGAGGTGGTGCGCCGGCTCGGCGCGGAGGTTGCGGCCGAATTGGAGCGCATGAGCCGCCTCGTGTATGCCAGGGGACGTGATCTCGCCGCCGCGCGCGGGATCATCATCGCCGACACCAAGTTCGAGTTCGGGCGTGACCGAGCCGGTGAGATTCGGCTCATCGACGAAGTGCTCACCCCCGACAGCTCGCGCTTCTGGCCAGCGGACGTGTACCACCCCGGCGGTCCACAGCCGAGCTTCGACAAGCAGCCGCTGCGTGACTATCTCGATGGCGAGCGCCGTGCGGGTCGATGGAACGGCGAGGCGCCGCCGCCGCCGTTGCCCGCCGAGGTGGTGAGCGCCACCAGCAGACGGTACCTCGACATCTTCGCGCGCCTCACCGGCGCCCCACTCGACACGACTGACCTCTGACCCCGTCACCGTGAGCTTCGCCCGCGAAGGCCTCATCTTCATCGCCATCGCCGCCCTCGTTGCGGCTGGCACGTACGCGCTCGCCCTCAACCGCCGCTCGTGGCCCCTCTGGCTGCTCGCGTTCCTCCTCACGGTCGTCGCCCTCTGGGTCGCCTACTTCTTCCGTGACCCCGAGCGCACCGGCGCCCGGGGCGACCAGCTCGTGATCGCCCCGGCTGACGGCAAGGTGGTGCTCGACACCATCGTCGAGGAGCCGGCCTTCATGGGCGGCCCGTCGCGCCGCATCTCCATCTTCATGAACGTCTTCAACGTGCACGTCAACCGTTATCCGGTGACCGGGACGGTGGGCTACCTCCACTACAATCCCGGCAAGTTCCTCAACGCGGCCGCCGAGAAGTCGAGTCTCGAGAACGAGCAGATGTCGGTCGGCATCGAGACGTCGCGGGGACGCGTGCTCGTGCGCCAGATCGCCGGCCTCATTGCGCGTCGCATCGTCACCTACAGCAAGCAGGGCGAGCATGTGGACCAGGGACAGCGCATGGGTCTCATCCGGTTCGGGTCCCGCGTCGACGTGTTCCTCCCCGCCAACGCCACCGTCCGCGTGAAGATCGGCGACCTCACCGTGGCCGGCACGAGCGTGATCGCGGAGATGCCGAACCCATGATGGCCCTTGCGCGCCGGAAGCGGCGGCGGCCCGACATGCGCCGCGCCGTGATCCTCTTTCCCAGCGGACTGACCCTCGGGAACCTCTTCTTCGGCGTCTTCGCCATCATCGCCGCGTCGCGGCTGGAGTTCGTCGCCGCCGGCGTGTACGTGCTGCTCGGCGGCATCTGCGACGCGCTGGACGGCCGTGTGGCGCGCGCCACCAACGCCGGCACCGAGTTCGGCGAAGAGCTCGATTCGCTCGTCGATGCGATCACCTTCGGGCTCGCCCCGGGGATGATCATGTACTTCGCCGTGCTGAACCGGAGCGGCTGGGATTGGGTCTGGGTCTTCCTGTTCGCCGCATGTGCCGTCCTGCGGCTCGCGCGCTTCAACATCGAGCAGGCTGGCACGGCCAAGACCTACTTCCAGGGATTGCCGAGCCCGGCGGCGGGCATCACGCTCGCCTCCTACTACTGGTTCAGCCAGTCGTCACTCTACACCTATGGTGCGATCGCCGACCTGAAGTGGCACGTCCTCCTCCGCTACCTCATGGTCGTGCTGTCCTTCCTCATGATCAGCAACGTGCCGTATCCGGTGTTCCCGCGCACCGGATTCCGGAGCCTCCGCGCCATCGGGGCCACGGTGCTGCTCATCGGATCCATGATCCTGCTCGCCACGCGCCGGCTGGAGTACTTCTTCCCCTTCGCGCTCATCTACGTGGCGTGGGGCCTCGTGCGCTGGGTGTTCTCGGGGCTCTTCGAGCGCCGCCAGCCGACCCTCCCCTACGACCTGTCGGAGGGCGAGGACGAAGACGAGGAGGATGAATTCGAGCTCGACTCGCAGGTGCACGCCACGCGCTGGAGCCATCGCGGCAATCGCCCCGCACGCCCGGAGCGGAACGACGCGGCGGAGCGCGAGACGCGTCCGGAGCGCGCCGATACGGGTCGCTCGCGTCTCGATCGGGTGGCGTCACGCACGACCACGGCCGAGCACCCCGTGGAACGTGGCCCACGCACCGAGCGTTCCGAGCGTTCCGAGCGCTCAGAGCGTTCGGGACGGACCCGCGATGTCGATCGCCCCAAGCGTGAGGGCCGGCAGAAGGACCGGAGCCGCCGGGCCGAGCGTCCCGCTCGCGAGAGCAGGACCGAAGCGACCGACGCCACGGCCGCACCCGTGATGGCGCCTGCCGCATCCGGCGTGGATGCGATCACGCTGGGCGGGCCGGACCAGGGCGCCGCGGACCTCGCCGTGCCTGGCATCCCGGCGCCGGACATCGGCGCCGCAGCAGCCGAGGACGGTCTCGGATCCGTCGAGGGCGCCGCCGCGCCGAGAAAGCGCAAGCGTCGCCGTCGTCGTGGTGATCGGAAGGATCGCGATGGCGCCGAGCGTCGTGAATCGGGCGATGGCAGCGTCTCCGATTCGGCGCCCGAGTCCTCCTCACCTGATTCGACCACGACGTCACCGTTCCCGGATTCGTCGAGCGCCGAGCGGCCGGTCGCTGTGCAGCCGGCGGCATCGGATACGCCTCCTCCCCTCCCCCGCCCTTCGTCCGACACGAGCGAATGACCCGATTCCGCGTCGCCGTTCACGTGGTTCCTCGCCGCGGCCTCCTCGACCCTCAGGGGAAGGCGGTCGCCGACGCCCTTCACTCGCTCGGCTTCGGCGCTGTCGCCAGCGTCCACGTCGGCCGTCACCTGGTGCTCGAGCTCGAGGCGCCCGACGCCGATGGCGCGCGCGCCATGACCCGCGAGATGTGCGAGCGGCTGCTCGCCAATCCCGTCACCGAGGACTTCCAGATCGCCGAGGTGAGCGCGGAATGAAGTTCGGCATCGTCACCTTCCCGGGCTCCAACTGCGACTACGACGCCTATCACGCCGTCGTGGATGCGCTCGGCGAGGAGGCCGTCTACCTGTGGCACAAGGATCACGACCTGAAGGGCGTGGACGTGGTGATCCTGCCCGGCGGGTTCAGCTACGGCGACTACCTGCGCGCCGGCGCCATTGCCGCCCTGAGCCCCATCATGCGCGAGGTGGTGCAGCATGCGCGGCGTGGCGGTCCGGTGCTCGGCATCTGCAATGGCTTCCAGATCGCCTGCGAGGCGCGCCTGCTGCCTGGCGCGCTCCTGCGCAATGCGTCGCTCAAGTTCGTCTGTGCGCCCATCACGTTGCGCGTGGAGAACGCGAGTACCCGCTTCACCTCGGGGTACGAGCGGGGGCAGCTCATCACCCTCCCCGTCGCGCATGGCGATGGACGCTACAGCGCCGATGACGAGACGCTGAATCGCCTGGAGGGCGAGGGCCAGGTGGTCTTCCGCTACGCGCCGGATCGCCTCCAGGCGGAGGAATCGTACAACCCCAACGGCTCGATTCGCGACATTGCGGGTATCGTCAGCAGGGAGGGAAACGTCCTTGGCATGATGCCCCATCCCGAGCGAGCCGTGGATCCGGTGCTGGGTCGGCCGGACGGGCTCGCGCTCTTCGAATCGCTCCTCCAACACGTCGCCGCCTGAGCGACCCGGAGCCCTCATGCGCCATCTCTTCGCGATCGCCCTCCTCTGCACCCCAGCGGCCTGTCTCTCGCAGCAGAAGGAGAAGACCATCTCCCCCGGCATGTCCGAGGCGCAGGTCGTGGACGCGCTCGGCAAGCCTGCCACCGTACGGAAGAATGGGGACCGCACCTTCCTGTTCTACGCCAATACGTGCGGGAAGAACTGCGGCACCAGCGACCTCGTCATCCTCACCCGCGACAGCGTGACCGACGCCATCTTCCGCTCTCCCGACCGCCACTACGCGGGGACGAGCAGCTCTCCCGAGTCCATCTCGGCGAAGGAAGCGGCGAAGTCCGGGACGTCGAGTGCACCGATTCGCATGAAGCCGCCCGAGAAGCCGACCGACGCGTCGCCATCCATTCCGACCTCGCCGCCGCAGATCCCGCCGGCGAATCCATCCTCCACCCCGCCGCATACGCCGTGAACGTTTCCGCGCGCCCTGGCGATCCACGCATCACTCCGGCGCTCGTCGCCGAGCATGGCCTCACGCCGAACGAGTATGAACGCCTCGTGGCCATGCTCGGCCGCGAACCGACCTTCACCGAACTGGGGATCGTCAGCGCGCTCTGGAGCGAGCACTGCTCCTACAAGCATTCGCGTCCCCTCCTGCGGACGCTGCCGACGAGGGCGCCCTGGGTGCTGCAGGGCCCCGGCGAGAACGCGGGGGTGATCTCCATCGGCGACGGACTCGCCGTCGCGTTCAAGATCGAATCGCACAACCACCCCTCCGCGGTCGAGCCCTATCAGGGCGCCGCAACGGGCGTCGGCGGCATCCTGCGCGACGTCTTCACGATGGGCGCGCGCCCCATCGCCCTCCTCAACTCCCTGCGATTCGGGTCGCTCGACTCGGCACGCGTTCGCTACCTGTTCGCCGGCGTGGTGAAGGGGATCGGCGATTACGGCAATTGCGTCGGCATCCCGACCGTCGGTGGCGAGGTCGTGTTCGACCCCGCCTACGAAGGCAACCCGATCGTCAACGCGATGTGCGTCGGCCTGCTCGCGGAGAAGGACCTCATGCGCGCCGTCGCGCAGGGCGTCGGCAATCCCATCATCGCCGTCGGCGCCCGCACGGGGCGTGACGGCATCCACGGCGCCTCCTTCGCCTCCGAGGATCTCTCCGAGGCCAGCGATGCCAAGCGGCCGCGCGTGCAGGTCGGCGATCCCTTCACGGAGAAGCTCCTCCTCGAGGCGAGCCTCGAGCTCATTCACAGCGGGCACATCGTCGCCATTCAGGACATGGGGGCCGCCGGCCTCACCTCGTCGTCGGCCGAGATGGCCGCCCGCGGCGACGTCGGCATCGTCATCGACGCCGCCCGCGTGCCGGCGCGGGAGGAGGGGATGACGCCGTACGAGCTCCTGCTCAGCGAGTCGCAGGAGCGCATGCTCGTCGTCGCGAAGCGCGGGCACGAGCAGCACGTTCGCGAGATCCTGGAGAAATGGGACCTCACCGCCGCCGTCATCGGCGAGGTGATCGCGGAGCCGGTGTACCGCGTGACCGAGGGAGATCGCGTCGTTGCCGAGTTCCCCGGCATCCGGCTCGTCACCGACTGCCCCACGTACGAGCCGGAGGCGCGCGAGAGCGAGGAGATCCGGCGGCGCCGCGACCAGGACGTGTCCGCGATCGCCGAGCGCTCCGAGGAAGCGGATCCGCGCTGGACGCTCGAGCAGCTGCTCGCCTCCCCCACCATCGCCAGCAAGCGATGGGTGTATCAGCAGTACGACCACACTGTGCGCACCAGCACCGTCGTCGGCCCGGGAAGCGATGCCGCCGTGGTGCGCGTGCGCGGCACCGACCGCGCCATCGCGCTGTCCACGGACTGCAACGGCCGCTACGTCCATCTCGACCCGCGCGCCGGCGCCCGCATCGCCGTCGCCGAGTCGGCTCGGAACGTCGCCTGCGCCGGTGGTCGTCCGCGCGCCATCACCAACAACCTGAACTTCGGCAATCCGCGAAAGCCCGAGGTGTACTTCCAGCTTCGTGAGGCGGTCGCAGGCATCGCCGAGGCGTGCACGGCCCTCGAGACGCCCGTCACCGGCGGCAACGTGTCGCTCTACAACGAGAGTCCGCTCGGCGCCGTGTATCCGACCCCCGTCATCGGGATGGTCGGCGTCATCGACTCGCTGCGTCACGTGACCCGCTCGCACTTCACCGCGGACGGCGACGGGATCGTCCTCCTGGGCGAGAACACCGCGGAGCTGGGGGCGAGCGAATACCTCCAGCGGATCCATGGCGTCGTCGCCGGCGCGCCGCCACGGTGCGATCTCGCGGCCGAACGCCGGCTCATCGACGCGCTGCTGGATGCCATCGGCAGCGGCGCCGTGCGTTCGGCGCACGATTGTGCCGACGGCGGCCTCGCGGTCGCGCTCGCCGAGTGCGTGATGCTCGATCGCGAGCAGCTCATGGGCGCCACGATCGACCTCTCCGACTGGCGCGCGCTCCCGTTGCGCGCCCTGCTCTTCGGCGAGGCGCAGGGCCGCGTGATCGTCTCCACACCGGACGCGTTGAACGTGCTGGCCACCGCCCGGCGTCATGGCGTGCCGGCGACGACGATCGGTGCCGTGCACGCCGGGAGCGGCTCCCTCGACATCACGGTCGGCGGCCGGGCGCTGCACTTCCCCGTCGGCCGTCTCGCCGAGGCGTATCACGAGGCGATCCCTCGCATCATGCAACGCAGCGCGTCCGCGCAGGACGTGGCGCTCGCCTCCGACTCGGTGACCTGACGATGTGCGGCATTTTCGGCGTACGTGCCCGACCCGACGCAGTGGACCTCACGAAGCTCGGGCTGTACTCGCTCCAGCATCGCGGGCAGGAATCCGCCGGGATCGTGGCGGTGGACGAAGCCGGCGGCGCTCGAGGCGTGCGCAGCATGGGACTCGTGTCCGACATGGCCGATCACCAGCTCGATTCGCTGAGCGGCGTGATGGCCATCGGGCACACGCGCTACAGCACCGCGGGATCCTCGTCGCTGGAGAACGCGCAGCCGGTGCTCGTCAGCTCGCGCGGCGGCTACATCTCGCTCGCGCACAACGGCAACCTCACCAACGCCGGCGAGCTCCGCGCCGAGCTCGAGGACATGGGCTCCATCTTCGCCTCGTCGATGGACTCCGAGGTGATCGTCCACCGGCTCGCGCGTTCCGCATCGCAGGCGCCGGAGGGGCGCCTCGCCGATGCGTTGCGCGACGTGCAGGGGGCCTACAGCCTGCTCGTCGTGATGGGCGACACCATGCTTGCGGCGCGCGATCCGCGCGGCTGGCGCCCGCTCGTGATGGGCCGCCTCGACGGCGCGCCGGTGTTCGGCTCGGAGACCTGCGCGCTCGACATCGTGGGCGCCACCTACGAGCGCGACATCCAGCCCGGCGAGATCTTCGCCGTGGATGCCTCCGGCGAGCGCTCCATCTTCCCCTTCGAGCGCCTCCCGCTCAAGCGCTGCGTGTTCGAGCACGTTTACTTCGCGCGTCCCGACAGCCGCATCTTCGGCGGCTCGGTGGATCGCGCACGGCGCGCGCTGGGCCGGCGGCTTGCCCGCGAGTGCCCCGCGCCGACGGCCGACCTCGTGTTCAGCGTTCCCGACTCCTCGAACTCCGCCGCCATCGGCTTCGCCGAGGAGAGCGGCCTGCCGTACGAGCTCGCGCTGATCCGGAACCACTACGTGGGACGCACCTTCATCCAGCCGACCCAGGCGACGCGTGACGCCAAGGTCCGCCTGAAGTACAACGCCGTCCGCGAGGTGCTCGAGGGCAAGCGCGTCGTCATGGTGGACGACTCCATCGTGCGCGGCACCACCACGCGCGGCCTGGTGCAGCTCGTCCGGGGCGCCGGCGCCCGTGAAGTCCACATGCGCGTCAGCTCCGCCCCCGTCACGGGCCCGTGCTACTACGGCATCGACACGCCCAGTCGAGAGGAGCTCATCGCCGCCAACCACACCCTCGAGGAGATTCGCGCCTCGCTGGGCGTGGATTCGCTGGGCTACCTCTCGCTCGATGGGATGCTGGAGTCGGTTCCGGACGGCCCGCACGGCTTTTGCCATGCTTGCTTCTCGGGGGACTATCCCACTCCACCACCAACGGATCCCGACAAGCTCCGCTTCGGCTGCGGATGCTGACCTGAACTTCGAGCCAGCCCGCCAGTGAACACTTCCGTCTATTTCTTCGGCAATGGCACCGCCGAGGGTACCAGGGACATGAAGGCGATTCTCGGCGGGAAGGGGGCCAACCTCGCCGAGATGACCAATCTCGGCGTTCCCGTGCCGCCAGGGTTCACGATCGCCTGCGAGGCGTGCATCGCCTACCTGCACGACGGGGCGATCCCGGGACAGCTGCGCGAGGACGTGACGCGCAACCTCTCGCGGCTGGAGGAGGCGAGTGGCAAGCGCTTTGGCGACGCGGGCAACCCGCTGCTCGTGTCCGTGCGCAGCGGCGCGCCTGTCTCCATGCCGGGGATGATGGAGACCATCCTCAATCTCGGCCTCAACGACGACACCGTCGCGGGCCTCGCTCGCGCGAGCGGCAACCCGCGCTTCGCGTGGGACTCCTACCGTCGCTTCATCCAGATGTATGGCGACGTCGTGCTTGGCGTCGATCACTACAAGTTCGAGCAGCTCCTCGGCGCCATGCGCATCACCAGCGGCGTCGAGCACGACTCGCAGCTCGGTGAGGAGCAGCTCCGTCGCCTGGTCGGCGAGTATCGCACCCTCGTCCGCTCCACCACCGGCGAGGACTTCCCGATGGACCCGGTGACGCAGCTCTGGGGCGCCATCGAGGCGGTCTGGAAGTCGTGGACGCTCAAGAAGGCGCGCGACTACCGGAAGCACAACAACATTCCCGAGGACCTCGGCACCGCCGTCAACGTGGTCAGCATGGTGTTCGGCAATCTCGGTGACGACTCCGGGACCGGCGTCGCGTTCACCCGCGATCCGAGCACGGGCGAACGGACCTTCTACGGCGAGTTCCTGGTCAATGCGCAGGGCGAGGACGTCGTCGCGGGAATCCGGACGCCACTCAGCATCGAGGAGATGGCCGAGCGGCTTCCGGCCGCCTACGAGCAGCTGCTGTCCACGCAGGCGCTCCTCGAGCGGCACTACTGCGACATGCAGGACATCGAGTTCACCGTGGAACGGGGCGCGCTCTACCTCCTGCAGACGCGCACTGGCAAGCGCACGGCCGCGGCCGCCGTCCGCATCGCCACCGAGATGGTGGACGAGGGGATGATCACGCCTGCCCAGGCGGTGTTGCGCGTTCCTCCGGAGCAGCTCGACCAGCTCCTGCATCCGGTGATCGACCCGAGCGTACGCGCTACACCGATTGCCACCGGGCTGCCGGCGAGTCCCGGTGCGGCGAGCGGCATCGCGGTCTTCGATCCCGATGCGGCCGAGCGGCGCGCCGCCAACGGCGCGGCGGTGATCCTCGTCCGTGAGGAAACCACCCCGGAAGACTTCCACGGCATCGTCGCCGCGCGGGCCGTCCTCACGTCACGCGGGGGGATGACCAGCCACGCCGCCGTCGTCGCCCGCGGGATGGGCAAGTGCGCGGTCGTCGGCTGCAAGGCGATGGTGGTGGACCACGAGCGCCGCGCCTGCCGCATGAACGACGTCGAGATCGTGGAAGGCGACTGGCTCACCCTCGATGGTGGCACCGGCAACGTGTACTCCGGAGACCTGCCCACCACGCCGAGCGAAGTGGTCCAGGTGACGCGCGGAACACGGTCGCCGGGCAGCGCGCCAGCGTATCGCTCCTTCCACCGCCTCATGGCGTGGGCCGACGACGTGCGCACCCTCGGCGTGCGCGCCAATGCCGACACGCCGGCCGACGCTCGCATGGCCCGCGCCTTCGGGGCGGAGGGGATCGGTCTCTGCCGCACCGAGCACATGTTCTTCGAGGGCGACCGGATCACCGCCATGCGCGAGATGATCGTTGCCCGCGACGAAGGGGGGCGCCGTCGCGCCCTCGCCAAGCTGCTGCCGATGCAGCGCCTCGACTTCGAGGGGATCTTCGAGGCGATGGCCGGCTATCCGGTGACCATCCGACTGCTCGACCCGCCCCTCCACGAGTTCCTCCCGCATGGCGGCGAGGAGTCGAAGCTGCTCGCGCGCACCCTCGACCTGAGCCGGGCCGAGCTCGCGCAGGTCGTGGAGTCGCTGCGCGAGACGAACCCCATGCTCGGTCATCGCGGCTGCCGCCTCGGCATCACCTACCCGGAGATCACCGAGATGCAGGGTCGGGCGATCTTCGAGGCGGCCATCCGTGCCAAGCGCCGCGGCGTGGAGGTGCGCCCCGAGATCATGGTCCCGCTCGTGTCGTCGTACAAGGAATTCGAGAACCAGCGCGGAATCCTGGAAGACGCCGCGCGCGTAGTGCTCGGGGCCATGGGGGAGCAGCTCGACTATACCATCGGCACGATGATCGAGCTGCCGCGCGCTGCCCTCACCGCCGACGAGATCGCGCGCCACGCCGAGTTCTTCTCCTTTGGAACAAACGACCTCACGCAGACTACATACGGCCTGTCCCGCGACGACGCGGGCCGGTTCCTGCCGAGCTACGTGGACCGGGGGATCTTTCCCGACGACCCGTTCCAAGTGCTTGACCAGACCGGAGTTGGAAAGCTTATTTCGCTGGCCGTTTCCGCAGGACGAAGCGTGCGCCCGCAGCTGAAAGTCGGCATCTGCGGTGAGCACGGTGGAGAGCCGCGCAGCGTGAAGTTCTGTCACGCCATCGGGCTCGACTATGTCTCGTGCTCCCCATTCCGAGTCCCGATCGCTCGCCTCGCCGCCGCGCATGCCGCTCTCGAATCCCGCGTACACTAGCAACGGCCTGGGGTCTGGCCTCGCCCTGCCCAACCTGCCCGCGCTCGCCGACGCGCACGACGAGCGCACGCTCCGCATCGCGCTCGTCACGGAGTACTACTATCCGCACCTGGGCGGCGTCTGCGAGCACGTCCATTTCTTCGCCCGCGAGGCTCGGCGCCGTGGGCACCACGTGGACATCATCACCTCCAACATCCCGGGCGCGCAGGAACAGCCGCACGTCATCCGGCTCGGACACAGCCAACCCGTGTACGCCAACGGGTCGCAGGCGCGCATCACCATCGGACTCGGGCTGCGCCGCGAGATGCGCCGCATCCTGCGCGCCGGCCGGTACGACATCGTGCACGTCCACTCGCCGCTCACCCCGATCCTGCCCCTGCTGGCGATCGAGGAGGCCGAGTGTCCGGTGGTCGGTACCTTCCACACGTACTTCGACCACTCCTACGGCTACCGATTCCTGAACGGCTACTTCCAGAAGCGGCTGGACATGCTCGCCGCCGCGATCTGCGTCTCCCACTCCACGACCGTCGCCCTCGAGCGCTACTTCAGCGCGCCGTGGCAGATCATCCCGAACGGCATCGACACCGAGGTCTTCCACCCCAGCGTGCCGGCCCCGCCGCTGATCCGGAAGGACGTGCCGTCCGTGCTCTTCCTCGGGCGATTCGATCCGCGGAATGGCCTCACGACCCTCATCGACTCCTTCCGGAAGGTGAAGGGGCGCCGGCGACGGGCGCAGCTCGTCGTCGTCGGGGACGGGCCGCTGCGCGAGCATTACTACCGCCAGGCCAACGGCGACCCCGACATCACCTTCGTTGGCGCGGTGCTCGAGGGCCGGCCGAGCTACTACGCGCACAGCTCCATCTACGCCTGTCCCACCACCAAGGCGTCGTTCGGCATCACGCTGCTCGAGTCCATGGCGTGCGAGACGCCGATCGTCTGCTCCGACATCCTTGGCTTCCAGGACGTCGTGGTGAACGGCCGCGAGGCGCTGATGACCCCGTGCGGCGACCGCGACGCCCTCGCCGACGCCCTCGTCCAGTTGCTCGACGACGAGGGCCTGCGCATCCAGCTCGGCACCACGGGGCGCTATGAGTCCATGAAGTACGCGTGGCCGCGGGTGACCTCCCAGGTCCTCGATGTCTATCACGCCGTGATGGGGCGCGTCGCCGTCGCCTTATGATCGCGCTCGCGGCGGCTGGCATCGCCGCCGCGGGACTGGCGGCGCATGGCACGTGGCACCGGAACTCCTGGGTGTTCGGCCCCGTGCTGAATCGACTGCCGCCCGGGAGCAATGCGGTCAGCATCACCTTCGATGATGGCCCCAACCCTGCCGCCACCCCGCGCATCCTCGACGTGCTGCGGGACGAAGGGGTCCGCGCGACCTTCTTCGTCCTTGGCAGCCACGCCGAACGCTGGCCGGAGCTCGTGCGGCGCATGGCCAGCGAAGGTCATCAGCTCGGCAATCACGGCTACTGGCATCGCAAGCTTCATCGACGCACCCCCGCGTACGTCCGCGACGACCTCGTCCGTGGGACGATCGCCATCGAGCGAGCCTCCGGTGGAGTGCGACCGCACCTCTTCCGGGCGCCGCACGGCTTTCGAAATCCGTGGGTCACCCCCATCGCCGCCTCACTCGGCCAGCGGACCATCGGCTGGTCGCTCGGCGTATGGGATTCCGCCCGCCCCGGCGCGACCGAAATCGCACGGCGCGCGCTGGACGGGCTGCGTGCCGGCTCCATCCTCCTCCTCCATGACGGGGACGGCTACGACCCGGATGGCGACCGTCTGCAGACTGCCGAGGCGCTGCCGACGATCATCCACGGCTTGCGCGCGCGCAGGTTGACCTTCTCCACCCTGCCCGAATGAGACCGCCTTCCGCATGAAGCCGACCGTCAAGCACGCCCTCCGGATCGGCATCACCCTCGTCATCCTCGCCTTCCTCGTCGTCTTCGCGACGAAGGTGAACTGGCACGACACCTGGCGGTCGATCCGCAGCGCGTCCATGTCGCTGCTCATCGCCGCCGCACTGGTCAATCTCGCGAGCATCGTCGTCAAGGGGATCCGCTGGTGGGTCTTCCTGCGGCCGGTCGGGGTCTCGTCCCTGGCGCTGACCATGCGCGCGACGTTCGCCGGTGCCGGGCTGAACAACGTGCTCGTCGCCAACGGCGGGGAGGCGGCGCGCGTCGTGTTCGTCGCGCGCAGCGCGCACATCCAGAGCGCCCGCGTGGTGGCGACCCTCGCTTTGGAGCGCCTGTTCGAGCTCATCGGCTACGTCGTGCTGCTCGCGCTCGCCGCCACCTTCCTCGAGCTCCCCGGCTCGCTGGAGAACGTGAAGCCGTTCGCCATCGGCGCCCTGGTCGTCATCGCCCTGCTCCTCTGGTGGCTCCTGCGGCGTCCGGAGGTCGTGGAGACGATCGTCGGACCGAAGCCGACGTCGTGGCATGGGCGACTGAAGGAATACGGCGCGCGCTTCGTGCACACCATCGGCGAAGTGTCCAGCGCGCCGCGATTCCTCGCTGCGCTGCTGTTGAGCGTCCTGGCGTGGGCCCTCCAGGTCGCCACCTACCAAATGACGGCACACGCGGCCCACCTGCCGATGTCGACCGTGGCCACGGTGGCGGCCCTCCTCGCCGTGAACCTCGGCTTCGCGCTGCGAGCGACGCCAGGCAATGTGGGCCTGTTCCAGGCCGCCTACGCCGCCACGGCGGTGGCATTCGGCTTCGACAAGGACCAGGCGATCGCCGTCGCCTTCCTCATCCAGGCGCAGCAGATCCTCCCGGTCACGCTGCTCGGCGTGGCAATGGCACCCGAGTTCATCTTCAAGGCGCAGAAGCGCCGGAAGGACGACGTGAAGGGGGAGCTGCCGGTGGAGTCGCGGCACTGAGAACTGCGGTCCGACTTGCTCGC
>DASURL010000220.1:0-3942 GCA_036280075.1 Gemmatimonadaceae bacterium | reverse complement strand
TCTCGATCCACTCGAGGAACGGCTCGCGCGGCTCCACGCGCGTGCGCGGCGGCTGGCTCCAGTCGTCCGACGTCCAGATGCGCACCTGCACCATGTCGCGCTCATCGGGGGCGCCGATGAGCAGCAGCCGCTCGGGATCGCCGTGCGCGGCACCCATCAGCAGCGGCAGCTCGCGTGGCGCGTCGCTCACGCGACTGCCCGGTCCACCACCATCGCCGCGAACAGCAGCGCGAGGTAGAGCAGGGAGTACTTGTACACCGACCACGCCGGCTTCACGAAGTCGGCGGCGCGCATGACCCTGATCACGCCCCACAGCAGCCACCCGCCGAGCGCGGCCGCCATCACCAGGTACGGGATGCCGAGCGCGCCGAACGCCACCGGCAGCAGGGTGAGCGGGAGCAGGATGAGCGTGTACCACAGCATGTTGCGCATCGTCTCCCGCTCGCCCCAGACGAGGGGGGCCATGGGGACGCGTGCGTTGCCGTAGTCGCGCTGCTTGTTGAGCGCCAGCGCCCAGAAGTGCGGCGGCGTCCAGTAGAAGATGATGAGGAACAGGTACGCGGCCGTCAGGTCGAGCCGCCCCGTCACCGCGGCCCATCCCACGAGCGGGGGGAAGGCGCCCGCCGCGCCACCGATGACGATGTTCTGCGGCGAGCTCCGCTTGAGCCAGCGCGTGTACACGAACACGTACGTGTAGAACCCGCCGAGGGCGAGCGCCGCGGTCAGGAAGTTCGCCACGTGCGCCAGCAGGAAGGTCGCCGTCGTCGCGCACAGGATGCCGAACGCCAGCACCGCCTCGGCCCGCATCCGCCCGCTCGGGATCGGGCGGAGCTTCGTGCGCGACATGACGTCGTCGATGTCGCGGTCGATGTACATGTTCACCGCGTTCGCGCCGCCGGCCATGAGGTAGCCGCCAACGAATACGGCGAGCACCAGCCGCCAGTCGGGATGGCCGGCCACGTACATCGGCGCGATGGTCGTCACCAGCAGCAGCGAGATGATGCGGGGCTTGGTGAGCGCGATGAAGTCCCGCGCCGCGCTCGGCCGGGCCGGCTGGACCGCCACGTCGCTCAAACGTCCGCTCCCCGCGCGACGATCACCGCCACGGAATGCGACATCCGCGGGGCGCGCTTCCGCACGAGCGCCGGATTCGCTTCCTCGGCCTCCACCAGCGGCGACAGGGGCTCGCGCAGCCGCGCGCCCACCGCCGCGCCGCCGCTGGCGATGCGCGCCAGGTAGGCGAGCACGAAGGTCGCGATCCAGATGCTCACCCCCGTGGCTTCGTGCAGCGAGCGCAGCACCGGCGGCAGCCGCATGCCGATCATCGCCCCCGCCACGAGGAGCTGCAGGATGCCGAGCGAGAAGGCGATGATCAGGGCCCGCTTCACCACGGCTGCCACCAGCTTCCTTCGCTGGGCGATCAGCATGCCGAGCAGGTGGAGGATGAGGAGCACGGCGATCACGCGGTGGGTGAGCTGCACGTGCACGGCGCTCGGGTCCACCCTCGGGTTGGCGCCGCACAGCGGGAAGTCGAGGCACGCCACCGCGCCACCGGGCACCTTCGCCGTGAGCCCGCCCATCACTACCACGACGAGCGCGAGTCCCGCCGCGCCGAACGCCGAGCGTGCTACCGACGGCACCGTGCCGCCGAGCCGGGCGCTCTCGCCACCGAGGCCACCGGCGCGGATCACCGTCGCGGCGACCGTGGCGACGAGGCTCATCGCCACCGTCCAGTGCGCGACCGTCGCCAGCGGCGCGTTGCCCAGCTTCACCGTCACCGCGCCGAGGATCGCCGCCCCGAAGCCGAGCGCCACGGCGAGCCCCGCCGCGCGCAGCACCCCACCGCGTCCGCCGACCTCGGGGTCGTCGCGCCGGTTCCACGCCGCGACGAGCAGCCCGATGAGGCTCAGGAGCAGGATGGACGCGAGGTACCGATGCGTGACCTCGATGATGAGGTCCGGTCGATTCATCGGCGGGAACCAGTGGCCGTAGCACTTGGGCCAGTTGTCGCCGCATCCCATGCCGGAGCCGGAGATGCGCACGATGGCGCCGAAGATCAGGTGGAGGCAGGCGACGCCGAACACGGCGTAGGCGTAGCGGCGCAGCGTCCTCATGGCGCGTCACCCACGCGCTCGAGTGATGAAGGCGCCGGCGCCTCGGGACCATTGGCGCGGATGGCGCGCCAGGTGAAGACGAGCAGCACGGCGAGACCCACGGCGGGAAGCACCGCCCACAGCATCTCCATCGCGCCGCGCTGCCGCGGCAGCGTGGCAGCCGGCTGGGCGGCGCGGCGCGCCGCACTCACCGAGCGGATGATGAAGAACTGGGCGAGTGCACAGCACGCCACGGACAGCCAGAAGAGTCCGTCGGCGAAGGAGAATGACATTCTGAGGGGCGGGGCAGGCAGCAACGAGCGGAACCTTCGAAAGGTCACCATCGGCGGAGCAGGGGTCAACCGTTGACGCTCCGCGGTCGTGCGCGGCCCTCCCCGATTCCCGCACCCGGACGTAGCTTGGCGCATGGCGACCACCACCATTCCCTCCCCGCGGCCGTCCACTCCCCCGCAAGGCAGCGGCACCCTCAAGCGGCAGCTCGGGCTCTGGAGCGCCGTCGCGGTGCTCATCGGCTCGACGATCGGCTCCGGGATCTTCCGCTCCCCCGCCGGCATCGCCGACAAGCTCCCCGGTCCCCTCCCGCTCATGGCGGTCTGGGTGGCGGGCGGGTTGTTCGCGCTCTGCGGCGCCCTCACCCTCGCCGAGCTCTCCGGCGCCTTCCCGGAGACGGGCGGCGCGTACGTCTTCATCCGTGAAGGGTGGGGGCGGATGCCGGCCTTCCTCTTCGGCTGGAGCGAGCTGACGCTGATCCGTGCCGCCTCGCTCGGCGCGATCAGCACGACGTTCGCCGAGTATCTCCTGCGCGTGCTCGGCTACGACGCGAGCGTGGCGCCATACAGCGACTGGGTGCACTACATCGCCGCCGTCGCCATCGTCGTCACGGCGACGTTCAACTACGTGGGGCTCAAGTGGGGCTCGCTCGTCCAGAACCTCACCACGCTGGCCAAGTACGGCGGGCTGCTGTTCATCATCGTGCTCGCGCTCGCCATCGGCCTGCCGCGCACCGGCGGCCACTACACGCCGGCGGTGCCGGACGGATCGTTCCACATCGCCGCCTTCGGCCTGGCGCTGGTGTCGGTGCTGTGGGCCTTCGACGGGTGGGCCGACCTGAGCTTCGTCGCCGGCGAGGTGAAGGAGCCGCGGCGCACGCTGCCGCGCGCGATCATCATCGGCACCACGGCGGTGATCGTGATCTACCTGCTGGCGAACCTCGGCTACATGGCGGTGATGCCGGTGGGGGAGATCCGCCACTCGCAGCTCGTCGCCGCCGACGTGGCGAACCGGCTCATCGGGCTGCCCGGGGTCGTGTTCGTCGCGCTCACGGTGATGCTGTCCACCTTCGGCACCCTGAACGGCACGCTGCTCACCTCGCCGCGCATCTTCTTCGCCATGGCCGACGACGGCCTCTTCTTCCGGAAGATGGCGGCCGTGCACCCGCGCTTCGGCACGCCGTACATCTCGATCATGCTCGTCGCGGCACTCGGCGTGGTGTTCGTCATGCTGCGCACCTTCGAGCAGCTCGCCGATACTTTCGTGACGGCGATCGTGCCGTTCTACGCGCTGGCGGTGGCGGCGATCTTCGTGTTCCGGAAGCGCCCGTCCTACGATCCACCCTTCCGCACGCCACTCTATCCCGTGGTGCCGGCGCTGTTCATCCTCGCGACGTTGTTCCTGCTCGTGAACGCGATCATCGACCCCAGCTCACGCTGGCCGACGCTGGCGGTGCTTGGCGGGATTCTGGTGGGGGTACCGGTGTACTACGCGACGGTCGGGAGGCCGGGCAGACTGCCACAGCGGTAAACGGTACCTCGTACCTGGTACCGGGTAC
>DASURL010000219.1:0-2921 GCA_036280075.1 Gemmatimonadaceae bacterium | reverse complement strand
CCCATCGGGTGGTTCATCCCCAGCTTCATCACCGTGTCGATCGCCTCCGGCGTGCCGACCCCCTCCATGACACAATAGATGGCCTCGTTGATCATCGGCATGAGGATCCGGTTGGCGACGAAGCCCGGGAAGTCCTTCACTTCCACCGGCGTCTTCCCCACTGCCGTGCTCCAGTCCATCACGCGCGTCGTCGTCGCGTCCGACGTCGCCAGCCCGCGGATGATCTCCACGAGCTGCATGACCGGGACGGGATTCATGAAGTGCATCCCGATCACCTGCTCGGGGCGCTTGGTGCGCGCGGCGATCTCGGTGATCGAGATGGAGCTCGTGTTGCTCGCCAGCACCGCGCCCGCATCCGCCTTCGCGTCGAGATCGGCGAAGATCCGGAACTTCAGCTCGCGGTTCTCGGTGGCCGCTTCCACCACCAGCGCGCACCCCTGCACCGCATCCAGCGACGTCTCCGTCTTCACGCGCCCGAGGATCGCCGCCTTGTCCGACTCGGCGATCGTCCCCTTCTTGACCTGGCGGTCGAGGTTCTTCGCGATCGTGTCGCGCCCCTTGTCGAGCGCCGCCTGGGCGACGTCGATCATCGTCACGTCGAAGCCGGACTGCGCGAAGACGTGCGCGATCCCGTTCCCCATCTGCCCCGCGCCGATGACGGCGATGCGGTCGGCCATCGTGCTATGACTCCTCGCGGCGACGCCGCGTGTAGAGGTAAGCCAGTCCTCCAATCATCCCCAGGCCGGCCATCAGCCCGCCTTCGGGTCCCCATGCGCCGCCGCTCACCCACGCGGGCTGCATCGTGACCGCCTGGTACTCCGGCGACTCGAAGCGCACGCCGCTCACCGCGGCGTGGAGCGGCACCGCCATCACCCAGTTCCACGCGAGGTGCGCCATCCACGCCGCGTACAGGCTGTCCAGCACCACCCGCACACCGGCGAGGAAGATTCCCGCCAGCGTCACCAGCGCCACCGACTCCACCGTCGCGCCGGGATTGGTGAGGTGGAGGAGACCGAACATCAGGCTGGTCAGCAGCACCGCCCACCGCACGCCCACGCGCTCCCACACGACGGTGAGAAGATAACCTCGGCAGATGAGCTCCTCCGCCAGCGCCGACGGAACGAGCACGACCGTGATGCGAATCGCCGCACCGATCCAGCCATTCGCTGCCGTCGGAACGAATCGTAACAGTCCGGTAAGGCCGAGCACCGCGCACACGCCGCTGATCGCCGCCGCGCCGATCCACCAGCCGGCGTTGAGCTTTCGCACTGACGCGGCATCCCGAGACAGGCCGACGGACGCCCACTTCCGCTTGTCGATCGCGCGCACCATGACGGCGGTCGCGCCAAGCGCCGCGGCGAGCTCGACGAACATGTCAGTGCGGATCCGCTGGCCGGTGAGCCCGAGGATCCACACGAGCAGCGGCGAGAGGAGCGCGTCGGCGACGGTGGCGCACAGCGCCAGCAGGACGACGAAGAGGAGGATGCGTCCGATGGCCGCCGCGTAGAGGCGCGCGCCATCGGACGTCACGCAGTCCTCAGCGCGTGAGGCGGAAGCGGCCGGCGATGCCGGCGGCGACCAGCGCCTTCACTGCATCGGCGGCCACGAAGGGCAACGCCCCGATCACCGCCGCCGTCACCACGCTGCCCGACAGCAGCGACAGCTGCGCGATGCCGCCGACGTACATGACGAGGATGCCGGCCATCGCCGCCAGCGAGCGGGTGGCGAACGACTCACGGTTCGCGCCGAGCCAGCCGGTCACGCCGGCCGCCACCGGCCAGGCGAGGAGGTAGCCGCCGGTGGGGCCGAGCAGCCGCGCGATGCCGGGCGCTCCGATCGGCTGGAACACCGGCAGGCCGGCGGCACCGAGCCCGAGGTAGAGCACCATCGCCACCGCGGCGTCGATCGGGCCGAGCACAAGCCCCGCCAGCACGACGAGCAGCGGCTGCAGCGTGAGCGGCACCGGCGTGCCGGGCAGCGGCAGCGCGAACTGCGACGCCAGCGCGAGCGCGCCGACGGCGACGAGGATGCCGATCGCGCGCGTGCGCGTCGTGCGGGCAGCAAGAGCGACAGTCGTCATCTACTTCTCCCTGGTAACGGAGAGCGCGACCGCGTCGCCGCCACCGAGGCAGAGCGTCGCGAGGCCGCGCTTGAGGTTGCGGTCCTGCAGGGCATACAGAAGTGTAGTCAGCACGCGCGTGCCGCTGGCACCGATCGGGTGCCCGAGCGCGATCGCGCCGCCGTTCACGTTCACGCGGTCCCAGTCCCAACCGAGCGCCGCGCCGTCGGCGAGCGCCTGCGACGCGAACGCCTCGTTCGCCTCGATCAGGTCATAGTCACCGATCGTCGTCCCTTCCTTCTTCATCAGGTTGCGCACCGCGGTGATGGGCGCGAAGAAGAGCTCCTTCGGGTCGCCGGCGCCCGTCGCATACGCATCGATGCGGCCGAGGATCTTCAAACCCTTCTCTTCCGCGTACGCCTGCGACGTCACGACAACCGCCGCTGCGCCGTCATTGAGCGAGCTCGCGTTGCCGGCGGTGACGGTGGCGTCGTCGCCCTTCGCGAAGGCGGGACGCAGCTTGCCGAGCGTGTCGGGGGTGGAATCGGCGCGCGGACCCTCGTCGGTGTCGACGACGGTGTCACCCTTCTTCCCCTTGATGGTGACCGGCGCGATCTCGGCCTTGAACTTCCCCGACTGCTGCGCGGCGACGGCCTTCCGGTGAGAAGAGGCCGCGAACTCGTCCTGCTGCTGACGGGTCAGGTTCGCCTTGTTCGCCGTGTACTCGGCGTGGCTGCCCATGTGGACGCCGCAGCTCGAGCACCAGAGGCCATCCTTGATCATCCCGTCGATCATCTGCTGGTCGCCGAGCTTCACGCCGTTGCGCATGCCGTACACGTAGTACGGCGCGTTGGACATGGAT
>DASURL010000218.1:0-17083 GCA_036280075.1 Gemmatimonadaceae bacterium | reverse complement strand
CCGAGGCCTGGGAACACCTCCCGAACAGAGCCCGAAGTCGCTAGCTTTCGACTATGCCACGCGCCGAGTTCTCTCTCCAGGCTCCATTCCAGCCCGCCGGTGACCAGCCGAAGGCCATCGCCGAGCTGATGACGGGGCTCGAGCGCGACGACCGCTTCCAGGCGCTGCTCGGCGTCACGGGCTCCGGCAAGACGATGACGGTCGCCAACGTCATCGCGCAGTACGGGAAGCCGACGCTCGTGCTCAGCCACAACAAGACGCTGGCGGCACAGCTCTACGGGGAGATCAAGAGCTTCTTCCCGAACAACGCGGTCGAATACTTCATCTCGTACTACGACTACTACCAGCCGGAAGCGTACGTCCCGACGACCGACACGTACATCGAGAAGGACGCGTCGATCAACGAGGACATCGACCGGCTGCGCCTGCGCGCGACGTCGTCGCTGATGGAGCGGAGCGACGTGATCATCGTCGCCACCGTGAGTGCCATCTACGGCCTCGGCGATCCGGTGTCCTACCGGGAGCAGATGGTGACGATCACGCGCGGCAGCAGGGTGAACCGCGATGACCTCCTCCGGTCGCTGGTGAAGATCCAGTACAACCGGAACGACGTCGCCTTCGAGCGCGGGACCTTCCGCGTGCGCGGCGACACGGTGGAGATCTTCCCGGCGTACGAGGAGCAGGGAGTGCGCGTGGAGCTGTGGGGGGACGAGGTGGAGCGCGTCTCCAAGATCAACGTCCTCACCGGCGAGACGATCGCCACCCTGGAGCGCGCCGCGATCTATCCGGCGAAGCACTTCGTCACCCAGCGCCCGACCCTGGAGCGCGCGGTGAAGCTCATCCGCGAAGAGCTGACCGGCCGACTCGCCGAGATGAAGGCGGCGGGAAAGCTCCTCGAGGCCCAGCGCCTGGAGAGCCGGACGAACTTCGACATCGAGATGATGCTCGAGATCGGCACCTGCGCCGGCATCGAGAACTACTCGAGGCACCTCTCCGGCCGCGAGGCGGGCGAGCGGCCGGCGTGCCTGTTCGACTACTTCCCCGAGGACTTCCTCGTCGTCGTGGACGAGTCGCACGTCACGCTGCCGCAGATCGGCGGGATGTTCAACGGCGACCGCGCGCGCAAGCTCACGCTGGTGGACTACGGCTTCCGGCTCCCCAGCGCGCTCGACAACCGGCCGCTGATGTTCGACGAGTTCCTGTCGCTGACGCCGCGCGCGATCTTCGTCTCGGCGACGCCGGGCGAGCTGGAGCTGCGGCTGTCCGAGGGCGTCGTCGTCGAGCAGATCATCCGGCCCACCGGGCTGATCGATCCGGTGATCGAGGTGCGCCCGGTGCGCGGGCAGGTGGACGACCTGCTGGGCGAGATTCGCGAACGGGTCAAGGTGGGGGAACGCGTGCTGGTCACGACGCTCACCAAGCGCATGTCGGAGGATCTCACCGACTACCTGCAGCAGGTGGGGGTGCGCGTGCGCTACATGCACTCGGACATCGACGCGATCGAGCGGATGGAGATCGTGCGCGGACTTCGCCTGGGCGAGTTCGACGTCCTCGTCGGCATCAACCTGCTGCGCGAGGGACTCGACATGCCCGAGGTGTCGCTCGTCGCCATCCTCGACGCGGACCAGGAGGGCTTCCTGCGCTCGGACCGCTCGCTGATCCAGACGGTGGGACGCGCGGCGCGCCACGTGAATGGCAAGGCGATCTTCTACGCCGACCGGATCACCGGCTCGATGCAGCGCTGCATGGACGAGACGAGCCGACGCCGCGCCATCCAGCAGGAGTACAACGAGGAGCACGGCATCGTGCCGCAGTCGGTGTCGAAGAGCATCGACCAGGTGCGGTTCATCACCCGGGTGGCCGACGCGCGCACGGAGCGCGAGGACGAGCGGCCGGCGAAGCGGGCGAAGAAGGTGGCGGAGGCGGAAGCGCAGGAGTATCAGCTGGCCGACCCGGAGGAGCTGATCAAGATGCTCGAGGCCCAGATGCGCGAGGCGGCAACGGCGCTCGATTTCGAGGCGGCGGCGCGGCTGCGTGACCAGCTGTTCGAGGTGAAGGCCCGGATGTCGGGCGACACCACGAAGGGGCGTGTCGCGGCCGATGCCAGGGCACGGGCGCGCTGATGGCCGACTCCCTGGACGAGCACGCCCCGGCCCATCCGCCCCTCGTCCCCCCGCTTGCCGAGCAGGGCGCCCTCGCCATGACCGAAGCGGAGCTGCGGGACTGGGGGCGTCGGTTCGGCCGCGCGGCGCACCCGCCGCTGGTCATCACCATCACCGGCGAGCTCGGGGCGGGGAAGACGACGCTCGTGCAGGCAATCTGCGCCGGCTTCGGCGTCACCGAGGAAGTCACCAGTCCCACCTTCGCCCTCGTGCACGAATACGCCGCGGCGCGCTCGCCGGTGCACCATCTGGATCTCTATCGCCTCGATCGCCCGGAGCAGCTCGATGACATCGGCTGGGACGAGCTGGTGTCCGCGCATGCGCTGGTGCTTGTCGAGTGGCCGGAGCGCGCCGGTGATCGACTGCCGCGCCGTTACGTGACGCTGTCCTTGCAGCACCTGCCCGATGATCCCGATCGCCGCCTGCTCTACGCGGGGTGGCGCTCGTGATCACGCTGGTGCTGGAGGCGGCCACCTATGCGGGAAGCGTCGCGCTCGTGAACGAGGGACGCGTCGTCGCCGAGCGGTCGGTGGCGATGCGTGGTCGCGATCACGAGGCGCTCATGCCGGCGGTGTCGGAGGTGCTGGCGGAGGGCGCCGTTCCGGTCGCGCAGGTCGAGCGCATCGTCTGTGGGGCGGGACCGGGGAGCTTCACCAGCCTGCGCATCGCGGGGGGGATCGCCAAGGGGCTCGCCCTGGCGGGAGACATTCCGCTCGTTCCGGTGTCGTCGCTCGTCCTGCTCGTGGTCTCTCGCGCGGGGCTGCGGGCCGGCCGATATCTCGGCGCGATCGACGCGTTGCGCGGCGAGCACTACGTGTCGCTGGTGGAGGTCGATGCCGCTGGCGACGTGCGAGCCGACGCCAGCTTTTCGCTCGTGCCCACGGCGGAGCTGTCGCCGTTCGCGTCGCGGCTGGAGGCGCAGCTCGTGGTGGCAGGCGTCCCGTCGGACGGGGAAGCGGCTCCCCGCGCGCGGGCCGCGGCCCAGCTCACAAAGCTGATCGATGCGACCGCTGCTGCCGATCTGGCGGCGTGGGAGCCCGCGTATGGACGCCTGGCGGAGGCGCAGGTGAAGTGGGAGGCAGCGCACGGCCGGCCGCTCGCGGGCGCGTGATCGCGCCCGTGGCGAGAGCCGTGGCGGTGCGGCGCGCGACTCCGGCCGACCTCGATCGGGTGGCCGAGATCGAGCACGCCTCGTTCGCCGATCCGTGGACGCTCGACGCGCTGGCGACGGCGCTGGGGCTGGCCCACGTCCGCTTCCTGGTCGCGGAGCAGGGCGCCGGTGCCGAATTGCGGCTGGTGGGGTATGTTGTTGCGCTCGTCATGGGCGACGAGGGAGAGATCGCGGACGTCGCGGTGGCGCCCGCGGCACGACGAGCCGGCGTGGGCGGGCTGCTGCTCGATCGCGTGACGGAGGAACTGGGGCGGTGCGGGGTGCGAGCGCTCTACCTGGAGGTACGGGAATCGAATCGCGCCGCGCTCGGCCTCTACCACGGGCGGGGCTTCCAGGCCGTCGGTCGGCGGCGGGCGTACTACAGGAACCCGGTCGAGGACGCGCTGGTCCTCAAGCGTGACATCGATCCGACGTGACGTGAAGTGTCAGGTGAGGTTGCAGGTGCAAGTTGCAGTTCGCTGGTGTTTTACGGACGTGTGCAAGGATCTGGTAGCGTCGTCTTGGACTTAATCTTTAGCGTGTGCGGCGAGGTACACACATCTCGCCCAGGAGGAGGGTATGAGCCGGAGCTTGAATAAGGTGACGCTGATTGGGAACCTCGGCAGTGACCCCGAGGTGCGCTCGACGACCGGTGGCAACCGGGTCGCGACGTTCTCGCTGGCGACGAGCCGGTCGTGGAACGATGCGAGCGGGAACAAGCAGGAGAAGACGGAGTGGCATCGCTGCGTGGTGTGGAACACCAAGAACTCGCAGCTCGCCGACATCGTCGAGAAGTACGTGAAGAAGGGCGACAAGCTCTACGTCGAAGGGCGGATCGAGTATCGCCAGTGGCAGGACAAGGACAACCAGACGCGCTACTCCACCGAGATCAACGTGCGCGAGCTGATCATGCTCGGCGGCGCGCGCGGCTCGGGTGGTGGCGATTACGACGCGGAGTCGAACGGCGCCTCGCGCGCGCGCGCGGGCGCGACGGCGAAGACGAAGGCCGGCGCGGACGACTTCGAGGATTTCCCGGGCGCGCTCGCCGACGAGGACGACGACCTGCCGTTCTGACGCGGGCCTGCGTGTGGAGAACGATGAAGGCGAGAGCGACCTGCTCTCGCCTTCATCGTTTGGTCCACCCATGTGATCGCCGGCGAATCGATTGAAACCATTCGGGGGAAACGCCCGTCCAATCCGTCATCTCGCGGTTACCCGAACTTCACACCGCCATGACGCATCGGATGCTCACACATCGCCGGACTGCCGCGCTCGCGCTGGCGTGCACGTTTGTTGCCTCGCGCCTCGCCGCGCAGGAGAGCTCGAAATCCATCCACCCGCGCACGCCCCCGGTGGCCGAGGCGGCGCCACGCACGGGCCCGGTTGCCATCGATGGCAAGCTGGACGAAGCAGCGTGGGCTGCCGCGACCCCGATCAGCAACTTCACGCAGTCGGAGCCGCACGAGGGGCAGGCCCCGACGCAGCGCACGGTGATCCGCATCCTCTACGACGCGGATGCGCTGTACATCGGCGCGCGGGTCGACGATTCCCTCGGCGCCGCCGGAATTCGCGCGCCCCTCGCCAGGCGTGACCAGCTGCTCGACGCGAACGGCAACAACGGGTCGTTCAACTCGCTGACGACGGACAAGATCATCGTCATGCTGGACCCGTATCACAACCACATCGACAACGCGTGGTTCGAGATCAATCCCGCGGGAGCGCGCGGCGACCAGTTCAATGGCGATCCGTCCTGGGATCCCATCTGGCAGTCGGCGGCGCACGTCGACTCGCTCGGCTGGACGGCCGAGATGCGCATCCCGTACTCGCAGCTCCGCTTCTCCCGCGACACCGCGCAGACGTGGGGCATGCAGATCTGGCGCTACTCGGACCGCAACAACGAGAAGGACATGTGGGCGTTCTGGCGGCAGAACGAGGCGGGTGGCCCGGCGTTCTACGGCCATCTCGCGGGGCTGAAGATCTTCAGCCGCCCGCGCCAGTTCGAGCTGCTGCCCTACGTGCTGACGGGCGAACAGTTCAAGTTCGCGCCGTCGAACGACCCGTATCACAGCTCTGCCGAGCACAAGCTGCAGGCGGGACTCGACCTCAAGTACCTGCTGACGTCGAACCTCACCCTGGACGCCACGATCAATCCCGACTTCGGGCAGGTGGAAGTGGATCCGGCGACGATCAACCTGTCGGCGTACGAGACCTACTACGATGAGAAGCGCCCCTTCTTCGTGGCGGGGAGCAACGCGTTCGACTTCGGCGGCTTCAGCTGCAACTTCTGCAGCAACACCTCGAGCCTCGACCTGTTCTACTCGCGGCGCATCGGCCGGGTGCCGCAGCTGAACGGCTGGGTGGACACGCGCTCGGCGTTCGACGACATGCCGGGGACGACCTCGATCCTTGGCGCGGCGAAGATCACGGGGCGCACGGGTGGCGGCGTGTCCGTCGGCCTGCTCGACGCGCTCACCGGGCGCGAGATGGCGCACTACCTGCCCGAGGGCGGTGGCCCCGAGCGGGAGCAGCAGGTGGAGCCGCTGACGAACTACTTCGTCGGCCGCCTCAAGAAGGAGCTGCGCGAAGGGGCGACGACCGTCGGCGGGATGTTCACGTCCACCATCCGGCAGGTGGATGACAGCATCCTCTCGGATCGCCTGCGCAGTCACGCCGAGGCCGCCGGCTTCGACTTCAGCAGCAACTGGAAGCGGCGCGAGTACCGCTGGATGGGCTCCCTCGCCCTCTCCAACGTGGCGGGGAGCGCGTCGGCGATCGACCTCACCCAGCAGTCCAGCGCCCACTACTTCGACCGGCCCGACCGCCGCGTGACGACGGACGGCCTCTTCGACGCGAAGTACGACCCGGCCGCGACGTCGCTCCGCGGCTACGGATTCTACACCCGCCTCGCGAAGCAGACCGGCAAGTGGATCTGGGAGACGGCGCAGAACTGGCGCAGCCCCGGCTTCGAGACCAACGACCTCTCGTACCAGAGCCGGGCGGACTACAAGTGGATGAACTTCAACGTCGGCCAGCAGTACACCACCCCGACCAGCTGGTACCGGAACCAGGTATGGATCGCCGGCGGGCAGCAGCAGTTCAACTATGACGGTGACCGGACCGACCGCCAGGTGCAGGGGTTCTACGCGCTCGAGTTTCCCAACTACTGGAATCTCCGCACGATGTACATCTACCATCCCTCGGTGGACGACGACCGCCTGACGCGCGGCGGGCCGGTGGTGGAGCGCAACGGATATCACGCGTCACAGGTGGAGATCTCCACCGATGCGCGCGGGCGCGCGGTGTTCGACTTCTCCGTCTCCCCGAGCTGGGGGATCGCGGACGGGACGCGGGCGATCTCGATCGCGCCTGGCGTCGCGCTCAAGCCGGCATCGAGCGTGTTCGTCAGCCTGACCCCGACCTTCTCCTGGGACGAAAATTCGGCGCAGTACGTGATGACGCAGACCGATCCGACCGCGACGAGCTTCTACGGCACGCGCTACGTGTTCGGGGCCCTCAAGTCGCGCACCTGGTCGCTGGACACGCGCGTGAACTGGACGTTCACGCCGAACCTCACGCTGCAGCTCTACGCGCAGCCGTACTTCTCGACCGGTGACTACTCCTCCTTCCGCGAGTTCGCGCGGCCGCGCACACTGGACAAGGTCGTGTATGGAAAGGACGTCGGCGCCATCACGTACACCCCGGGGGCGGCCGGTGCCGCGGGCACGTACCTGGTGGATCCGGACGGCACGGGCCCGGCGGCGCCGTTCACTTTCGACAACCCGGACTTCGCGTACCGCTCGCTGATCGGGAACGCGGTGCTGCGGTGGGAGTACCGCCCGGGCTCGACGGTGTACTTCGTATGGACGCAGAATCGCTCGGGCGAGGCGTACGCGGGCACGTTCGACTTCGCCCGGGACCGGGCGGCGCTGTTCCGCGACCGGCCGACGAACATCTTCCAGGTGAAGGCGAACTTCTGGATCGGGCGGTAATCGGCCGACTGCTCATGAGCGGCAGGACCTTTCGACCGGCGGTCGGGCACCATGCCCGACCGCCGGTTTCTCATCCCGGGGTCAGTCGTCCTACTGGCAGGTTCCGCCGCCCCTGGCGGCTTCCGCCGTTTTCCCATGCGCCGCATCCGGCGCAGCAGCCCTCGAGCGTGTGAAGATTTCCCGTCTCGGCTGGTCGGTCAGCGCCGCCGCCATTTTCACCGTCGTTTCGGTCCCCTCTGCACGGGCGCAGGAGGTCACTGCCGACTCCGCGACGCATACCGTGAAGAAGGGCGATACGCTGTGGGATCTCGCCAACACCTACCTTGGCGACGCGTACCTGTGGCCGGAGATCTACCGGCTGAACACCGACCAGATCGAGGATCCGCACTGGATCTATCCCGGTGAAGTGCTCCACCTGCCGACGCGCGCTCGCCGCGATGCGATCGCCCCGACGGTCGCGGTGAACCCCGGTCCGACGCCGGAGGTTGCCGAGGCGCCGCGCCGCACCACCGGCCCGACGGTGTTCACGCCGCGCACCCTGCCGCGGCCGCGCGGCTCGATGCTGGCCGCCGAAGGGCCGCCACCGCGCGTGAATCCCGGTGACTTCACCCGTGCACCGTACTTCGTCGAGGGGATGGGTCCGAAGGACGCCGGCACGCTGCTCGTCGGCGCGGACATTCCCGGGATCGACAAGCCGAACGCGACGTCGAACTTCCAGCTGTTCGACCGCGTGCTGATGTCGCCGCCGAAGGGCAGCATGGCGCGCGAGGGCGACCGGTTCGTCGCCTACACCGAGGGGGATTACGTCGAGGACGTCGGCACCGTCGTGATCCCGACGGCCATCGTACGCGTCGTGCGGTCGCCGCGCGACGGCGATGCGGCGATCGTCGAGGTGCGCGAGCTGTACGGCCAGCTCAACTCCGAGCAGCACGTCGTCCCGCTCGATACGACGGGTTCCGGCGCGACGGAGGCGCCGGTGCCGGTGTCGTCCAGCCGCGGCGCGAAGATCCGGAGCATCGTGCGCGAGTCGGTGCTGCCGTCGCTCAACTATTACGTCCTGTTCGACATGACGTCCACCGACGGCATGAAGGTGGGGGACGAGATCGAGGTGTACCGCCCGCGCACCGAGCCGAAGACCGACATCGGGCCGGCGATCCCCGAGGTCGCCATCGCCACTGGCCAGGTGGTGCGTGTCACGCCGTACGGCGCGACGGCGAGAATCACCTCGCAGCAGCAGCCGGCGATCCGCATCGGCGAGAGCGTTCGCGTGACGGCCCGCATGCCCTGACACGTGATGCGGGACACGCGCGCCGGAATGCCGTAACGCGTGTCCGCGCATTAGATTAGGCGGTCGACATGACCGCGATCGCCCACTTCGTCGCCATCACGTGCTACATCGGCGCCGCGGCTCTCGCCGCGACGCCGTTTGCGCGTCCGGTGGGAGCGCCGGTGCGTGGTGTGGCCGCCGTGCTCGCCATCGGCGTGCTCGCCCACGCCGCGGGCCTGCTGGCGTACGTGGAGCGCGTGGGACAGCTGCCCCTCACCGGGCTGGGCCCGTCGCTGTCGTTCGCCGGCCTCGTGCTCGCCACCACGCTGCTCATCGTCGAAGTCGCCGCGCGCGACGTGAGCCTCACCCTCGTGGCCGCGCCACTCGCCGCCATTCCCACCACCTGCGCCAACCTCATCGGGCTCACGCCCGGCGTGGACCCGTCCGGCGCCCGCGGCACCTGGCTGTTCGCGCACATCGCACTGAGTTTCCTCGGCATCGCGGCGTTCGGGACGGCGGCGGCAGCCGGCTGCATGTACCTCGTGGAGCGTCGTGAGCTCAAGTCGCGGCGCTTCGGGCCGATCTTCCGCTTCTTCCCGCCGCTCGAGACGCTCGACCGCGTGAACCACGTCGCCGCGGTCGCCGGCTGGCTCGGGCTCACGCTCGGCGTGGTGCTCGCCGTGACGTACTCCGTGGCCTATCGCGAGATCAGCACGCTCAAGGTGATCTGGGCGATGGTTGCATGGATCGCCGTGTCGGGGGTCGCGCTCGGGCGCGTGATCGGGGGCTGGCAGGCGCGGCGCGCGGCGCTCTACTCGAGCCTGTCGTTCGCAGCGGTGATCGTGCTGTACGTGGCGTTTCGCGTGGCGGAGACGAACGCCGGCGGGAGGTTCCTGTGAGCGGCGTGCCGATCCTCGTGGACGGCGCCGGCCTGCGCGTGCTCATCGTGGGTGGGGGTCCGGTGGCGGCCCGCAAGCTCGCCGCCTTCCGTGAGGCCGGTGCGCGCGTGCGCCTCGTGTCGCCCGAGGCAACGGCGGAGATCCGCGCGTTGTCGGATGCGGGAGAGGTGGCGTGGCTGGCGCGCCGCTATCAGCCATCCGACCTGGGCGACGCCCAGCTCGTCGTGGCCGCGACGGCCGACCGTGCGGTGAACGCGAAGGTCGCGGCGGACGCACGGGCGGTGTACCGCCTGGTGAACGTGGCCGACGTGCCGGACGACGGGACGTTCACGATGATGGCCGTCCACCGCAGCGGCTCGCTCGTCGTCGGCGTGAGCGCGGGCGGCGTGCCTGGCGCCGCGGCCCGCATTCGCGATGCAATCGCCCGGCGTTTCGACGGCCGCTATGCGCGCGCGCTGGACCGGCTGGCCACGGTGCGGCGCACCTGGCTGGGCAGCGGCGAGGGCGCGCGCTGGCGCGACTTCTCGCGCGGCGTGATGGGCGGCGAGTTCTGCCGCACCGTGGAAGAGGGCGGCATCGACGAGAAGGTGACGTCGTGGCAGTGATCGTCCTTGGCGTGAGCCATCACGGCGCGCCCCTCGACGTGCGCGAGCGGCTGACCTTCCGTCCGCACGAGGTGGTGCCCGCGCTGGAGCGACTGCGCGAATTGGCCGGTGCGCATGAGGGCGTGCTGCTCTCCACCTGCAACCGGACGGAGCTGTACCTCGTCGAGGGGGAAGAGCAGTGTGCGACGGCTGGCTGGGCGGTCCTCTCCGAACGGCTCGGCGAGGAAGCGAGCGGCTACGGCTACGTGCGTCGCGATCGCGACGCGGCGGCGCATCTCTTCCGCGTGGCGGCCGGGATGGACTCGATGGTTCTCGGCGAGGCGCAGATCCACGGCCAGGTCCGGGACGCGTGGGAGACGAGCCGGCCCGCATCGGGGGCGGTGCTCAACCGGCTGTTCCAGAGCGCGCTGCTCGTGGGCGGTCGCGTGCGCAGCGAGACCACGCTCGGCCACGGCGCGATGAGCGTCAGCTCGGCGGCGGTGCAGCTCGCGAAGAAGATCTTCGGCTCCCTCAATGGTCGCCGCGCGATGGTCCTCGGCGCGGGCGAGATGGCCGAGCTCGCGCTCGCGTCGCTGCAGCACGAGGGCGTGCGTGCCGCCGTGGTGGCGAACCGGACCTACGAGCGGGCCGAAGTGCTCGCCGCCCGCTACGGTGCGACGGCCGTGCACTACGATGCGGCGTGGCAGGCGCTCGCCGACGTGGACCTGCTGCTCTGCTCGACGGCGGCGCCGCGGCCGGTGGTCACGGTGGAGCGCGTGCGCGGGGCCGTGAGCCGGCGCGGGGATCGGCCGTTGTGCATCCTCGACATCGCCCTGCCGCGAGACGTCGAGCCGCCGGTGGGCCAGCTCGCCAACGTGTTCCTGTACGACCTCGACGACCTCCGCGCGATGGTGAATGCCAGCGTCGAGCGTCGCCGGCTGGAGCTCCCCGCCGCCGAATCGGTCATCACCGAGGAGGTGGAGAAGTTCTGGCAGTGGGTGGCGGGGCTCGCCGCGGTGCCGGTGCTCACGCAGTTCCGCCAGGAGATGAACCGGCTGCGCGAGCGCGAGCTGGCAGCGGCGCTTCGACGGCTGCCCGACCTCACGCCGGCGCAACGCGACGCGGTGGAGCACCTGTCGCATGCGCTGATGAACAAGTTCCTCCACGAACCGAGCGTGCGCCTGCGCGCGGCCGCGGCGAACGGCCGGGGGCTTGGCGTCGTGGATGTCGCGCGCTACCTGTTCGCACTGGACGATCGGACACCGGGCGACGCGCCGGCTGAGCCGCCCACGTCCGACGCCGGCGCGCGGCCGGACCCAGGCACGTCCGACGCAACACCGCCTACCTCAACCGAGCACTGATGCCGACAGCACTCATCACCGGCGGTGCGGGCTTCATCGGCTCGCACGTCGCCGAGCGTTTCCTCGCCGAAGGCTGGACCGTGCACATCGTGGACAACCTCGTCACGGGCAAGCGCGAGAACGTCCCGGCGGCGGCGACCTTCCATGAGCTGGACATCCGGTCGCCGGGCGCGGCGGCGCTCGTGACCTCGGTCACACCCGACGTGCTCGTGCACCTCGCGGCGCAGATGGACGTTCGGCACAGCGTGACCGATCCCGTGTTCGACGCGCAGACGAACGTCGTCGGGTCGCTCAACCTGCTCGAGGCGGTACGTGGGTCGTCGCCGACGACGCGGGTGGTGTTCGCGTCCACGGGCGGCGCGGTCTATGGTGACTTCACGACCCCCCCGAACGTCGAGACTTTCGAGAAGGATCCCGAATCGCCGTACGCGATCTCCAAGCTGGCGGTGGAACTGTACCTCGCCTACTACGGCCGCGTGCACGGGATCGAGTCCGTCGCGCTGCGGTTCGGAAACGTGTACGGCCCGCGCCAGGATCCGCATGGCGAGGCCGGCGTGGTGGCGATCTTCTGCGGACGCCTGATCGAGGGACGTGCACTGACGATCTTCGGGGATGGAACGCAGACCCGCGACTACGTGTACGTGGCGGACGTGGCGGATGCGACCTTTCGCGCGGCCACGCGGCCGATCCCGAAGCCGGGCAAGCTGGACGTGCGGGCGTACAACGTCGGCACGGGAACGGGCACCTCGGTCACGCGGCTGGCCGAGCTGCTCAGCAGGGCGGCGAAGCGCGAGCCGATACTGGAGCATGCCCCTCGCCGCCCGGGAGAGCAGCAGGACTCGGTGCTGAACGTCACGAAGGCGGCGCACGAGCTGGAGTGGCGCCCGCGCATGTCGCTCGAGGATGGGCTGGCGCGCAGTTTCGAATGGTTTGCCGCGCGTGCTGCGCGCGGATCGGCATAACCCACCAACATCGGTCGCATGTTCCCGTTGCTCCAAGCCGCCGGCGCTGTTCCCACTTCGGCGAGAGACCTGATCCTCAACTCGAGCACCGCCACGCAGGTGGTCCTCGTGATCCTCGTCATCCTGTCGCTGATCAGCTGGGCGATCCTGCTCGGCGTGGGGCGCGAGCTCGGCAAGGCGCTGCGAGGCGCGGGCGCCTTTGCGCGCGAGGTCGAGCGGGCGCCGCGGCTCGAGGCGGTGGGCGTCGCGGTGAAGCACGCCACCCCGAACGCCGCGCACCGGTTGCTCGTGCGGGCGCTGCAGTTCACCGACGAGTCGAGCGCGCGGGCGAGTGACGCGGTGGCGCAGCACTCACCAACGGCTGCCGCCTCGCGCGTGGAGACGCTGAGCCTCGTGCTCGATGCCGAGTCGCTGTCGGAGCGGGACCGGCTCGGGCGGTTTCTCCCGTGGCTGGCGACGATCGGCTCGGCGAGCCCGCTCATCGGGCTCCTCGGCACGGTGCTCGGCATCATCAGCGCCTTCGTCGGCATCGCGACGAGCGGCTCGGGAAATCTCGCCGCGGTGGCGCCGGGTGTGGCGGAAGCGCTGGTGGCCACGGCGGCCGCGCTGGCCGTCGCCATCCCGGCCACCTTCGGCTACAACATCCTCGCGAATCGCCTGAACCGGCTCGACAACCTGCTCGAGGGCTTCGGCACGACGGTGATCGCGATGCTGCTGCGCGAGGGGCGGCTCTAGCATGCGGCACCGCAGGCGCGAGCTGGCGCTCAACGCGGAGATCAACGTCGTCAACCTGATCGACGTGATGCTCCTGCTGCTCGTGATCTTCATGATCGCCGCGCCGATGATGCAGGGCGGGGTGGACGTCGCGCTGCCGAAGGCCGAGGCGAAGCCGCTCGAGCCGAAGAGCGGGCTCGTGGTCAGCGTGGACCGTTCGGGCGCCGTGTACGTCGACGAAACGAAGATGACGCTCGGCGAATTCCGCTCGTCGTTCCGCGCGCTGGCCGGCAACCGGACGCGTGACGGCGTGTACCTGCGCGGCGATGCCGGCGTGCCGTACGGCGTCGTGACACAGGTGCTGGCGATCATGCGCAACGCCGGCGTCGGCGACATCGGACTCGTCACGGAACCGGAGCAGCAGCCGTGACCGCGGTCGCGGCGCCACGCGGGTTCACCCTGCGCGGCGCGCTCGTCGCGTCGGTGGCGCTGCACGTGCTCGCGATCGCGCTGTTCTTCGCCATGCGTGCGTCGCCGCCCGTGCCGATGCCGCCCACGTACCGCGTGAACCTCGTGGCCGCACCGCCAGGACCGCGCCAGATCGGCGAGGTGCAGCCGACGCCGAAGGCCGAGGCGCCGCCTCCCGTGGAGAAGCCGGCGGCCGAGACGCCGGCGCCGGTGGCGCGCGAGACGCCCGACGCGTCGCGAATGAAGGCGCTCAACACGAAGACTGCCGCGAAGAAGGCGCCCAAGGTCGCGACGCCGAACGCGGCCGCCGAGAAGGCGCCGGCCAAGGGGAAGCCGAAGGAAACGGCAGCGCCCGTTGCCGGTGGCGGCCCGACCGGTGGCCGCGGGGCAGATGTGGCCAACGTCACGGTGGACGGCATCAACTTCCCGTATCCTGGCTACCTCGAGAACGTCGTGCGCCAGATCGCGAAGCGCTTCGACCCGGGTGGGAGCCGGGCGCTCACGGCCGTCGTCTCGTTCGCGATCCGGCGTGACGGCAGCGTGATGGGGCTGCGGCTCACGAAGCGGTCGGGAGTGTACTCGTTCGACACGGAAGCGATGGGCGCGGTGGATGCCGCGGCCAGCGCGAACGCGTTCGGCCCGCTGCCGCAGGGGTTCTCGGACGACGTGCTTCCCGTGATCTTCAGCTTCGACCCCCGGCTCATCCGCTGATGCGACTCGCTCGTCCTACCGCCGCCGCGCTCGCGGCGCTGTTCACGCTCGCTCCCCTCGCCCTTCGCGCGCAGGACACCACCACGCGTGGCGTGCGCATCGGGCTGTCCTACGACCCGAGCGGGAAGCCCGGGGTCGTTGTCCTTCCGGTGTCCGGCGCCGGCGGCGATTCCATCGCGGCCATCCTGTCGCGCGACCTGGATTTCGGCGACCGCGTCAACGTGATCACGCTCGATGCCGCGTCGACGGGCACCGCGACGCGGGCGAGCGTGCCGAACTGGGCGCTGCTGGCGAAGCTGGGCGCCGCGGCCGCGGTGCAGGTGACGCCGACGCCGTCGGGGCTGCACGTGGCGATCTACAACGTGGTCACGAAGCAGACGGCGCGGATCAAGGATTATCCGGCGCCGCCGATGCGTGAGTCGCGCGCCTGGCGCGCCGCGGTGCACGGGATGTCCGACGACATCGAGCTCGCGCTCACCGGTGTGCGCGGCATCGCCAGCACGCGGGTCCTGTTCGGGCGCGGCGGCCGGCTCTGGACGGTGGACAGCGACGGCGAGCAGCTCACCGCGCTCACCACGGCGGAGACGCCCAGCTCCTCGGCGTGGAGCCCTGACGGCCGCTCGATCGTCTACAACACGTACGTGCCCTCGCAGATCGTCGTGCAGGCGATCGGCGGGCGTCCTCGTGTCGTCGCGGCGGGCTCGGGCGTCTACATCTCGCCGGTGTTCACGCCCGACGGCGCGAGCGTGGTGTTCGCGCACGGCGTGGACGACGGCACGGACATCTATGCCGTGCCCGTGTCGGGCGGCGGTGCGCGCCGGATCTCGGTCGGGCGTGGCAGCGACAACGTGGCACCCAGCTTCAGCCCGGATGGGCGGCGCATCGCGTTCATGTCGGGACGCGCCGGCCACCCGGAGATCTATACGATGGACGCGGACGGCACGAACGCGGACCTGCTCACGCCACTCGACATCGGCGAGAGCGCGTATCGCGCCAGTCCGGACTGGTCGCCCGACGGGCGCCAGGTGGCATTCCAGTCGCGCATCGCCGGCACCTTCCAGGTGATGACGGTGAGCCTGCGCGACCGTGGTCTCAAGCAGTTGACCAGTGACGGCAGCAACGAGGACCCGTCGTGGGCCCCCGACGGCCGTCACCTGGTGTTCGTCTCCACGCGGGGGGGCACCCGGCAGCTCTGGGTGCTCGACGCGGAGAGCGGGCGCACGCGTCAGTTGACGCGTGGCGCCCCGGTTCGCCTGCCGGCATGGTCGCCCCGCCTCGCCGGCGAATGACGTTCCACTGGCATCCCACCATGCCACGTTCCTGGAGATCAGCATGACCAATCGTTCCGCCGTCCTTTCCCTCCTCGTCGTCGCCTCGGTCGGCATGGCCGGGTGCCGTCGCACGCCGCCGGCGCCCGCGCCTGCTCCCACGCCCGCGACCGACAACAGCGCGCAGCAGCGCGCCGATTCCATCGCCGCCGCGCAGCGTCGCGCCGATTCGCTCGCCGCGGCCCGTGCCGCGGAGGCGCGCGAGGCCGCGGCCCGTGCGCAGACGCAGGCCGAGCTGGCCGACGTCCTGGCCGCCCGCGTCTACTTCGACTACGATCGCGATGCGCTGCGTGACGACGCGATGGCGACCCTCGACCAGAAGGCGGCGGTCCTCAACGCCAACCCTGGCGTGACGGTGGTCATCACGGGGCACACGGACGAGCGCGGCTCGGACGAATACAACCTCGCCCTCGGCCAGCGCCGTGCGGCGCAGGTGAAGCGGTATCTCGTGAGCAAGGGCATCGATGGCGCGCGCCTCACCACCCAGAGCATGGGTGAGTCGCAGCCGGCGGTGCAGGGCAGTGACGAGGGGGCGTACCAGCAGAACCGTCGTGCGGAGTTCGAGGCGCGCAACGCCGGCTCGCTGGTGCGGCCGGGCGCATGATGCGCCTCAAGGCGGTCGCTCCGGCCGCCGCCCTGCTGGCATGTGGATGTCTCGCCTCCAAGCGGGACGTCTTCATGCTGCAGAGTCAGCTGAGCTCCATGCAGGCTGCATCCGCTCGCGCCGACTCGGCGCAGCGGATGCAGGTGGAGGCGCTCCTGAATGCGGTGTCGGTGTCGAATGACTCGGTGCGCTCCATCAGCACGCGCCTGGCGCGGTTGCAGTCCACCGTCTCCACGGATCATTACGAGATGGGCCGCGAGCTCCTCCAGATCCAGGAGCTGACCGGCCAGAGCCAGCGGCGCCTGCAGGAGCTGCGTGCGTCGCTGGAGGAGCGCAACCAGAATGCGGCGGCGCCGGTTCCCCCAGGGACGCCGGATTCGCTGCAGCCGGCCCCGCCGGGGCCCGGCCCGGCGCAGCTCTTCCAGAGCTCGCTCGACCAGATGCGCCGCGGCAGCATGCGCGTGGCGCGGAGCGGGTTCGAGCAGCTCCTGCAGCAGTACCCGAACTCCGAGGATGCCCCGGAGGCGATGATCTACATCGCCGCCACGTATGCCTCGGAACGGAACCAGGTGGCGGCGGACTCGGTATACGGGCTCGTGGTCCAGCGTTATCCTTCGTCGCCCAAGGCAGCGACGGCGCTGTACAAGCAGGCGCTCTCGATGCGTGAGGCGGGACGGATCACCCAGGCACGCGCGGCGTTCGAGCGTATCATCAAGGACTATCCGCGCTCCGACGAGGCGGAGCTGGCACGCGGGCAGCTACGAACGCTCGGCAGATAACGAGGACGCACGATGGGAAGTTCGGCCGAGATGCCATTTCTCGACCATCTCGAGGAGCTCCGCTGGCGAATCATCTGGTCGCTGGCGGCGCTCGTCGTCGGGGTG
>DASURL010000217.1:0-4097 GCA_036280075.1 Gemmatimonadaceae bacterium | reverse complement strand
GTTCCGTCCACGAGGCCGGCGTGACCGAGCGCGCGGTCGATCGCGAGCGCATTGGCCGTCACTTCGGCGACGAAGCGTCCGTACAGGTCGGCGGGCGTCTCGCCGTACACCCCTCGGAACGCCTCGTCGAAGGAGCGATCGGTGACGGCGGTGGTACGGCGCCAGAGCGCGACGAGGCTCGAGTCGCCGCCGCGGCGCGCCAGCCACTCCAGGTAGGCGGAGCCGACGAGGTAGGCGAAGCTTCCCGTCTCCCACCCGCCGGTCGTGCTGAGCGTGGCGTAGTTCGGGAGCTTGCCCTCGAGGGCGAACTGCCGGATGATCGCGGCGCGCCAGGCGTTGTTCGGCCGCCCGCTGCCGGTGACCTTGCCTTCCACGTACGTGGCGTAGCCCTCGAGCACCCACCGCGGCGCCTTCGTCGTGATCGGCCCGAGGGGGACGGGGGAGAGCGACCAGAGCAGACGCTTCCACCTGTTCCGCGAGGGCCGCGTGAGCTGGGCGATGTGGGTGAACTCGTGCGTGGCGAGCATCTCCTCCCACACCCTCGCGTTCCCGATCTCGGAACGCGGATCCGGCGGAGTGGGCCAGAGCACGATCGTCGGTGCGTCGAGGGCCGGGAACGCGTAGCCGTTCGCGTCGTTCACCGGGTCGTCCACCACGATGTGGACCCGGCGCGCCGGCGAGAATCCCACGAGCGCCGTCACCTGGTCGCGGATCCCCTCGATGCGCTGGGCGAGGGCGAGCGTCCACGCGCGGTACTCGACCGGATAGTGGAGGACGAAGTGCTCCGTCTCCGCGGTGCGCCAGTCGAGCCAGGGGCGTGGAGCCGGTTGTGCGCCCAGCGGCGCCGCGCACAGGCAGCCGACGACGGTGAGCAGGCGGCAGCGCACCGCGAAACGCGCGAGGGACGCGCGCCAGCGGCACGCGTCCCTCCCGGATGTTGCAGCGGTGCGCAGGCCCGCGCGGTCAGTCACGCTTGCGCGCCTTCCTCTTGTTGAGGGTGTCCATCAACCGGGTGGCGGGCAGGGTGAACAGCGGCGTGAGCATGAAGCCGAGCAGGGTGTTGATCCAGACGAGCGCGATGTAGAAGGCGCAGAGTCCGATGCCAACCCAGAGGATGCCGAGGGGACCGTGAGTTTCCAAGGAACGCTCCTGAAGCCGTGAGATACCGGGGCAGCGTGGTGCAAGATAGTGATGCGGCATAGCATGAGCCAGAGGAGCGATGCTCCGCCACCGGCCTGGCCGGAGTATACTTCGGGACGATGGATCACGATTCCACGCGCCCGGTCCTTCAGGCGGTCCGTGCTGCGGTCCGCGCCGGCGACGTTCCGCTCGTGCTGGCCGTTTCCGGCGGGCTGGATTCGATGGTGCTGCTGCACGCCGCGGCGCAGGTGGCGCGTGCACGGGTGGCGATGGTGGCCTCCTTCGATCACGCCACCGGTCGCGCGGCCAGCTCGGCGGCGAGGTTCGTGGCGCGGGAGGCGGCGTCGCTCGGATTTCCGGTGGCGCTCGGACGGGCCTTCATCCAGACGCCGGTGCGGGGCGGCCGCGAGGCAGCGTGGCGGGCGGCGCGGCACGACTTCCTCGGCAGCGTGGCCGCCGCGGTGGGCGGCCGGGTCGTCACGGCGCACACGGAGGACGACCAGGTGGAAACGGTCCTGATGCGGGTGCTCCGCGGGAGCGGCACGCGCGGCCTCGCCGCGCTGTACGCGGACGGCCCGATCATCCGGCCCTTCGTGCACCTGCGGCGGACGCTGCTCCACGCCTTCGCGCGCGAGCATGGACTGACGTGGAAAGACGACCCCACGAACCTCTCGCGCGAATTCCTGCGCAACCGGGTGCGTCTCGACCTGCTGCCCGCGTTGCGCCGCGTGCGGCCGGAGATCGAGGGGGAGCTGCTGGCGACGGCGCGCAGCGCCGCCTCGTGGCGGGCGGAGGTGGACCGCGTCGCGGCCGGCCTGCGCGCCACGATCGACGGCGGAGGAGCGCTGCGCGTTGCCTCGCGGGAACTGGCGGGCTATGATCGGGATTCGCTGTGTGTGCTGTGGGGTGCGCTGGCGGCGCGGGTGGGCCTCGCGCTGGACTGGCGCGGAACCCGACGGCTCGCGGCGTTTACAATGAGGGAGCCGCAGTCCGGAACGGTGCCGCTCTCGGGTGGGTGGTTCTTGGAAGCCCGGGGCGGCGTTTACATTCTGGGGAAGCGTTCTCTGGTGGAAACGTGGCCGACGCCATTGCCGACGGCCGGTGAGCTGCGGTGGGGCGAGTTCCGCTTCCGGGTGGTGGAGAGTGCGCCGGCGTCTGCCGGCTCGGGGATGGGGACGGGGCCGTGGCGCGCCGATCTGCCGACGCAAGCGGTGGTGACGGTTCGCGCGTGGGTCGCCGGTGACCGGCTCGCCAGGTCCGGAGGGCAGGGACTGCGGCGAGTGAAGCGCTACCTCTCGGAGGCTGGCGTGCGCGGCCTCGACCGCAGGGGCTGGCCGGTGGTGGTGGACGAGAGGGAGGACGTCGTCTGGATTCCAGGAGTGCGCCGCGCCGATGCGGCAACCGAGCGGTCCGGGAGACCGGTACGACACTACATCTGTGAGCGCATTACCCGTTGATCCGCGCCTGGAAGGGCGGACCCTTCGGCGGATCGTGTACGACGCCCCGACCATCTCGCGACGCGTGAAGGAGCTCGGGGCGGAGATCACCGCCGCGTATCCCACCGGCGACCTGCTGGTGCTGGGGCTGCTCAAGGGGAGCTTCATCTTCCTGAGCGACCTCGTGCGTGAGATCACGCGGCCGATTCACGTGGACTTCCTGGTCGCCTCGAGCTACGGCGAGGGAACGGTGTCGAGTGGAAACGTCCGTCTGGTGTACGACCCCGAGACCAGGCTGGAGGGGAAGCACATCCTCCTGGTGGAGGACATCGTGGACACCGGGCGGACGCTGAACCGCCTGATGGACCTGCTGCGGGCACGGAATCCGCGTTCCCTGGAGATCTGTGCGCTCCTGCACAAGCACATCGCACACGAGCTGAAGTACGACACGAAGTTCATCGGGTACGACGCACCGCACGAGTTCCTGGTCGGGTACGGACTGGATCACGCTGAAAGCTTCCGTCACCTGCCATACATCGCGAGCCTGCTGTAACTGCCGGTACCTATGCCGCCAAAGAACGACAAGAACAAGCCGAACAAGGGCAACAACAAGGGGACGAACTGGGGGCGCCTGTCGAAGACGCTCTCGTTCTGGATCCTCGTGATCATGATCCCCGTGGCCCTCGTGCAGCTCTCGGGTGCGCGCGCTGACGCCGCGCCGGAGATCTCCTATACGCAGTACAAGACGCTCCTCGCGCAGGACAACATCGCCGAGGTCACGGTGACGGCGGGGAAGAACGTCGTCGGCGACTTCAAGCAGAAGGAGATCATCGGCGGCAAGGAGGCGAAGAGGTTCACCGTGCAGCTTCCGGTGGCCAATTCGCAGGCCGAGATCGACGAGCTGCGCTCGCACGACGTGAAGATCAACTCGCAGGATGCGAAGCCCAGCCTGATGGCGTGGGTGATCAACTTCCTGCCGTGGCTGCTGCTCATCGGCTTCTACCTGTTCCTCTTCCGCCAGATGCAGGCGGGGGGCAACAAGGCGTTCTCCTTCGGGAAGTCCAAGGCGAAGCTGCTCACCGGCGACACGCCGAAGGTGACGTTCGCCGACGTGGCCGGAGCGGACGAGGCGAAGCAGGAGCTGCAGGAGATCATCGAGTTCCTGAAGGACCCGCAGAAGTTCACCCGCCTCGGCGGTCGGCTGCCCAAGGGGTGCCTGCTCGTCGGCCCGCCGGGCACGGGCAAGACGCTCCTGGCGCGTGCGGTCGCGGGTGAGGCGGGTCGTCCCTTCTTCTCGATGTCGGGCTCCGACTTCGTGGAGATGTTCGTCGGCGTCGGCGCGAGCCGCGTGCGCGACCTGTTCGAGCAGGGGAAGGCGCAGGCGCCGTGCATCATCTTCATCGACGAGATCGATGCAGTGGGCCGTCACCGTGGTGCCGGCCTGGGCGGCGGGCACGACGAGCGCGAGCAGACGCTGAACCAGCTGCTCGTGGAGATGGACGGCTTCGAGAGCAACGACGG
>DASURL010000216.1:0-50495 GCA_036280075.1 Gemmatimonadaceae bacterium | reverse complement strand
CACCGTGGAGACCGTGATGTGTCGAGCGCCGATGCCGAAGCCGAGCGGTGCGTTCAGAACCGTGAGCGTGCGGTCGAGCGCCGGCCAGTTGAGCAGCGGCTCCCCCATCCCCATGAAAACGATGTTCGTTGCGCGAAGTGGCGGCTCGAGCAGCGCGAGCTCGCGCACCTGCCCGGCGATCTCGAACGCCGCGAGGTTGCGGGCGAACCCCATCAGCCCCGTGGCGCAGAACGCGCAGCGCAGCGCACACCCTGCCTGCGACGACACGCAGAACGTGAGGCGGTCTCCCTCGGGGATCGCCACCGTTTCGATGTGCTGGCCGTCGTGGAGTCGGAACAGAAACTTCTCGGTGCCGTCAGCCGAACGCTGCCGCGACGCCACCTCCAGCCTCGGCATCGAGAAGTGCTCGAGCAACTCGGCGCGGAACGCCTTCGGCACGTCTGTCATGTCGTCGAACGACGCCACCGGCGCTTGCCAGAGGTGCCGCACGACCTGCGCGCCGCGATACGCCGGCTGGCCGCGCGCGATAGCGAATTCGCGCACCGCCGTCACGGCGTCGTCGGGCGTGAGGTCGAGGAGATTGGTCGTCACCGAAAGATTCCGCTGAGCATTACCTGGTAGGTGGGGTCGAAGCCACCGGCGCTTTCCTCGCGCGAGAGTCCCACCGTGTACCGCGCATACCGCAGGCCGAGTGCAAGCCGCACCGTCGTCTCGCGGTGGCCGTATGGATTGGATCGCGCCACGCCGACCCGGGCGATCCATCGCGACGCGCGGCCCGTGGCGAAAAGGTAATGTCCGTCGCTCGCACCCTCGGCGAAGGTGTAGCCGTAGCCGAGGCGTGCGTGGAGCAGTGAATCCGCCCCGACCACCTTCGCGTCACCCGCGACGGAAAACGACGCGTCCTCCGTGCCTCCGGATCCGGGGCTCCAGAGGTAGCTCGAGATGCCCACGCGGGCGTCGTAGCCGAGGATGCGATCCGCGACGACACCGCCGTCCAGCCCGAACGTCGATCGGCGTACACCGTCCACCTCGCCCGCACGATAGCGCACGGCCACGCCGGACGTGACGTGCCGCAGTGTCCGGCGCGATCCGGTGAGAGAGACGACGTACGTGTTGTACGGGACATCGCGCCCCACCGGTTGCGGGTCGTCGAGCGTCGCCGCGATACCGGTGATGGACGCGTGCGCCGCGGAGAGCGCGACGGTGATCTGTTCCGGGAGCGCCACGGCAAACGCGGCGAGTTGTGCGCTCACGCCCCGATCGGTGCCGGTGTTGAGCGCGACTGCGGTGGCGCGGAACCGGGCTCCGGTTGGGAGCTGGACGCCGGCGGGGTTCTGGAAACCGTCGCCGGTGTCGAGCGCGAGTGCCGATGGCTCGGCGAGAGTACCGAGGGGGTGATGGAGGAGGTCGCGCCCGGGAACACGTTGCGCTTCGCTCGGGCTCGCCAACAGGAGGGCCGCCACGGCGGCGAAGTTCAAGCAGCGCATTGACTTGAGCATACCGATCCGAGCTCGGCCGGTCAAGCCGGCGGCTTCCCGCTCGGGACGCCGCCGTGTAGATTAACGCCTCCCGTATGCCACTATCACGCCGTCGCGTACACCGTTGCAGCGCACGCTGTTTGTGCGCGCGCCCCTCGTACTTCCGACGATCCGGCGACCGCCCGGTTGAGTAGGCTCCTTCAACGCTGGGCCCCGCCCGTTGCGTGGGCCTCGCTCATTCTCATCGCGACTTCCGTCCCGGTTCCTGGTACGCTCGCGTCGGAGGCGCCGATCGGCGCCGACAAGCTCGTGCACATTGCGCTGTACGGTGTGCTCGGCTGGCTGACGCATCGCGCCGTGGAAACAGTCTCGGCGCGTGCGGCCATCCGCGTCTTCATCGTGACGTCGCTCCTGGGTGCGGTCGATGAATGGCACCAGCGTTTCATTCCAGGCCGCTCCCCCGCGACTGCGGATTGGGTTGCGGATACCATCGGCGCGGCGACGGGAATACTCGCTTTCCAGACGGCGCGTCGTCGCCGGGGATCCACGACGTGAGCACTGCCTCTCCGCTGAAGACCACGTTGCGCGACACGCTGTGCGGATCGCTTCGACTCGAACACACGGGCAAGAGCGTTCGCCTTGGTGGCTGGGTCCATCGGCGCCGTGATCTCGGCGGGCTCGTGTTCATAGATCTCCGCGACCGCGCCGGGATCGTTCAGGTGTCGTTCGACCCGGCTCATGCGCCGGTGCCGGTCCTCGACGCCGCGCGCGGGCTCGGCGCCGAAACCGTGATCCTCGTGGAGGGGGAGGTTGTCGCGCGACCGCCCGAGATGCGAAACGCAGAGCTCGCGACCGGCGACGTGGAGGTCCGAGGCACGGCGTTGCGCGTCGTTGGCCCCGCAGAAACGCCCGTCATCCCGGTAGCGCGGAGTAAGGGAGAGCCGCTCGCCGCCGAGGAATTGCGGCTGCGCTATCGCCATCTCGATCTCAGGCGCGCGGAGCTTCGCGAGAACATCGTGCTCCGACACCGCCTCATGCAGGCGACACGGCAGTACCTCAGCGACAACGGCTACCTGGAAATCGAGACGCCGATTCTCACGAAGCCGACGCCCGAAGGTGCGCGGGACTACCTCGTCCCGAGCCGCGTTCACCCCGGCGAGTTCTACGCCCTGCCACAATCCCCGCAGCTTTACAAACAGCTGCTCATGGTGTCAGGGTTCGACCGCTACTTTCAGATCGCGCGTTGCTTCCGTGACGAGGATCTCCGCGCCGATCGCCAGCCCGAGTTCACGCAGATCGACATCGAGGCGTCGTTCGTCAACCAGGACGACGTGACGCAGCTCGCCGAGGGACTCATCCGCGCCCTGTGGAAGGAAGGGGGGAGCGAGATGCCGGCGAGCGTCCCGCGCATGCCGTACGCCGAAGCGATGGAGCGCTACGGCATCGACCGCCCGGACCTGCGCTATGGGCTGGCGATCGAGGACGTGAGCGCCGTGTTCCGCGACACGGAGTTCGTGGTCACGAAGAACGCACTCGCTGCGGGCGGTCGTGTGCGCGGGATCCGCGTGCCCGGCGGCGCGGCATTGTCGCGCAAGCAGGTGGACGAGATCGAGGCGATCGCGAAGTCCGCCGGTGCGATGGGACTTCTGCGCCTCAAGCGCGTCGCCGGCGCGCTCGAGGGGCCCGCGGCGAAGTTCCTTGGCGAGGGAGGCGCCGACCGCCTCGGCCTCGCCGAGGGCGAGCTGGGGCTCTACGTGGCGGCACCGGATCGCGTCGCCAACCCGGCATTGGACCGCGTCCGCCAGGACGTGGCGCAGCGCATGCAACTCATTCCGACCGGCGTGAATGCATTCGTCTGGGTCACCGACTTCCCGATGTTCGAGCGCGATCCCGAAACGGGGGCGCTCGGCGCCGTGCACCATCCCTTCACGGCGCCGCACCCGGAGGATGTCGAGCTCCTCGACAGTGCGCCCTGGATGGCGCGTGCCCTGGCGTACGACCTCGTGCTCAACGGCACGGAGCTCGGCGGGGGGAGCATCCGCATCAGCGATCCCGCGGTGCAGGCGAAGATCTTCGGGCTGCTCGGCATCGACGAGACGACGGCAAAGGCGCGGTTCGGGTTCCTGCTCGAGGGACTTCGCGCCGGTGCGCCGCCCCACGGGGGCATCGCTTTCGGCTTCGATCGCATCTCCATGCTGCTCGCCGGCGCGCCATCGCTGCGTGACGTGATCGCATTCCCCAAGACGACGGCGGCGCGGGCGTTGTTCGAGGGCGCACCCTCGCCCGTGCCGGCGCAGGACCTCGAGGAGCTGCACATCACCCTGGAATCCCAACCCGCGTGAGTGACGGATCGGTAACCCAGAAGCTGTCCACGGAGGGCGCCGACATGCTCACGCTCGCCGGCGTGAACGACGCGAACCTCATCGAGCTGTCGCGCCTCTGCGGCGTGCGCGTCTCGCTCCGCGGCGACGCACTGTCCATCACCGGGCCGCAGCCCCTCGTGGACCGGGCGTCCGACATCGGGCGTCGGATGGTGGAACGGGCGCGCCAGCGGATGGACCTCACGCCGGACGACGTCCTTCGGCTGAGCGAGGATGACGGCGCGGGCGGCGACGGGGCGACGGAGGGTCGCATCGCGCTGCCCGGCGTGCGTCGCCTCATCCAGGCCAAGACGAGCGGCCAGGCGGACTACCTGCAGAAGATCGCCGAGAACGACATCGTCGTCGGCATCGGGCCGGCGGGAACGGGCAAGACCTATCTCGCGGTCGCCGCCGCGGTGGACGCGCTGACGCGGAAGCGCGTGCGCAAGATCGTGCTCGCCCGCCCGGCGGTGGAAGCGGGAGAGAGCCTCGGCTTCCTGCCGGGCGACATGCAGGCCAAGGTGGATCCGTACCTGCGCCCGCTCTACGATGCGCTGGACGAGATGATGCCGCCGGAGCGCATCCAGAAGGCGCTCGAGACCCGCATCATCGAGATCGCGCCGCTCGCCTTCATGCGCGGCCGCACGCTGAGCGATGCGTTCGTCATCCTCGACGAGGCGCAGAACGCCACGGCGCTGCAGATGAAGATGTTCCTCACGCGGCTCGGCGTGAACTCGCAGATCGTCATCACGGGCGACAAGACCCAGATCGACCTTCCGAAGCGGGAGGAGTCGGGGCTGATGCAGGTGGAACGCATCCTGCCCGGCATCGAGGGGATCGCCTTCCATTACTTCTCGGACGCGGACGTCGTGCGGCACCGGCTGGTGCGCGACATCATCAAGGCGTACGCGGAGGACGGGGACTAGCGCGTGAGCCTGCGGGCGCAGCTCGAGGGGGCCTCGGGAAGCCTCCGGCCGACGAACGACGGTGCGATGAGCGCGGCGCTCGCCGGGGTGGGAGTGGTGGTGCTCGCCGCCGCGCTCACCTTTGGCCTGGGCGCCGAGGCTGCGGCACGCAGCACGGCGGCGTGGACGGGAGCGTTCCTCGCGAACATGATGCTGCTGGGCGGCCTGGCCGTCGCGCTGCGCGTGGGCCGCCCGCCGGTGTTCGCCAGCGGGCCGTCGTTCGCCCTCCTCTCGGGCATGATCCTGCTCGTCGTGCTCGTGGCCGCCGTGGTCGCTCGGCTGCGGCCGGCCGCCCCCGAGCTCGTGCCCGTGGCGTTGATCGGCGTCGTGACGAGCGCGCTCTACGACCGCCGCCTGAGCGTCGCGATGGCGGCGCTGGTCTCCGCCCTCATCGCGGCACAGCCGGCGTATCGCCTCGAAGGATCGTTGCCCGTGATGCTGGTCGCGGGTGGGGCGGCGGCGCTGTCGGTGCGCCCCACGTCGCGGCGCGACCAGTCGTACATCTGGATGCTCATCATCGCCGCCGCGACGGCGGTCATGCTCGCGGCCACCGAGCTCGCGGCGGGCCATACCGGTCGCGAGCTGCTGGAGGCCGTGCTGCGTGGGGGCGCGACGGCCGTGGCGAGCGTCATCGTCGCCATGCTGCTGATGCCGTTCGCCGAGCGCATCACCGGACGCGAGACGCACCTCACCCTGCTGGAATGGGGCGACCTGAATCGTCCGCTGCTCCAGCGCCTGAGCCTCGAGGCGCCCGGCACCTACGCACATACCATCGCCATCGCCAACCTGGCCGAGGCGGCGTGCCGCGCGATCGGGGCGAACGCGCTGCTGGCGCGCGTGGGCGCGTACTACCACGACATCGGCAAGCTCGCGAAGCCGCAGTACTTCGTGGAGAACCAGCCGCGCGGCCGCAACCTGCACGACAAGCTCAAGCCCAACACCAGCGCGTCCATCATCCGCAACCACATCCGCGAGGGCCTCGAGCTCGCGGAAGCGGAGCACGTGCCTCGCTCCATCCGCGCGTTCATCACGGAACATCACGGCACCGGCACCATCGCCTTCTTCCTCGAGAAGGCGCGCGAGCGCGACGGCGCCGTGCCGAACACGGCGGAGTACACCTATCCGGGGCCCGTGCCGCAGAGCATCGAGACGGCGGTCGTCATGCTCGCCGACGGGGCCGAGGCCGCGGCGCGCACGCTCGCCGATCCGACGCCGGAGAACATCCGCGAGGTGATCGACGCCGTCGTGCGGCAGCGGCTGGAGCAGGGACAGCTGCGGGACGCCCCGCTCACGCTGCGGCAGCTCACCGTGGTGAAGCGGGAGTTCGCGCGGGTGCTGGGGGGGATGTATCATGGCCGCGTGGACTACCCGACGCCGGCGCCGGCCATCGAGGCCATTCCACGGTGAGCCGCGTCGTGGACGTCGCCACGGACGCCGTGCGGATTCCGGTGGCGCGGGCAACGGTGGCTCGCGTCGCCGACCAGGTGCTGCGTGCGGAAGGCATCCGCGACGCCGCGCTGTCGATCGCCTTCGTCACCAGCCGGCGCATCGCGGCGCTGAACTGGCAGCACCTCCGGCATCGTGGCCCGACCGACGTGATCTCGTTCGCGTTCGCGCCCGTGCGCGACGGCGCAGCACTGGAAGGGGACATCTACATCGCGCCCGAGGTGGCCCGCGCCAACGCGATCGCCGACGGCACCCCGGTGCGCGAGGAGCTGCTCCGTCTTGTCGTGCACGGCGTGCTCCACGTCGTCGGGCACGACCATCCCGAGGGGGAGGCGCGGTACGCGTCGCCGATGTGGCGCCGCCAGGAGTCCCTGCTCGGCGCGGCGATGAGCCGCGAGGCGCGCACATGAGCGCCGTACCGCTCGTGGTCGCGGCGGGCGCGGTGGCGCTCGCCGGTCTCGCCTCGGCGGCCGACGGGGCGCTGCTCGGTGGTGACGCGGAGCCCGAGCCAGCACCGTCCGTCGTCGGCCAGCTGCGGAGGCGCGAGCGCGCGCACCGGGCCCTCGCGCTGGCCCGGGTGCTGGCCCACGTGGTCGCCGGCGCAGCGGTGGTGCACTGGCTCACCCTCGAGCCCCGCAACGAGCTGGGTGACGCGGCGATCGCGATCGCCGTCGCGCTCGTCATCGTCATCCTCGTCGAGGGGGTGTGCCGCTCCATCGGCTTCGCGACGGCACCGCGGATCGCGGTGGCCCTCGCCCCGCTGATCGACGCGATCGACACGCTGCTCTGGCCGGTGCTCCGCCTGGGCGCCGCGCTCGACGCGCTGTTCGAGCGGATCCTGCCGTCGCCGTCGCTCGAGGAACGCGCTGAGCAGCGCGAGGAGGCCACGGAGCAGTTTCGCCAGGTGGTCGCCGCGGAAGCCGATGTCTCCCGCGATGAACAGGCGCTGCTGCACGGGGTCTTCTCGCTCGGCGATACCGCGGTGCGCGAGGTGATGGTGCCGCGCGTCGACATCGTCGGCATCGAGCAGACGACGCACTGGAGCGAGGTGGTGGATCGCGTCCGGAGCTCCGAGCACGCGCGCTTTCCCGTGTACGACGACACGCTCGACAACGTGGTGGGGATCCTCTATGCGAAGGACCTGCTGCCGTTCGTGATCGACGACGACGAGCCGATGAACGGCTGGCAGTCGCTCATGCGTCCGCCCACCTTCATTCCCACGTCGAAGCCGATCGACGAGCAGCTGCGCGACTTCAAGGCGAGCCACACCCACATCGCCATCGTGAGCGACGAGTTCGGCGGGACGGCAGGGCTGGTGACGATCGAGGACGTGCTCGAGGAGATCGTCGGCGAGATCCACGACGAGTACGACGACGAGGAGCCGGAGGTGGAGCAGGAGGAGGGGACGCGCTTCTGGGTCAGCGGGCGCCTGCCACTCGGCGAGCTCTCCGAGCTGCTCGCCCAGGACTTCGAGCGTGAGGACCTGGAGACGGTGGGCGGGCTGGTGTACGAGCTGTTCGGGCGCGTGCCGCGCGCCGGGGAATCGGTGCAGGTCGGCCACTACCGGCTCGTCGTGGAGCGTGTACGCCGGCGGCGCGTGGAACGCGTGTACTTCGAGCGCCTGCAGCCGCAGGCGCAGGAGGCGCGTTCGTGATGTCGGAGCTCCTCCTGCTCGCGAGTGCCCTCGTGCTCATCGCCGTGCTCACCGCCGGCGGCATGGCGATGCGGTCGGTGAGCCGCATCTGGCTGCGCCACTGGGTGGAGCAGCGCCTGCGCGGCTCCGCGGTGGCGCTGGCGTATCTCGAGCGGCCGCAGCGGCTGATCATCGCCTCCAGCGCCGTGATTGCCCTCCTCCTCGTGCTGAGCGGGGAGTACATCGCGGCGAGCCATGCGGCGGACCTCGGCACGCTCACGGCGCGCCTGGCGATCTTCGCGGCGCTCGTCGTCGTGCTCGGACAGCTGCTCCCGCGCGCCATCGCGCGCCGGTTCGCCCCCGCCGTGGCCTCCACCCTGTCTCCGCTGATGGAAGTGGCGGCCGTCGTGGCGGCGCCGATCGCTGCCGCCGGGCGGCTGGCCAGCCGGCCGTTCGCGCGGCCACCCGCGACGCTGCCCGAGAGCGAGCGCGACGCGATCCAGGACCTCCTGCGTGAAGGCGAGCTGGAGGGCGTCGGCGAGCCGGCGGAGATGGAGATCATCACCGGCGTGATGACGTTCGGTGACAAGACCGTCCGCGAGGTCATGGTCTCCCGCGACGAGATCTTCGCCATCTCCCGGTCCGCCACCCCGCGCGCCATCGCCGAGGAGTTCGCCACCTCCGAGTTCAGCCGCGCGCCGGTGTACGACGGCAACCTCAATCACGTGGTCGGCATGATGCACGCCTTCGACGTGCTCAAGCTGCGCGGGGAGCGTGCACCGGAGATCCGCCCGGTCGCCTTCACCCGCGACACCGCCGCGTGCAGCGAGCTGCTGTTCCGGATGCTGCGCACCAGCCGGCACCTGGCCATCGTGCAGGACGACGACGAGCGCACGGTGGGCCTCGTGACGATGGAGGACCTGCTGGAGGAGCTCGTCGGCGACATCCGCGACGAGCACGACGAACCCGAACCCCGACCCACGACGTGACCGCTGACCCGCACGAGCGCCTGCTCGCCGACTTCGCTGCCGGACGCAAGGCCGCCCTCGCGCGCGCCATCAGCATCGTCGAGAACCATCGGCCCGGCTTCGAGCGGCTGCTCGCGGCGTGGAACGCGAAGCTCGGCCGGGCCCGTCGCATCGGCATCACCGGGCCGCCCGGCGCCGGGAAGAGCACGCTGACCACGGCGCTCGCCCGCGCCTATCGCGCGCAAGGGCTCACGGTCGGCATCGTCGCCGTGGATCCCACCTCCGTCTTCACCGGCGGGGCGCTGCTCGGCGACCGCATCCGCATGGAGGAGATCGCCCTCGATCCCGGCGTCTACATCCGGTCGCTGGCCACGCGCGGCTCGCTCGGCGGCCTGTCGTCGGCCACGCGCGAGGCGTGCGACGTGCTGGACGCCTTCGGCCTCGACCGGATCCTCATCGAGACGGTCGGGGTGGGGCAGAGTGAGCTCGACGTGGCGCGCAGCGCGGACAGCTGCCTGGTGGTGCTCGTCCCCGAGAGCGGCGACTCCATCCAGACGCTCAAGGCGGGCGTGATGGAGATCGCCGACGTGTTCACGGTGAACAAGGCCGACCGTCCCGGGGCCGACCGCCTGCGCAACGAGATCGAGATCATGCTCGGCATGCGCGCCGGCACCACGATGAAGAACGTGCCCGCGCACCATGGCGTGGACCTCTCGCGCGGCAACCTGCTGCGACAGGTGCGCGAGGCCGCGCGTGCGGACGACGGCGACCAGTGGACGCCGCCCGTGCTCAGGACGGTGGCGGCGAAGGACGAAGGCATCGGCGAGCTCATGGAAGCGCTCGACCGGCATTTTCACTATCTTGAACGAAGCGGGACGCTGCGCGAACGACGCCGGGCGCGGCTCCGGGAGCGCGTGGTGGAGGTGGCGGAGGATCGCATGCGCCGCCGGCTCTGGAACGACGCCGACACGAACGACTGGCTCGATGCGCGGCTCCCCGCGCTCGAATCGGGCGAAGCGACGCCCTTTGCCGTCGCGGATGCGCTGCTCGCCCGCAGCGCCGACCTTCTGACGCGGAAGACCACATGACGTCCATCAGAGACCTCCCCGCGAATGCGGGTCGCACGCCGGACGAGGATCCCGCCGCGGAGCTCGAGCGCCTGCGCGCCGAAGTCGCCGCGTGGCGCCGCGCCTACGAGAAGGGCGCGAAGCGTGACATCGCGTTCACCAACTCGGAGCACGAAGTCGAGCCGCTGTACACCGCGCTCGACGTGGCGCCGACGACGGCCGAGGACCTCGGCGTGCCCGGCGTGTATCCCTACACGCGCGGCATCCATCCCACCGGCTATCGTGGCAAGCTGTGGACGATGCGCCAGTTCGCCGGCTTCGGCAGCGCGCGCGACACGAACGAGCGGTTCAAGTTCCTCCTCGCCCACGGCCAGACGGGGCTCTCCACCGCGTTCGACTTCCCCACGCTGATGGGCTACGACTCCGACCATCCGCGGTCGGAGGGGGAGGTCGGCAAGACGGGCGTCGCCATCTCCAGCCTCGCCGACATGGAGGTGCTGTTCGAGGGGATTCCCCTCGACGAGGTCTCCACCTCCATGACCATCAACGGGCCGGCCGCCATCCTCTGGGCGTTCTACATCGCGGCGGCGGAGAAGCAGGGGGTGTCGAGCGAGAAGCTGCGCGGCACGATCCAGAACGACATCCTGAAGGAATACATGGCGCAGCATGCGTGGTGCTTTCCCATCGAGCCCGCGCTGCGCCTGATCGTGGACTGCTTCGAGTGGGGCGCGAAGCACGCGCCCCTCTGGAACACGATCTCCATCTCCGGCTATCACATTCGCGAGGCGGGATCCACGGCGGCTCAGGAACTCGCCTTCACCCTCGCTGACGGCTTCACCTACGTGGAACGCGGCGTCGCGCGCGGGCTCGACGTGGACGAGTTTGCCCCGCGCCTCTCGTTCTTCTGGGACATCCACAACGACTTCTTCGAGGAGATCGCCAAGCTGCGCGCGGCGCGCCGCATCTGGGCGCGTCACATGAAGGAGCGCTATGGCGCGAAGAACGCGCGCTCGCTGCTCATGCGCTTCCACTCGCAGACGGCGGGCGTCACGCTCACCGCGCAGCAGCCGATGAACAACGTCGTGCGCGTCGCCTATCAGGCGATGGCCGCCGTGCTCGGCGGCACGCAGTCGCTGCACACGAACTCCATGGACGAGACGCTTGCGCTGCCCACCGAGGACGCGGTGCAGGTGGCGCTCCGCACCCAGCAGGTGCTCGCCTACGAGACCGGCGTACCCAACGTGCTCGACCCGCTCGGTGGCTCGTACTACGTGGAAGCCCTCACCGACCAGCTCGAGCGCGAGGCGGAGGCGATGTTCGCCGAGATCGAGGGCGTCGGCGGCGTGGTGGCGGGACTGGAGCAGGGCTGGTTCCAGCGGAAGATTCACGAGTCGGCCACCCGCCAGCAGTGGGAGATCGAGCAGCACCGCCGGGTCATCGTCGGCGTGAACGAGTTCGTCACGGACGAGGAGTCGCTGGCGATTCCGACGCTCAAGGTCGGCGAGGAGGTGGACCGCGAGCAGCGCGAGCGGCTCGCCCGCGTGCGCGCCGAGCGGGACGACGCCCTCGCGCAGCAGCGCCTCGCCGCGCTCACCGAGGCCGCGCGCGGCACGGAGAACGTCTTTCCGCACATCCTCGACTGCGCCCGCGCCTACTGTACGCTGTACGAGATCCGTCACGCCCTCGAGGCGGTGTTCGGCGCCTATCGCGAGCCGGTGTTCTTCTGAGCCCGGCCGCGCGGAAGTCGGACTGGTGGGCCACCTACTTCGACGCAGGGTACCTGCTCGAGTACCAGCCCATCTTCGACCTCGTCCGTGACCGCCACGAAGTCGCGCGCCTGATGGATCTGCTCGCCCTGCCCGCGGGCGCACGCGTGCTCGACGTGCCCTGCGGCCAGGGACGGCATGCCCACCTGCTCGCCGAAGCAGGCTACCGCGTGGAGGGGCTCGACTACTCGAAGTACCTGCTGGACCGCGCGAGGGAGCGCGGCACCGGACCCACGCTGCACTACACGCGCGGCGACATGCGATCGCTCCCCGCGCGCTGGAGCGGCCGCTTCGATGCCGTCGTCAACCTCTTCACCAGCTTCGGCTTCTTCACCGATCCCGCCGACGACGCGCAGGTGATCGCCGAGTTCGCGCGCGTGCTCACGCCGGGAGGCGTGTTCATCTTTCACGGCGGCAGCCGCGACGGCGTGATGTCGCGCTTCCTCGCCCGCGACTGGTGGAAGAGCGGCGACGGCACCGTGATCGGCCATGAGCGGTCGTTCGATCCGCTCTCCGGCGTGCTCACCATCCACACGTCGTGGGAAGGCCCGGCCGGCAGCGGCGAGCGTGAGCACCGCATCCGCCTCTACACCGCCACGCGCCTCGCCGAGCTGTGCCTGGACGCCGGACTCGTCGTCCACGAGGCGTACGACGGCTTCCGCGATCGTCCCCTCACGCGCCGGTCGGGGGAGATGCTCCTCGTGGCGCGGAAGGTCGAGGCGCCGCGCGCGCGTCAGTTGCCGCGTCGGCGACGCGCCCGCTAGCTTTGGTCGCATGCGTCCCATTCGTGTTCTCGTCGCGAAGCCCGGTCTCGATGGCCACGACCGCGGCGCCAAGGTCGTCGCCGCCGCCCTGCGTGATGCCGGCATGGAAGTCATCTACACCGGGCTGCACCAGACGCCCGAGATGATCGCCACCGCCGCCGTCCAGGAGGACGTCGACGTGGTGGGCCTCTCGATCCTCAGCGGCGCCCACATGACGCTCTTCCCGCGCGTGCTCGAGCTGCTCCGCGAGGAGGGGCGCGGCGACATCCTCATCACGGGGGGCGGGATCATCCCGCGCGAGGACATGGAGGCGCTCGAGGCGCTCGGCACCGGCAAGCTGTTCGGGCCCGGCACGCCGACCAGCGACCTGGTGGACTACATCCGCGCCTGGTTCGCCGAGCGCTCCCGCCAGGAAGCCTGATCCCGCCGTGACGACACGGCTCCGCGAGCTGAGCGCCGAGGTTCGCGCGCTCGAGGAACGTCTCCGCCAGGGAGGCGGCGCGGCGAAGGTCGCCAGGCTGCACGCGCAGGGCAAGCTGTCGGCGCGCGAGCGTGTCACGACGCTGTGTGACGACGGCGCGCCGTTCATCGAGGTCGGCCTGCTGGTGGCGTACGACCAGTACGACGGCCAGGCGCCCGCTGCCGGCGTCGTGACCGGCCTCGGCGTCGTGCACGGGCGCGAGGTCGTCGTCGTCGCCAACGATCCCACCGTGAAGGCGGGCTCCTGGTGGCCGGAGACGATCCGCAAGATCCTCCGCGCGCAGGAGATCGCCATGCGCTGCCGGATCCCCATCGTCTACCTCGTGGACTCGGCGGGGGTGAACCTCCCGTATCAGGGAGGCGTGTTCCCCGGCCAGTACGGCGCGAGCCGCATCTTCTACTACAACTCGATCATGCGCCGCTACCTCCACGTGCCGCAGCTCGCGGCCGTGATGGGGCAGTGCATCGCCGGCGGCGCGTACCTCCCCGCGCTCTCGGATCTCATCGTGATGGTGAAGGGCACGTCGTTCATGGGCCTCGGCGGCCCGAACCTCGTGAAGGGCGCCACTGGCCAGACGATCGACGGCGAAACCCTGGGCGGCGCCGCCACGCACACCGAGATCAGCGGCGTGGCGCATTACATGGCGGAGGATGACGACGCCTGTCTCGCCAAGCTGCGAGACCTGATCGCCGTCCTGCCGCGCGATGCCGGCAGGGTCGGACCGTCCGACGAGCAGCCGCCGAAGGCGGCGAGCGGGTCCGGCGAGCCGCCGGCGCGACGCGCCGGCCAGCGCGTCCGGCAGACCGACAGGCTCTACGACGTCCTCCCCAACGACCACCGCATGTCCTACGACATGCACGAGGTCCTCCGCGAGATCCTCGATGACGGACGGCTCGACGAGTTCCAGGCCAACCTCGCGAAGGAAATGATCTGCGGCGACGCGCGCATCGCGGGGATGCCCGTCGGCATCATCGCCAACCAGCGTGGGTTGATCAAGGGTCGTCCCGGCGAGAAGCCGCGCTTCGGCGGCATCGTGTACGCGGAGAGCGCGGACAAGGTCGCCTACTTCATCGACCGCTGCGACCGGCAGGGGATTCCGCTCCTGTTCGTGCAGGACGTCTCGGGATTCATGGTGGGACCCGAGTCGGAGCACGAGGGCGTCATCCGCTCCGGTGCCCGGTTCGTCGAGGCGATGGCCACCGCGAAGGTGCCCAAGGTGGTGCTGACGGTGAACCACGCCTCCGGCGCCGGCTACTACGCCATGGCGGGACAGGGCTTCGATCCCGACTTCATCTTCTCCTGGCCCTCCGGCCGCATGGCGGTGATGGAGGGCGAAGCGGCGGTGCAGGCGGTGCACGGCCCCGCGCTCACCAAGGCGCAGGCGTCGAGGACGCCCCTCGACGACGACACTACGCGCGCCGTCGAGGCGATGCGCGAGGACTACGAGCAGCAGCTCGACGCGCGCTACGCCGCCGCGCGCGGCTACGTGGACGCGATCATCCATCCGGAGGAGACGCGCGACGTCCTCGCCTTCGCCTTCCGCGCTGCTCTGCACAATCCCGGTCCTCATCTCGGTCCGTTCGTTCTTCCCCAGGGGTGCGCATGACCGCTGGCTCCAACTCTGACCGCATCGTTCGCGTCGCCTCGGGGCAGGGCTTCTGGGGCGACTGGCTCGACGCGCCGCGCCGCCAGGTGGAAGGCGGGCCGGTGGACTACCTGATGCTCGACTACCTGGCCGAGGTCACGATGTCCATCCTGCAGAAGCAGAAGGAACGTGATCCGGCCATGGGCTACGCGCGCGACTTCATCGGTGCCATGGAGAGCGTGCTCCCCGCGGTGACGGACCGAGGCGTGAAGGTGATCGCCAACGCCGGCGGCGTGAACCCCGTGTCGTGCGCGAATGCGGTGCTGGAGATGGCGCGCTCGAAGGGAGCGGAGGGCGCGCTGAAGATCGGTGTCGTCACCGGTGACGACCTGCTGCCGCGGCTCGACGAGCTCCTCGCCAAGGGCCAGAAGCTCGAGAACATGGAGACGGGCGAGCCGCTCAGCGTCGTCCGAGATCGCGTGCTGTCGGCGAATGCGTACATCGGCTCCGTCCCGATCGTCGAGGCGCTGCGCCAGGGCGCCAACGTCGTCGTCACCGGGCGCTCGACCGACACTGCCCTCACCATGGCGCCGCTGCGCCACGAGTTCGGCTGGGCACGCGACGACTGGAACAAGCTCGCTGCCGGCATCATCGCCGGCCACATCATCGAGTGTGGAGCGCAATGCTCGGGGGGCAACTGCCTCTATGACTGGCGCTCCATCCCGGACCTCGCGAACGTCGGCTATCCGATCGTCGAGGGGCGGGCTGACGGCACGTTCGTCGTCACCAAGCACCCGAACACGGGCGGACGGATCAACGTCCCGTCCATCACCGAGCAGCTCGTGTACGAGATGGGCGACCCGCACTCGTACATCACCCCGGACGTCGTCGCCGACTTCACGAGCATCCACCTCGAGCAGGCGGGCGAGAACCGCGTGCGCGTGTTCGGCATCGAGGGCCGTCCCGCCACCGACAAGCTCAAGGTCTCCATCGCCTATCGCTCCGGCTTCAAGGCGGTGGGCACCCTCGTCTACGCCTGGCCCGACGCGCTCGACAAGGCGAAGCTCGCCGACCAGGTGCTGCGCGAGCGCCTGGACAACATGGGGCTGGGGTTCGACGAGCTCCTCACCGAGTTCGTCGGCGTCTCCGCCACGCACGGGCCCCTCGCCGAAATGAGCGGCGAAGCGCCGGAAGTGCAGCTCCGCGTCGGCGTGCGGTCGTCCGATCGCAAGGCGGTGGAACGGTTCACGCGAGAGCTCGCGCCCCTCGTGCTCAACGGTCCGCCCAGCGTCACCGGCTTCGCCGGCGGCCGGCCGAAGGTGGAGGAGATCGTCGCCTACTGGCCCGCGCTCGTGGACAAGACCGCCGTCACCACGAAAGTGGAGGTGCTGTCATGACCATGTACCAGAAGGACAGGTTGCGCGCGGTCCGTCTCGTCGACATCGCCCACGCCCGCTCGGGCGACAAGGGCGATACCGCCAACGTCGGCGTCATCGCACTCGAGCCGCACTGGTATCCGCTCCTGCGCGACCAGCTCACCCTCGATCGCGTGCGCAGTCACTTCGAGGGCGTCATCACCGGTGACGTGGAGCGCTACGAGCTCCCCAACCTGAACGCGCTCAACTTCCTCCTGCACGGCGCGCTCGGTGGCGGCGGCACCCTGTCGCTCAAGACCGATGCGCAGGGCAAGGTGTTCTCGACGGCGATGCTTCGCATGGTGCTGCAGGTCCCCGAGAACATGGCGCAGGCGCTGGACCTCCCGGCCGCCCCCGCAGCATGAAGCGCTTCGACCTGCGGCAGCTCCTCATGCTCCGCATCATCCTCGGCGCGATCGGCGTCGCCATCTGGGGATATGGCTACCGCACGGACGACGCGAACATCCGCGTTGCCGGCATGGCGATCCTCGTCGTCGTGCTGCTGATGCGGTGGATACCGAAGAGCTGGCTGGGCGACGACGAACCCCCGCGCTGACTCTCGCGCCGGACTGCAATCAGGCGTCCTAAAGCGTTATATTTCAACGCTTATGACGCGCCTCGCCACTCCCGAGCTCCTCTCTCCCGCCGGCTCCCTCGATGCCGTGCGGGCGGCCCTCGCCAACGGTGCGGACGCAGTCTACCTGGGTGCCGAGCGCTTCAACGCGCGGGACGAAGGGGCGCAGCTCACCCTCGCCGAAGTGGGCGAGGCCTGCCGGCTGGCACACGAGCGCGGCAGGCGCATCTACCTCACCCTCAACATCCTGCTCAAGCCAGCCGAGCTGGCCGACGCCCTCATGTTCCTCGGCGAGGCCATCGAGCTCGGCGTCGATGCGGCCATCGTGCAGGACATCGGCCTCGTACGGCTCATCCAGCAGGTCTATCCGGGGTTCGAGATCCACGGCTCGACCCAGATGACGGTGCATGACGAGACCGGCGCGCGCGTGATGCACGAGCTCGGCATCGAGCGCGTGGTGCTGGCCCGCGAGAACACGCTGGACGACATCCGCGCCATCCATCACGCGGTTCCCGAGCTGGGGCTCGAGACGTTCATTCACGGCGCGCTGTGCATCTCGTACAGCGGGCAGTGCTACATGTCAGGGATGATCTCCGAGCGCAGCGCGAACCGCGGCTCGTGCGCGCAATCCTGCCGCAAGGACTACGTACTCACCGATGCGAGCACCGGCGCGGAGCTCGATCGCGGGTTCCTGATCTCCACGAAGGACCTCGCCGCCGCGGAGCACCTCGCCGGCATCGCCGACGCGGGAGTGAGCTGCCTCAAGGTGGAGGGGCGCAAGAAGCGCCCGGAGTACGTCGCCACCGTCACCAGCGGCTATCGCGCGTGGCTCGATCGGATGGAAGAGGGCGATCGCACGGCGCCCCCGCCGGAGGAGATGGAGCCGCTGGTCCAGATCTACAGCCGTGGCTTCACGGGCGGCATGTACGGCGGCCGCGCCGGCCGCTCGTACGTCACGCGCTCGCACCCGGACAATCGCGGGCGCGAGCTCGGCGTGGTGGAGCGGGTGCAGGGGCGCGAGCTGATCGTGCGCGTCTCCTCTCCACTGATGACCGGTGATGGCGTGGGCCTCGAGTCGCCCGACGCCATTGGCGGTGCCTCGGTCGGCTTCACCGTCGGCGACGTGCGTACCCTCTCCGCCGAGGGTGAGCTCGTCACGCAGGCCGTCGCACTGCCTCCGCGCATCAGCGCCGGCGCCGGCTGGCGTGTCGTGCGCTCCTCGGAGGCGGCGCTGCTCGCGCGCGCACGGGCGAGCTTCGCCGCACTGCCCGCCGAGGTTCGCCAGCGCAGGACGCGCGTGGACGTGCGCGTCTTCGGCAGCGCCGGCGCGCCGCTCAAGGCGGTGTTCAAGGCGGACGAGGAGACGATCACCGTGCGGAGCGAGGTGAACCTCGCCCCTGCCGCGCGGCGCGCCCTCGACGTCGCCACCCTGCGCGAGCAGCTCGGCCGCCTCGGCGAGACGCCATTCGTGCTCGGCGCCCTCGATGCCGACGCCCTGCCGAACGGCCTGTTCCTGCCGATCAGCGAGCTCAATCACCTGCGCCAGCAGGCGGTGGACGAGCTCCTCCAGCGACGCGACTGGGCGCACCAGGCGGTGCTCGCCGAGCGTCGCGCGAGGATCGACGAGGCGCTCGCCATCCGGCACGATGCGCCGGCTGGTGCGGAGCCAACGGCCGCGTCGAGCGCTCGACCCGTGCATGCCGAGCCTTGCGCGCCGTTCGACCTCGTCGCCTCCGTCTTCTCGCTCGACGACGCACGGGCGGCGGCGGACGCCGGCGCGACCACCGTGGTCCTCGATCCCTTCCTGCGCCACCCCACGCCGCCAGTGACGCGCGTGAAGGCGCTCGCTGACGAGCTGCGTGCGCGCGGCATCACCCTGCGGCTGCGTACGCCGACGATCGTGCGTCCGGAAGAGCGACGCGCGATCCAGAAGTGGCTCGACCTCGGTTTGCCGATGGTGAGCGGCCACCTCGGCCTCGTCGCCGAGCTCGGCAAGGCGGGGCGCGACGTCGTGGCCGACTACGCGGTGAACTGCTTCAACCAGCACACGGCGCGCGAGCTGTTCGGCCTGGGCGCGCGGCGCATCGTCCTCTCCATCGAGCTCACCACGGACGAGATGCTGCAGCTCGCCGAGCCCTGGGAGGGAGCGGGGTTCGACGTCTTCCTCTACGGCCGACCGGAGGGGATGACGATCGAGCACTGCGTGCTCAGCGCGGCGTTCGACCGCACGCCGACGACCTGCCGCGACCTGTGCGTCCAGAAGCACACCAACGTGGAGCTCACCGACCCGGCCGGCTATCACTTCGCCGTCGCCACGGATTCGGCGTGCCGGAATCGCCTGCTGCACTCGCGACCGGTGGAGGGCGGCGAATACCTCCCGCGCCTCTGGCGCGGCGGCATCCGCAGCTACCACCTCGTGTTCAACGTGGTGGGCGAGCCGATCGCGCAGGTGGTGTCGGGCTATCGGGCCATGCTCGCCGAGCTCGCGTCATCGGGACGGGCGAGCACCAACCCCGTGCGTCCGGCGCTCAACCACGCGTTCACCCGCGGCCACTTCGCGCGCGCGGTCTAGCGGTCCGGCGTGCGGCAGAGCGATGACGCAATGGCCGGGACTCCGCAGCAGGGTGCGCGAATGATGGACGCCACGACCGCGCCTCGCCCGACCCTGGACGAAGCCCGCGCTGCGCTTCGCGCCCGCTTCGGCTTTCCCGATTTCCGCCCGGGACAGGAGCGCGCCGTCTCGAGCGTCCTCGCCGGCCGAGACACGCTCGTCGTGCTGCCTACCGGCGGTGGCAAGTCGGTCTGCTACCAGGTGCCGGCGCTCGTGCTGCCCGGGCTCACCGTCGTCGTGAGCCCGCTGATCTCGCTGATGAAGGACCAGGTGGACGCGCTCACTGCGCGCGGCATCCCCGCCACCTTCATCAACAGCACGCTCACCGCCGGCGAGATCTCGCACCGCATGGCGAGCGTGAGCCGCGGCGACGTGAAGCTGCTCTACGTGGCCCCGGAGCGATTCGACTTCGGCACCACGGCCGACCGCCTGCGCGACGTCGGCGTCTCGCTGCTCGCGGTGGACGAGGCGCACTGCATCAGCGAGTGGGGACACGACTTCCGCCCCAGCTACCTGCGCGTCGCCCAGGTGCGCGAGAAGCTCGGCTGGCCGCCGGCGGTCGCACTGACCGCCACGGCCACCCCGCACGTCCGCGAAGACATCGTCCGCCAGCTCCGCCTCGAGCAGGCGGAGACGATCATCACGGGGTTCGACCGCACGAACCTGCACTACCACGTGGTGCCCACGCGCACCGACACCGACAAGGACGACGCGCTGATCGACATCCTGCGCACGCACGAGGGCGTCGCCATCGTGTACGCCTCCACGCGGCGCAACGTGGAGAAGGTCGCGCGCACGCTGGAGAACGCCGGCATCACGGCGGCCGCGTACCACGCCGGCCTCGACGACTCCCATCGCCACGAGGTGCAGGAGTCCTTCATGAACGAGGACGTCCGCGTCATCGTGGCCACGAACGCCTTCGGCATGGGGATCGACAAGCCGAACGTGCGCGTGGTCATTCATCACGCGATGCCCGGCACGCTCGAGGCGTACTACCAGGAAGCCGGACGCGCCGGCCGCGACGGGCTGCACTCCGACGTCTTCCTCCTGCACGCCTTCCCCGATCGCTTCACCCACGAGTTCTTCATCAAGGGCGCGTACCCGGAGCGCACCACGGTGGAGCAGGTGTACGCGAAGGTGGTGAAGATGGCCTCGCCCTCGGGCGAGGTGGAGCTCGAGCCGGCGACGATCGCCGCCGCCCTTCCCGGCAAGGTGAGCGACCGCGAGGTGGAGTCGGCGCTGCGGCTCCTGATCCAGGCGGGTGCGCTGCGCTCCGACCCCGAATCGGGCGGCCGGGTGTTCGTGCGCCTGCTCGCCACGCCGGAGCGCATCAAGCGCGACCTCGGCCCGAAGGACGCCCTGCGCCTCGGCCTCCTCCGCTCGCTCTGGCGCGTGGCCGGTGACGCCCTCTACGATGGCGCCACGGTCGACCTCGACGCGCTTCCGCCGGGCTTCGGTGGCGCCGTCGGGAGCATGCCCCTCCTCGAGTCGCTCGAGCGGGAGCAGTTCCTCACCTGGCACCGACTGGGCGGCGGCGACCACGTGGTCAACATGAAGCGCCCGCTCGGTGCATACCCGATCGACTGGGCGGCACTCGATCGCCGGCGCCGCGCCGAGCTGGCGAAGCTGGAGTCGGTGCAGGCGTACGCCTATGCCTCGGGCTGCCGCCGCGGCTTCGTCCTCCGCTACTTCGGCGACCCGGCCGCCGGCAAGGACTGCGGCGGCTGTGACAACTGCCTGGGCACGCACGACGCCAGCCGCCGCGAGCGCAAGGGCACCCCAACGCTCGGCGTACCAAGGAAGCGCACGCCCAGGGGAGCCCACAGGGCAGAGCCCGCCGAGCTGGTGCCGAGTCCTGCCGATGCCCAGTTCCTCGAGCGCCTCCGCTCCCTGCGCAGCTCCATCGCGCGCGAGGACAAGGTTCCAGCGTATGTTGTGTTCGCCGATCGCACGCTCATCGAGATGGCCGTGCGTCGCCCCAAGTCGCCCTACGCCCTCGGCGAGATCCGTGGGGTGGGACCGGCGAAGATCGAGAAGTACGGCGACCGTTTCCTCGCGCTCCTGCGCGACGCCGACGACACCGAAGCCGCCTGATCAGATCACTCGAATGGACGACGCCCTCTACTTCTCCGAGCAGCACCTCGCCGTGCGCGAGATGGTTCGCCAGTTCGCCCGCGACGAGGTCGCGCCGGTGGCGAAGGAGCACGACGAGCACGCTACCTTCCCATGGGAGACCGTGAAGAAGATGGGCGAGCTCGGCCTCCTCGGCGTGCCGTGGAGCGAGGAGCTGGGCGGCGCCGGCCTGGACATCCTGAGCTACATGATCACGATCCACGAGCTCGCGCGCGTGGATGCCTCGACCGGACTGACCGTCTCGGCGCACACCACCCTCGGCACCTCGCCGATCGTGAATTTCGGCACCGACGAGCAGCGGACGCGCTATGTCCCGCTCCTGGCCAGCGGCCGGGTGCTGGGCGGCTTCGGCCTCACCGAGCCCGACGCCGGCTCCGACGCGGGCGGCACGAAGACCACGGCGGTGCGCAAGGGTGACCGCTACATCCTGAACGGTACCAAGCGCTTCATCACCCACGGCAGCGTGGGCGAGATCTTCGTCGTCACCGCCGTCACCGACCCGTCGAAGGGGACGAAGGGAATCAGCTCGTTCATCCTCACCAAGCAGACGTCGGACCTCGAGCAGGCGCGCAAGCTGGGGATCGGGCACGACGCGGCGCTGCCGCAGATGCCCGGCTTCCGTGCCGGCAAGAAGGAGGACAAGCTGGGCTGGCGCGCGTCGGATACCGCCGAGCTCATCTTCGAGGACGTCGAGGTCCCGGCGGAGAACCTCGTCGGCAAGGAAGGGCAGGGGTTCACCAACTTCATGCGTACCCTCGACTCCGGCCGCATTGGCATCGCCGCGCTGTCACTGGGGATCGCCGAGGGCGCGTACGACGAGGCTCGGCGCTACGCCACGGTGCGGAAGCAGTTCGGGAAGCCGATCGGCGAGTTCCAGGGGATCAGCTTCCAGCTCTCCGACATGGCAACGGAAATCGAGGCGGGTCGTCATCTGATGTTCCATGCTGCGTGGCTCGCCCAGCACGGCCGGCCGTTCAGCAAGGAGGCCGCGATGGCCAAGCTGTTCTGCTCCGAGCTGGCGATGCGGGCCACCACCAAGGCCGTCCAGGTGTTCGGCGGCTACGGCTACACCCGCGACTATCCGGTCGAGCGCATGATGCGCGACGCGAAGATCTGCGAGATCGGCGAAGGCACCTCGGAGATCCAGCGGCTGGTGATCGCGAGGCATATTCTGAAGGAGCTGGCAGATTGACGACCGGAGGACCGACAGACCGAAGGACCGGAGGACCGTTCGGTCCATCGGTCCATCGGTCCTTCCGACCTCCCCGCTTCAGCATTAGCTATCAGTACGTGACTTCTCCTGTTCTTTCCCATCCGGCGTGGCTCGGCGACTCGGGTCGCGGCCGGATGATCGTGCGTGCGGGTTCGGCCGAGGCAGTCGTCGGCCGGAATCGCGCGCGCGCCGTTGTCACCGCGCAGTCCCGGGTAGCTCCGGGAGATCGCACGCTGCTCCGGTTCCTGGCGGCTTCCGTCATCGTCGCCCTGTCGCGCCTGCTGCGCGCGGCGGGAGAGACCATGGCGACGGCGTGCCCGGAGTGGGCGTGGTCGATCCCGCGGCCGGCATCGGCACCCATCCCTGTCTCGATCCGGCGCGTGGCCCTGCGGCGCCGGAACGTCCAACCCTTGCCATGCCGATCCGCGGCACCCGAGTCGCCGGGTGCTTCCGCGCGGTCGGTCCCCGATGAAACGAGAGATCCTGATCAATGCGACCCAGCGGGAAACCCGGGTCGCCATCCTCGAGGACGACCAGCTCGTTGAGCTCCTCGTCGACCGTCCCGACGCTCGTCGGATGGTCGGCGACATCTACCTCGGAAAGGTCGACGCCGTGCTGCCTGGCCTCCAGGCGGCCTTCGTCGACATCGGCACGGAGAAGAGTGCCTTCCTGCACTCGTCCGACCTCGTCTACCCCGACACGGGCGGTGACGACGACGACGAGGACGGCGAGGAGACGCTGCGCGAGCTCGAGCGGCACGAGCGCGAGGCGCCCCCCATCCAGGACATCCTGAAGCGCGGGCAGGAGCTGCTCGTCCAGGTCAGCAAGGAACCGATCTCCACCAAGGGGCCGCGCGTCACGGCGCAGGTCTCGCTGGCTGGACGCTTCCTCGTCTACATGCCCTTCGCGTCACGCGTGGGCGTGAGCCGCAAGATCGGCGACCGCGAGGAGCGGAAGCGCCTGCGTGCACTGGTGGAAGGCATGCTTCCGGAAGATTCCGGCGGCGTGATCGTCCGCACCGTGGGCGAGGACGTGACCCCGGAGACGATCGAGCGCGAGCTGCAGTCGTTGATGAGCGCGTGGAAGCGGATCAAGAAGAAGACCCACTTCGTCCGGCCGCCGGCGCTCGTGCACCGCGAGACGTCGCTCACGCGCAGCCTCATCCGCGACATCTTCAGCGACAAGGTGGAACGGGTCACGGTGGACTCGAAGCAGGTCTACAACGAGATCATCGAGTACCTGAAGGGGATCGCCCCCGAGCTGCTGGAGCGCATCGTCCTCTATGAGGAAGAGGCGCCGCTGTTCGACAAGGCGGAGCTCGAGGTCGAGATCCGCGACCTGTTCAAGCGCCGCTGCGACCTCCCCTCCGGCGGCTACCTGATCATCGAGCCGACCGAGGCGCTGATCTCGATCGACGTGAACTCCGGCCGCTTCGTCGGGAAGAAGGATCCCGAGAAGACGAGCCTGAAGACGAACATCGAGGCGGCGCGCGAGATCGCCCGGCAGCTCCGGCTGCGCGACGTGGGCGGCATCATCGTCTGCGACTTCATCGACATGGACAGCAAGTCCAACCGCGACAAGGTGCTGCAGGAGCTGCGCACACACCTGGGCCGGGACCGGGCGCGCACCAAGGCGTTCGCCGTGAGCGACCTCGGGCTGATCGAGATGACCCGCCAGCGGGTGCGGCAGAGCCACCTCCAGAGCATGACGGAGGCGTGCCCGACCTGCCACGGCACCGGTCGCGTGTTCACCGCGGAGACCATCCTGCGCCGCATGGAGCGGAGCGTGAAGCGGATCGGGGTGGAGGGACGCCGCGACCCGCTGCTCGTGAAGCTGCACCCCGACGTGGCGATGTACGCGATGGAGAACGAGCCGGACCTGATGAAGAAGCTCGAGAAGGCGGTGAACTTCCCGCTGGAGCTGCGGGACGACCCGCTCCTCAAGCCGGACGAGTTCAAGCTGGTGGTGAAGAGCGCGGGGCGGGACGTGACCCAGCAGTACGCGGTGGCGTAGGGATCGGCGCGTTGCGCTGACGCCATGAGGTGTCGCACGAGCTCGACAATTCCAGGGGCACATGCCTCGCGAACTACTTGAGCGACATCACGCAAGCTGTTGTCATGTCACGAGTTGTGTCAGCGCCCGTTCGTTGCTTCCCCGGGGAATGTCCAATGCGTGTCGCCGAGCCCGGCTCGTGTCACCCAGACGCGGGCAGGACTTTCCCCTCACGGAGGATGGCGACGCGAATGAAGAGAGCAATTCTGAAGTGCGCGGCGATTGGCGCGGCCGTCGTATTCGCGGCCGCTCCCGCGAAGGCGCAGGTCAGCTTCTATGGCACCGGCGGCGACGTCTGGGTGAAGTACATGGGCTGCGATGCGGCGTATACCTCGGACCTCCGCTTCGGGTATACGGTCGGTGGCAGCACGACCCAGCTGTTCAACTGCCATGGCAGCACGGTGGGTGACCAGGTCGATATCGGTCCGGTCTCGAGCGGAACCGAGGTGATCTTCAGTCTCTTCGTGCAGACCACGGGGCAGACCTACTACACCGGTCCGGCGACGCGCAACCCCGATGGCCTCGTGCATGCCGCGTCGTCGCCGGTCACCGGTGATGGCGTCTACACGGAGCAGTTCGGGTTCGAGGACACCTACGGCGGTGGCGACATGGATTTCAACGACACGAACTTCCGGGTTGGCGGCGTCACGACGAGCGTCACTCCGGAACCGTCCTCGCTCATCCTCGCGGCCAGTGGGCTCGGCTTCCTGGGTCTGGGCGGACTTCGCCGTCGCCGGAACCGGGCGTAGCCAGCGGGAACGCCGAGGGGCCGGACGTCGGGGCCCTGCGGGCAAGGGCCGACGGCATCAGGAAGCTCGGCGTCGCGATCGGGAAGATTCCGATCGCGACGCCGAGCCTCTTTTTGGGGCGGTGGCCCGAGTTGACAGCTAACCTCGCGTCAGCTAACTTCTTAGGCTCTACGTCACACGTCCACGAGCGTCATTCATGTCTTACGCCATCATCCGCACCGGCGGCAAGCAGTTCCGTGTCGAGCCGGGCAAGAAATATCGCATCCCCACCATCGTGGGCGAGGCCGGTGGGTCCATCGAGTTCAACGATGTCCTCCTCGGCAGCGACGGCAACAACGTCAAGACCGGCGTGCCCACGCTTTCCGGCGCGAAGGTCACCGGCGAGATCGTGAAGCACGGCCTTGGCGACAAGATCGTCGTGTTCAAGATGAAGCGCCGGAAGAACTACGCGAAGAAGCAGGGGCACCGGCAGGGCTTCACGGAAGTGAAGATCAACGACATCACTCTCGGCTGACGCGAGGATACCATGGCTCACAAGAAGGGCGTCGGCTCGTCGCGCAACGGCCGCGACAGCAATCCGAAGTACCGGGGCATCAAGAAGTTCGGCGGGGAGAAGGTCATCGCCGGCAACATCATTGTCCGCCAGTGCGGCACGAAGTGGCACCCGGGCAAGAACGTCGGCCTTGGCACGGACTACACCATCTACGCCCTCATCGACGGCGTGGTGAAGTTCGAGCACAAGAGCAAGACGCGGCAGAAGGTCAGCGTCTATCCTGCCGAGGCCACCTCGGCGGCCTGACGCACGACGCACGCAGCACTGCACGCGCGCCCTCCGCATCGCGGAGGGCGCTTTGCGTTGCGGACCGGTCCATGCAACTTTCCCCCGTTGGAGCCGTACGAATCGGGAGAACCCGGAGGATGAGATGCCGATCTGGAACTCGCTGAAGCGGGAGCTCGACAAGGCAGGGCAGGTCGCGCAGGACGCCCTCGACGAAGGCCGCATCCGACTCGAGCAGCATCGCGCCAAGCAGCGTGCGGAGCAGGCCGCGGCGTCGCTCGGCTTCGCCGTGTACCGCGCGCGGGTGGCTGGCGGCGAGCTGGAAGCGGAGCGCTACGCGGTGCTCGCCGACAACCTCGCGAGCGCGGAGGCGGAGGTGGCGAGGCTGGAGGCGCAGCTCGCGGGAATGAAGGAGAGTCGGACGGTCTGAAGGAGCGTCGGACCCGCCGGAGGCGTGGCCGCCGGCGGGTCCGACAGTCTTCAGTTACGGCTTCCCGACCGGGGCGCGGTAGTTCGGCGGCAGCGTCTTGTACCGATCCTCCAGCAGATCCTGCCGCGACGGCTGCGTCACCTCGCGGCCGGCGATGAACACGTGCTCCGGCTGCGTCGCGAACTCCAGCGGGTCGCCACTCCAGACGACGACGTCCGCCAGCTTGCCCGGCGCGAGCGACCCAACCCGATCCGCCACGCCGAACGTCTCCGCGGGCGTGAGGGTGATGGCACGGAGCGCGGCATTCCAGTCCATCCCGTACGCCACCGCGTTCCCCGCCTCGAAGCGGATGTTGCGCACGTTGAACGCTTCCTCGTCACCGCCGCCGGCGTTCCCGATCACGCTCACCTGCACGCCGGCCCTGGTCAGCAGGCCCGCATTCTCCTGCCGCTGGCCGAGCGAGGCGAACGTCTCCGGGATGTTGTTCATCGCACCGGTGAGCACCGGAATCTTCGCCGCCGCGAGCTCGTCGGCCACCATCCAGGCTTCCGCGCCCCCGGCAAGGATCATCCTGAAGCCGTAGTCCTTGGCCAGCTTCATCGCCGCCTGGATGTCGCTCGACTTGTCGGCCTCGATGATCATCGGGATGCGGCCGTCGAGCACCAGCTGCATCGCCTCGAGGTCGAGCCGGCTCGCCGCGAGGGAACGGAGCTGTGCGCGCTCGAAGTCGGCGCGACGGGTGCGATACAGCCGCGCGTCCTCCAGCACCTCGCGCAGCTTGAGCAGCGTCTCGGCGCGCGAGCCGCCGTTCGGGCCACGACCGGGACCGAGCGTCGCGACCATCCCGACGGGGGAGCGCATGATCATGTCCTGCACCGTGCCCGGCACGAGGTGCACGACACCCGCCTGGCCGGAGATCAATCCGCCCTGCGGCGCCACCATCACCGTCGTTACGCCTGCCTCGCGCGCCGGCGCGAGGAGGATGGAGCTCGGGTTCAACCCGATCCACGGCGTGAAGGCGGCGGCGATGCCGTTCTGCGCGTCCGGCGCACCGTACTCGCGCGTGCTCCCCACGGCGCCGATCTCCACGAGGCCCAGCTCCGTCGCGGCATTCACGAGGCCGGGCGTCACCACCTTGCCGGTGGCGTCGATGCGCTGCGCGTCGGCGGGCACGGCCACGTCACGGCCCACGGCGACGATCTTCCCGTCGCGCAGCAGCACCGTCCCGCCCTCGATCACCGAGCCGCTCACGGGATACACCTTGCCACCAGTGATGGCGATGGTCTGCGCCTGCGTCGGCGGGGTGCACAGCACCAGCGCGGCGGCGGCCAGGAAACGGGCGCGCATCACTTGCTTCCTCCATTGTTGACCGGCACGAAGCCGAGCTCGAAATCGGTGCGCCACTGGTGCGTCGGGTCCATCCGGTCGAACATCATCGCCCCGTCGATCCACACCTTCTCGGCGCGCGAGTAGACGCTGAACGGGTCGCCCGACCAGAGCACGACGTCGGCGTTCTTGCCGACCTCGATCGAGCCGATCCTGTCCTGCAGGCCAAGCGCCCACGCGGGATTGATCGTCATCCACTTCACTGCCTCGTCTTCCGACACGGGGAGCCCGATGCGGTTGCCCTCGGCCATCGCCTTCGCCGCTTCCTGATTCAGGCGCTGCTCACCGGAGGCGTCGTCGGAGTGCATGATGGTGCGGACGCCGGCGTGGTCGAGCATCGCCATGTTGCCGCGCACCGCGTCCGCGGCTTCCATCTTGAACGCGCCCCAGTCGGCCCACACCGAGGCAGCGATGGAGTCGCGCGCCAGGATGTCGGCGATCTTGTACGCCTCCACGCCATGGTGGAAGGAGCGGATCTCGTAGCCGAACTCGTGGGCGATGTCGATCATCTGCGCCATCTCGTCGGCCCGATAGCAGTGGTTGTGCACGAGGATGTTGCCACGCAGCACCTCGGCCAGCGTCTCGAGGCCAAGGTCGCGCGCCGGCGGGTCGCCCTGGTGGGTGGCGTTCCACTTGTCCCAGCGCCGCTTGTACGCCTCCGCCTGGATCCAGGCGGCGCGGTAGCCGGCCACGTTGCCCATGCGGGTGGAGGGGCCGCGCGAGCGGTACACGCGCTTCGGGTTCTCGCCGCACGCCATCTTGAGCCCGTACTTGGCGCCGGGGAACTTCATCCCCTGCACGGTGCGGCTCGGCACCACCTTGAGCACCACGCTGCGGCCGCCGATCAGGTTGGCCGATCCCGGGAGCACCTGCAGCGTCGTCACGCCACCGGCGAGCGAGCGCGGGAACTGCGGATCCTGCGGCCACACCGAGTGCTCGACCCACACGTTCGCCGTGACGGGGTTCGTCGCCTCGTTCACGTCGTTCGTCTGTGCGCCATTGTCATCCGGCACGCCACCGGCGCCGATGTGCGAATGCGTGTCGATGATGCCGGGCGTGACGTACTTGCCCGTGCCGTCGATCACGACCGCGTCGGCCGGCGCGTTCACGCTCGCGCCCACCGCGGCGATCTTCCCGTCGCGCAGCAGCACGCTGCCGTTGCGGATGGTGGGGCCGGCCGCGGTGAGGATTGTGACGTTGCGGATCAGCGTCGTTCGCGAGGGGAAGGGCTTGTAGGTGCTGGGGAACGGATTGTCGTTCGGCACCGACACGCCGCCCTCGGAGGCGGCGACACGCGCGGTGGAATCGGAAGTCGCGCTGCGAGCGGACGTGGTCGCGGGAGCCGGCGCGGGCGCGGCACTGGTCTGTCCGGCGCAGGCGACCAGTCCGACGGCGAGCGCGATGGCGAGATGACGCATCGTGCGGGCAGTCCTCGTGGTGAGGGTGAGGGAGGGACGGCGGATGGCCGAAGTTATCCGCCGGTACATGGGGCGGCCAGAGCCGCCCGCGGCTAGCGCGCCGGGAAGATCCGCACGTCGTCGCCGCACAGGCCGTCCACGCCGAGCGCGGTGAGACGTCGCGCCTCGCTCGCCGTATTGACCGTCCATGTGATGACCCGGCCCCCCGCGGCGTGGACGACGTCGACCAGCGCCTCGGTGACGAGCGGCGCATGCGGCCACACGTCGCGCGCGCCGGTCGCCGTCATCAGCGCCGCGACGTCGGGCGTGTCGTCGTCGAACAGCACGCCGAGCCGGAGCCCGCCGTCCGCACGGTGCATCCGGGCGATGAGGGGATGGTCGAAGCTGTGGATGGCGAAGGGAGCGTCGTACCCGCGCATCACGTCGAGCACCTGCTGTCCGATGCCGGTTCCCTTGATCTCGACGAACAGCTCGGCGCGGCCCGCGACGAGCTCGCACACCTCGGCGAGGGTGGGCACGGCGGCATCCGTCGCCGAGCGAATCGCGGCATGCGCTTCGTCAGCGATCACCAGCCCGTCGGACGTGACGGGATCGTGGTGCACCACCACCACGCCGTCGCGCGTGGCGTGCACGTCGAGCTCGATGCCGTCAGCCCCGGCCTCGAGGGCGAGGGCGAACGACGGGAGGGTATTCTCGCGGGCGAGACGCGGCAGGCCGCGGTGGGCGATCCGGAGAGGAAGGGCGTGCATCGGAATGAACAGGGGAAGAACTACCGGCAAAGTGTACCCGGTACCTCGTACCGGGTACGGGGTACCTTGTACCCGTGGGGGCCCGGTACTGGAACCACGCCGCGCCCGCCTTAACATCCACCCCCGCCCGCCGTCCTACAACACGAAATCGCATGTCCTCCCCCGTCCCCACCGACGAGCCAACCGACCTCGAGCTGATCGCGCGCTGGCAGGGGGGCGACCAGCGCGCGGCGACGCAGCTCGTGGAACGGCACGCCGAGTCGGTGGCGCGGTTCGTGGGGAGCGTGGGAGCGCAGGTGGACGTGGACGATGTGGTGCAGGATACCTTTGCCCGCGCCTTCGCCTCGCTCGACAGCTTTCGCGGGGAGAGCTCGCTTCGCACCTGGCTCTTCACGATCGCGCGACGGCTCGTGCTGGACCGGCGGCGGTCGGAGCGGCGGCGCGGGGGCGGGACGCGGATGCACATGGAGGTGCAGGACGCGGATGCGGTCACGGAGTACGATGCGCTCGACGCGGTGGTGGCGGACGAGACGGAGCGACGGATGCGTGAGGCGGTCGCACGCCTCACGCCCACGCAGCGTGAGGTGTTCACGCTGCGGGTCGGCGAGGGGCTCTCGTACAAGGAGATCGCCGAGGCCGTGGACACGACGGAAGGCGCCGCGCGGGTGCACTATCACAACGCGATGCGCGCGGTAAAGGAGTTTCTCGATGACTGACTGTCCGGACGGCGACATTCGCGACCTGCTTCCCGACCTGCTGCATGGCAGGCTGGACGCCGGCGAGCGCGCGGCGGTGGAGGCGCACCTGCGCGAGTGCGCGGATTGCCGCGACGAGCTGGAACTGCTGCGCCGCATGCGGACGGCGCTGCGTCGCGCGCCCGCGGTGAACGTGGAGCGCATCGTGGCGGAGCTTCCTCCGTACCGCGCGCCAACGCAGCACCGTCCGGCGCGCTCCTGGGGCGGCTGGCGCATCGCGGCGGCGGTGACGCTGCTTGCGGCGGGCGGCACATCCGTCGTCGTGGCGCGGCGTGGCGATCGGAAGCCGGCTTCCGTGGCCTCCGCCCCGGCGACCGTGGCGACCCCGGCGCCTCGCGAGCTGGCGCTGGCTGGCGGTACCATCGGCGAGCTGGACGACAGCGAGCTGTCGGCGCTCATCGATGACGTGGGATCGCTGGATGCGGTGACGCCGGCCGACGTGGACAATGCAGCGGCCGCGGGGCCGATCGCACCGACTACATCAAACGGGACGGACGAATGATGCGACGACCTGCCTCGCTCCTGCTGGCCCTCGGCCTTTCCGCACTCGCCACGCTGCCAGCCTCCGCCAGCGCGCAGCGGCGCGGCGGCAACGCGCGGCCCGAGCCGGGCGCGCAGGCGCCGGCGCGGCGACAGCAGATGGAGCGCCAGCTGCGCGAGCGGCTGTGGAAGGTGACGAAGGAGCAGGTCGGGCTCAGCGATGCCCAGATGACGCAGCTCGGTGAGACGTCACGTCGCTTCGACGCACGGCGTCGTTCGCTCAATCAGCAGGAGCGGGCCGAGCGCAGCGCGCTGCGGCAGCAGATCGCGGCTGGTGATCGCGCCGACCAGAACCGCATCGCGGCCGCACTGGATCATCTCATCCAGTTCCAGCGACAGCGCGTGGAGCTGCAGGCTGATGAGCAGCGCGAGCTCGCCGGCTACATGACGCCATTGCAGCGCGCGCGCTTCGCGGCGCTGCAGGAACAGGTGCGGCGCCGGGTGGAGCTGCTGCGGCGACAGCGCGCGGATTCCGCGGCGTCGCCGCGCTAGCAAATCGTCAGCCCGGCGGCGCCGCCGGCGACAGATACCTGACGAACCAGTCGCGCGCGTGCGTCGCGACCTGCTCCAGCGTGCCGGGCTCCTCGAACAGGTGAGTCGCCCGCGGAATGATCACGAGCTCCACGGGTGCGGTCATCTGCGCGCGCGCCCGCTCATTCAGGTCGATCACGAGCTCGTCCCGCTCGCCCACGAGCAGGAGCGTCGGAGCCCGCACCTCGGGGAGCGCCGCACCCGCGAGGTCGGGCCGACCGCCGCGCGACACGACGGCTGACACGCGCTTCGGTCGCGCCGCCGCAGCAACGAGGGCTGCGCCACCACCGGTGCTCGCGCCGAACAGCCCGACATCGAGGGAAGCCGTGCCGTCGTTCGTCCCCAGCCAGTCGATCGCGTTGACGAGCCGGCTGGCGAGTAGCGGGATGTCGAAGCGCAGGTGCCGCGTGACGAGGTCCACCTGCTCCTCGGCGGACGACAGCAGGTCGAGCAGGAGCGTCGCGAGGCCGGCCTCGCGGAGCACGCGTGCCACGTAGCGGTTCCGCGTGCTGAAGCGGCTGCTTCCGCTGCCGTGGGCGAAGAGCACGGCGCCCCGCGCGCCGGGCGGCACGTCGAGGGTGCCCTCGAGCTCCACGGTGTGGGCGGGAACGGTGACCGTCAGCTCGGTCTGCTGGATGTGCGATCCCATGTCGCCTCCTCCGCTCATGGCTGGATTCGCGCCGGCGCCGCGTCCTGCCGGTGCTGCGTTGCCGTCCTGCTTCGTGGCAAGGGGCGTGCAGCGAAGGCCGGCGAACGCCAAGGCGGTGCTCCCCACTCCCGGAGGCAGCCCATGATGGCTCGATTCCGCGACCGACGCGACGCCGGCCGTCGCCTCGCCGCCGACCTGTCCGCGTACGCGAACCGTCCCGACGTGCGCATCCTCGCCCTGCCGCGGGGCGGCGTGCCGGTGGGGTACGAGGTGGCGCGGGCGCTGGACGCCCCGCTGGACGTGTTCGTCGTCCGCAAGCTGGGCGTGCCGGGCCACGAGGAGTACGCGATGGGCGCCATCGCGAGTGGAGGCGCCGTACTGCTCAACGAGCAGGTGGTGCGGTCCCTCGGCGTGAGCCAGGCCCAGGTGCAACGGGTGCTCGAGGCGGAGCGTCGCGAGCTGGATCGCCGGGAGGCGCGCTACCGTGGCGACCGGCCCGCGCCGCAGGTCGCCGGCAATACGATCGTCCTCGTGGACGACGGACTCGCGACCGGCTCGACGATGCTGGTCGCGGTGGCCGCACTGCGAGAGGAGAAGCCAGCCCGGATCATCGTCGCCGTGCCGGTCGGGTCACCGGACAGCTGTGCCGTCATGCGTGGCGCCGCGGACGACGTGATCTGCTCCATGACCCCCGAACCCTTCCAGGCGGTCGGGCTGTGGTACGACGACTTCTCGCAGACGACCGACGAGGAAGTGCACGAGCTGCTGGATCGCGCGGCACACGTTCGTCACTGAGGAGCCACCGGAAGGGTGAAGGCGAAGGTCGAACCGGCACCGGGTGCACTGGTGACGCTCATGGTGCCGCCGTGGGATTCGACGATTCCCTTCGCGATCGCGAGCCCGAGGCCGGCGCCGCCGCGGTGCGTGCGGTGCACCTGCCAGAAGCGGTCGAAGATGTTGGGCAGGTCCTCGGCGCTGATGCCGATGCCACTGTCCGCGACGCTGAAGCGCACCGACCGGCGGTCCTCGCTGCCGCGCGCGGACAGCACGATCTCACCGCCCCTTGGCGTGAACTTCACCGCGTTGCCGAGCAGGTTGAGCAGCACCTGCTCCACGCGTGCCGGGTCCGCGTCGAGCTCGGGCAGATCTGCGGCCGCGTGCACGGCGAAGCGCACGCCGGCTCGCTCGGCGTGGGGCGCGAACTGCCCGCTGGTGCTCTGGAGGATCTCCCACGCGGCGACCCTGGTGCGATGCAGCGACAGGCGGCCGGCCTCGAGCGTCGTCACGTCGAACAGGTCGCTGATGATGCCTTCCGCCCATTCCGCGGAATGGCGGATCGCGTCGGCCATCGAGCGCACGCCGTCGACCGGCGGCGGCGCCGGATCGAGGAGGGCGCCGGCGCACATGCTGATCGTGGCGAGCGGGTTGCGCAGGTCGTGCGACACCACGCCGAGCACCTCGTCCCGCGCGCGGGTGGCCTGCTGGGCGCGCGCGTAGAGCAGCGCGTTGTCGATGGCGAGCGCCGCACGCCGCGCCAGCTCCACGGCCAGCGAGAGGTCGTCCTCGTCGAGCTGCCGCGAGCGCGAGCAGCAGGTGAGGACGCCGAGGGCGTGCTGCCGCGCGAAGAGGGGAACGAAGCTCGCCGATTTCCAGCCGAGCCGCTCCACCATGTGCCGGTGCTCCTCGTTGACGGTCATCCGGGCGATGGCGGACTCGTCGAGCACGGGGAGCAGCAGGGGGCGGCCGGTCTCGCGCACCTCACTGAGCGGGTGCGACTCGAACAGCGGTGGATAGCGGCGGCGCATCACGCGCGTCAGGTCTTCCGCCGCGGGATCCACGTCGGCGACCGTGACCTCGCGCGCTCCGCCCTCGATGTAGATGTCGAGAATGCATGCGTCGCCGAGCAGCGGCACCGCCAGGCGGGAGACGTGGGCCAGCGTCTCCTGATAGTCGAGCGAGGTGGCGAGGGCTTCACCCACGGTGGCGAGGAATGACTGGGCATCCTCGGCACGCCGATGCACCGACACGTCGCGAAGCCACGCCGTGAACAGCATCCGTCCGTGCTGCACGATCTTCGAGATGGACGCCTCGGCCGGAAATTCCTCACCGTTCTTCCGGATCCCCGAGATCTGGCCGCGGGCACCCATCTCCCGCGTGGCTTCCTCGGAGCGAGAGAAACGTCGCATGTACCTGTCGTGCTCGTCACGGGCGCGCGGCGGCAGCAGGATGCGAAGCGGAGAGCCGATCACCTCATCCGCGCTGTACCCGAAGATCCTGCTCGCCCCATTGTTGAAGTGGACGATGCGAAAGTCGTCGTCCACGATGACGATGGCGTCCGCGGCGAGCTCGCAGAGCGCTGCGAACAGTGGCTCGGCGACTTCACCGGCTGCGCTTCGGCCGGACGAGGGCAGCAGGTCGTGATCGGTCAGCGACCCGGGGCGAGCAGTGCTCGGCGACCGTTTCACCATGACGGCGCACCCTCCCTGGCCAGCCGTGCCGTCGCGCGTCGGCATCCGTGACGTCGTCGTCGGACGAGATGAGGCGCGGGGCGTGCCGGCTATATCAGGAAGCTATGCGCCGTGAGGAAGGGCGCCAGTGCCTGCGCCGTCGTCGGGCGCGCCAGGCATCCGATGCTGCCGACGCCCGGTGCCGCGCCGGCGGGCAGGGGAGGGCAGGCTGAGCGTGAACGAGCTACCCGCGCCGAGCTCGGAGCGAACGCGCAGGTCTCCTTCCATCGCCCGCGCGAGATGCCGGCTGATCGTCAGGCCGAGACCCACGCCCTCCGCCGCCCTGCCACCGGACGCCTCGACCTGCACGAACGGCTCGAAGATCGTCGCCTGCTTGTCGCGCGCGATCCCCGGGCCGGTATCCCGGACGCGCAGGAAGGCGGTGGACTCCATGAGCACGCTGCCATCGCGGGATGGACAGTCGAGACGGATGCTACCGCCCTCGGGTGTGAACTTGATCGCGTTCGACAGCAGGTTGAGGAGGATCTGCATCAGCCGCGCACGATCGGCCACGACGCGGCGTTCGCCACAGCCACCAAAGACGAGGTCGATGTTCTTCGCGCGCGCCTGCGGCCCGACCATGCTCTCGAGATCGGCGGCGAGGTCGGCGACATCGATCTCCGTCGTCTCGAGGTTCAGGTATCCACTCTCCACCCGCACGAGGTCGGTGAGGTCGCGCACGAGCTGCTGCAGGTGCCGCTGGGCGCGATCCACTCGCGCGAGCGCGTCGACCTGCGCCGGATTGACCGGTCCGTACACGCCCGTCGACAGGAGCTGCACGTAGCCCGAGATGGCATTCAGCGGGGTGCGCAGCTCGTGTCCCATCATGGCGAGGAGATCGGTCTTCGCGCTGCTGGCCGCGCGGTCGGAGAGCCGCCGCGGGGCGGTGCCGACGATCCGACCGTTCTGGTTGTCTGCGGTGTAGCAGGGCAAGTGGCGCGGCCTCGCAGCCAGGGTAGCACCGAACATCGCTCTCTCCTGAGGGGGATGAGGGGGCGCAGCAGTCGGGCACACGATGACCTTTCGCGCCAACGGCGAGTATCAGGTAATGGATGACAGTCGCGCGGACGGGCGCTTCCCGGGGATCGTGTAGGGTTCCGCCCGACACGAATTCGACGTATCTCCCGATTGGCGCAGCACTGGGACGAGATGCATTCTCCCGGAGAATCCGCGCGCGAGCGCGGCGGGCGCGCCGCCGGGGGCGAGGGAACGCGACAAGGAGGACCTCATGATGACGGAGCGTGATTCACGACCGACCGAGCCTCTCGTTCCGACGACGTCCCTCGCCGATGCCGGCGCTGCCCTCTCGGAGCGGCCGTACGTGCGACGCGGCGCCCCGGTGGCGGATCGCCCCATTCGCGTCGTCCTGGCCGACGACCACGCCCTGCTTCGCTCGGCGCTGCGGGCAATGTTCCAGCGGCTCGGCAGCGAGATCGTCGTCGTCGGGGAGGCGGCGAACGGGCTGGAAGCGGTGCAGCTCGTCGCGCGTCTCACGCCCGACGTCCTCGTGATGGATCTCGACATGCCTGGCGGGGACGGGCTGACGGCAACGAAGGAGCTGATGGACCAGCGCAGCCCGGTCAAGATCCTGATCCTCACCATGCACAGCGAGGAGGAGCAGCTCCTGTCGCTCCTTCGTGCCGGTGCCCGCGGCTATCTCGCGAAGAACGCCGCCGAGCGTGATCTCGTGGACGCCATTCGCGTCGTGATGGCGGGCGACGTCTACGTGCGACCCGTGGTGGCGCGCATGCTCGCCACCTCGGACGCGCCGGCCGATGCCGCCGGCGCGTCCGCGCGCGAGAAGTACGCACTCCTCAGCGACCGTGAGCGCACCGTGCTGCGCATGGTCGCCGAGGGGTACAACGGCCCGGAGATCGGCGAGCAGCTCGGCATCACGGCGAAGACGGTGGACACCTACAAGCAACGCATCGAGGACAAGCTCGGCCTCGAGCATCGCACGGCCTACGTGCGCTTCGCCATCGACGCCGGGTTGCTGGAACGCTGAGCCGTGCGACTCAGCCCAGGCGCGGCAGGACGTAGTTGATCGCGCGGCGGCCGATGATGATGCGGTTCGTCACGCCACGCACGCCCGCGAGATGGCCCACGGCGCGCTGGGCCGCCTCGCGCTGGTGGCGCCACTCCACCTCGCCCGTCAGCGTGACCCATCCGCCGCAGACGCGCACGGTGATCCTCGTGGCTGGCAGCGCCACGTTCCAGCTCAGCGCCGTGGCGATGTAATCGGCGAGCTCGTCGTCCGCTCGTGAGTGTACCGCCGGCAACCTCACCATGAGCGACTCCGTATCGGGGTGCCCGCCGCCAACGCGCAGGACGGCGCGTTCCGCAGCCAGCTTCTGCGCGTAGCTGTTCACGCATCCCGAGAGCGTCACGCGCCCATTCTGCACGGTCACGTCGATGTCGCGCGCGCAGAGCGCCGGCTCCCACGCCAGCTCGGCCTCCACGTCGCGCTTGAGATAGAGGTCCGCCTTCATCAATTGCCTCGGCACGGCGCGGCGGGAATCAGTCGGCGCGCGGAGCAACGAGCTTCCGCCTCGGCGCCGAATCGGGAGACCTGGTGCGAGGATCGGGCACGAGCAGCACGGAGCGATCACCAAGTGCCATCACCCAGAGCGCCGCATTGCGCATGATGGCGCGTTCGTCGAACGAGCCGCCGTGCAGCCCGCCGACCAGCAGGTCCACGTCGTGGTGGCGCGAGAAGCCGAGCAGCTGCTCGATCGGGTCGCCGACGAGCACCCGCGTCTCGAGACGCGCGCCGGCCCATTCGGCGAGCGCGCGACGGACGGTGCGGAACTGCCGCTCGATCCTTCCGTCTCCATGCGACGCGGGTTCCGCGACGTGCACCAGGGTCACGCGCTCCGGCATCGGCAGCGCGTACGCGGCAAACCGCGACGCGTAGACGGGCGAATCGTCGGTGCCGACGGCGATCGCGACGTGCCGCGGGCGACCGTCGAACTCCGGCGCCACCGCGAGCAGGGACGACCGCACCGATGCGGCGATCAGCATCCCGCCGCGATCGCCGAGGCCACGCTCGTTCACGTTCGGGCGGCCCAGCCCGATCACCACGAGATCGGCGTTGTCCGATCGCGCCAGCTCCGTGATGCGAAAGCCAACGTGCCCCGCCACGAACGAGAGCGACCAGTCGTGCGTCGGGACGCCGAGGCCGGCGAGCTGCTGGCGCACCGCCGCGAGCTGCACGCTGGCCGAGTGACGATCGGAGGGTGGAATCGCCGGGTTCAGCCGCCCATCGACGGGCGTGGGGTAGGGCACCCGAGGATGAAAGACGGATACCACGCTGACGTGCGCACCGTGCCGCGAGGCGAGCTCGTGGCCGGCGAGCAGGACGCCGCGACAGGTCGGTGATCCGGTGGTGGCGAGGACGATGCGCCTGAGGACCGGCAGGGCGTCGCTCGCGGCCGCGCCGACACCAGGTGTGAGGGACAGCGTGGACGGCGCCGTCGCGGCGCTGCTGCGCAAGTCTGTCATGGTTCCCTCCGTGAGTCGCCGACCAGCCAGGCGCTGCCTCGACGATCGCGTCACTCCGCTCCCGACGCTGTCGGGCAACATCGGACATGGCGGCACCCGTCCGCCTCGTGCACGGGACGCACTGTCCGATCATGCCGGACAGACAGTGACTCGACTCATGCGCACGATTCGACCTGCGCCAGGACGCACCCCGCGCCCCGAGCACTGTCCCGCACGAAGGAGGCGATCATGAAGACCGACCAACAGCTACGCAACGACGTGATGGAGCAGCTGAGGTGGGAGCCGAGCATCCACGAGACGGAGGTCGCGACAGCGGTGAAGGAAGGGGTCGTCACGCTCTCCGGCTACGTGGACAGCTTCGCGGAGAAGTACGCTGCCGTGCGCGCGATCGAGCGGCTGAACGGCGTGATCGCCGTCGTGGACAACCTCGAGGTGAACCTGCCCTCGGCGCACAAGCGCCCGGACACGGACATCGCGCATGCCGCGGTCACGGCCCTCAAGTGGGACATCACCGTTCCCGACGACCGGATCAAGATGACGGTGCGGGACGGCTGGATCACCCTCGAAGGCGACGTGATGTGGCAGTACCAGAAGACCGCCGCCGAACGCGCCGTGCGGAACCTGATCGGCGTGAAGGGCGTCACCAACCTCATCGCGCTCCACCCCCCGAAGGCATCGGTGTTCGACGTGAGCGCGAAGATCAAGGACGCGCTGCGCCGTACGGCCGAGCTCGACGCCGACCGGATCACGGTGGAAGCGCGCGACGGCTCCGTCACCCTGCGCGGCACCGTCCACTCGTACGCCGAGCGGCGCGACGCCGAGCGCGCGGCCTGGAGCGCGCCGGGCGTGTCGAAGGTGGATGACCGGATCGCGGTCGCCTTCTGACCACCGGCCCTGAAGGCTCACCGAGCGCACGCGGCCGGCGGCGTGAGTCCACGCCGCCGGCCGCGTGTCGTCGAGACCGACAGGCTCAGGCCGGAATGAAGGTGAGCAGGGTCTGGCCGGCGCCATGGTTGACGCGAAGTGCCTGGTCGCGGCCGTCGTCGCTCGCGCCGATGGCGATCGTCTTCACACCGCCGATGGAGCGTGTCACGTGCTGCGTCCGACGCTCCGCGTCGGAGAGCATGATCTCGACGCGCTCGTCGTTGGGATCGTAGGCCGCGCCCTGGAAGGTGAAACCGGATTCCGTCACCTGGACGCCGAGGTCGAGGTCGTCGAGCTCGAGGGTCGCGAGGCGCCCTCGATTGCGGCGGGTGAATTCGTCCAGCTCGTGCCCCCACGTCTCCGGCTTGCGGGCTTCCACCACGCCCGTGAGCACGCGGCGCAGCCGATCGTCCTCGGGGTACGTCGGTTCGGGGGCGATGAGCAGGGAGCAGTTGGCCCCGCGCAGCAGCGTGGTGGTGGTGCTGCCGACGACGAGCCGCGCCATGCGGTTGAGGCCCTGCCGGCCGGCAACGATGAGGTCGATGCTGTGCGCGGCCGCGAACTCCAGCAGGCGTTCGGCGGCTCGGCCCTCGCGCACCTCCTCCTTCACCGTGACCCCTGCCGGGAGCTTCAGCAGCGAGCGGAAGCGGCGGAACTTCTCCGGCAGGCCGCGCTCGTACCGTTCGTCCATCGCGCGCCACCGGCGGTCGTCGAGCGCGATCGGCTGCCACACGTGCAGGATGTGGACGACGGCGCCGTCCGCGAGCACGGGGAGCGCCACCGCCGCCGCATGCGCGCTTGCGGCGCTGAAGTCGGTCGCGATGGCGACCGCCTTGAACGGAGGCTCGAAGCTCGGCGTCACGGCGAGGACGGGACATGCCGCCCGATGGATGGCTCGCAGCGTCGTCTCCCGGCTCAGGAGACGGTCGAGCGGCCGATGACGGCCGATCCCCATGATCAGCAGGGGCGAGCGCTCCTCGCGCGCGAGGTCGGTGGCGAGCCGCGCCGGATCGCCCGCCAGGACGCGGGTCTTCCAGCCGGAGCGCGCGCCTGCGGCTTCCCTGACTTCACGTGCCAGCTCGGCGCGCCGCTGCTCGTGGCGTTCCAGCTCGTACTCCGGCGGCAGCATGGCTGGCGCCTCGGCCGCGAAGTACGTGGGGAGGGGCTCGATGGCGGAGACGGCCACGACGTCGTTGTTGGTGAGCGCGGCCAGGTAGCGCGCCGCACGCAGCACCTTGCTGGACTCGCTGCCACCGACCGCCGCGACGATCGGGCCGGTCAGTGCGAGGCGCGCGTCTGGGTGTTCGCGCGACGTCGGCGCCGGCGTCGCTGTCGTGCTGGTCTGGGTCATGATGTCGGGCGACATGAGCGTGTCCTCCCGGGAGGCGTGATCGTTGGCGACACGAACGCCGCCGGCGGGACGCGGCGTGCGCTCACCTGCACTCTGGTCGTCGCCGCGGTGACGGGGTATCAGGCGAAGGCGGACAGCGGTCCGTACAGACCGCCGTGGCGCACCAGCCACTTCTCCAGCTCCACCGCGAGGAGCACGAGCGACGCGGCGCCGATGCACGTGAGCAGTTCCCCTGCCGTGAGCGGTGACGTGCGGAAGACGACCCGCATCCACGGCACGTACAGCGTGCAGAGCTGCAGCGCGACGGTGAGTGCTATCGCCGCGAGCAGTGGGCGATTGCCGTGCAGGCCGCGACTGACCAGTGATTCGCGCTCCGACCGGATGGCGAGCAGGTGGGCGAGCTGGCAGAAGGTGAGCACGGTGAAGGTCATGCTCTGCCAGTGGGCATCGCCGGCGCCGATCGTCCATCCCTGGATGGAGAGCGCGAGGGCAGTCATGAAGAGGCCCACCCAGAGCGCGTGCTGCCACAGTCCGCGCGCGAAGATGCTCTCCCCGGGCGATCGTGGCGGACGCTGCATGACCTCCCGCTCCGGCGGTTCGGCGGCGAGCGCGAGCCCCGGCAGGCCGTCGGTGACGAGATTCATCCACAGGATGTGGACGGGCAGCAAGGGGAGGGGTAGTCCGAGCAGGGGCGCGAGGAGCAGCGTCCAGAGCTCGCCGGAGTTGGTGGCGAGGGTGTAGCGCACGAACCGTCGGACGTTGTCATGGATGCGTCGCCCCTCGCGCACCGCGGCGACGATCGTGCCGAAATCGTCGTCGAGGAGCACCATGGCGGCGGCCTCGCGGGCGACGTCGGTCCCGCTGCGGCCCATGGCGATCCCGATGTCGGCGCGTTGGAGGGCGGGGGCATCGTTGACGCCGTCACCCGTCATGGCGACGTACTCCCCTCGCCGCTGCAGCGCCTGCACGATCCGCAGCTTGTCCTCGGGCGCCACGCGCGCGTAGACGCGGATGTCGCGCACGCGCGCCTCGAGATCGGCGGCGGGGGCACTGGCCAGCTGCGCGCCGGACACCACGATGTCAGTTGGCGATGCGATCCCGAGCTCTGCCGCGATGGCCGCCGCCGTCGCGGGATGGTCGCCGGTGATCATCACCACGCGAACGCCAGCCGAACGGCAGAGTGCAATCGCCTCGCGCACCTGCGCGCGCGGAGGATCCATCAGGCCGACCAGGCCAAGAAATGTCTGGCCACGCTCCACCAGCTCGAGCGGCTGCGGAAGCTCGGGAAGCCGGCGGGTGGCGAAGGCGAGCACGCGGAGGCCGGACGCCGCCATCGCGCCGGCCTCCACGAGCAGTTCCTTCGCACGAATCTCCTCGGGGCCGTCGCGACCCATCCGGGCGTCGCACCGGGGGATGATCCGTTCGGGGGCGCCCTTGGTGTGGACGAGGAATCCGTCGGCGACGCGGTGGATGGTGGACATGCAGGCGCGCTCCGCGGAGAAGGGAAGCTCCGCGACCCGGGGTTCCGTCTCCTCGAGCTCTCTCCGGCTCCAGCCGGCGCGCGCCGCCTCGTCGCGGAGCGCCGTCTCCGTGGGGTCGCCATTCAGGGTGCCATCGCTGCTGCGCACGGCGTCGTTGTTGAGTGCCATCCCCTGCAGCAGGAGGGTGCGAGCGCGCGACGGCGATGCGTCGCCGCCGCGCGCACCCGCACCGCTCCTGATCTCGCGCACGCGCATGCGGCCCTCGGTGAGGGTCCCGGTCTTGTCGGTGGCGATGTACGTGACGGAGCCGAGCGTTTCGACCACGGCCAGTCGCCGCACGAGCGCCTGATGCCGAGCGAGGCGTCGCGCTCCCAGCGCCAGCGAGACGGTGACGACGGCAGCGAGTGCCTCGGGGATCGCGGCCACGGCGAGACTCAGCGCCGTCATGAACATGACCTGCGTGTCCTCGCCGCGCAGCAGGCCGGCGACGAAGATCACCACGCACAGCGCGAGCACGATGACGGCGAGCTGACGGCTGAACCGCAGCAGCCGCTGCTGCAGCGGCGTGCGTGGCGCCTCGCCACGCGCCAGCAGCGCAGCGATGCGTCCCAGCTCCGTGCGGCCACCCGTCGCGACCACCACGCCTTCACCGCGGCCCTGGCGCACCACGGTGCCCTTGAAGGCCATGTTCAGTCGGTCGCCGACGGGGTACGATGACTCGACGAGCGCGTTCGACTGCTTGTCCACCGGCTGCGACTCACCGGTGAGGGCGGCTTCGTCCACCCGCAGGCGCGCCGTCATCAACAGCCGAAGGTCGGCGGGAACCAGGTTCCCGGCCTCGAGCAGGACGATGTCACCCGGAACGAGCACCGCCGCGGGCACGGTACGTTCCGACGCATCGCGGCGCACACGTGCCGCCGGTGCGGCGAGTGACCGGAGGGCGGCGACCGCGCGCTCGGCGCGCAGCTCCTGCACGAATCCGAGCGCCGCATCCAGTGCGACGATCACCAGGATGGCGACGAGGTCCACCACCTCGCCGACGAGCGCGGCGAGCAGCGCCGCGGCGAGCAGCACCAGGACGATCACGTCCGCGAACTGTGCGAGGAGGATTCGCGATGGGCTTCGGCGCTCGGGCTCGCCGAGGGCGTTCGGGCCGTAGTGCTGCAGGCGCCGCAGTGCCTCGGCGGACGACAGCCCGCTCGCCGGGCTGGTGCCGAGCGTGCGCGCGACGGACGCGGAATCGAGCGCGGACCACGCGTGGTCGTCGGCGTGTGTCGGGGAGACGGCGGACATCGTCATGTCGGGAAGGTGGCATCCGCTCGACGCACGCCTGTCAGGGGTTGGCTGACACCAGCGCACGCCGGGAGCTCATACGCTGGTGCCGGAGCCTTCGACAGGAGCTGCAGCGCCCATGCGCGAGAGCCTCACGCCACGGCTGGCCACCATTCCACGTCGCGATGGCGCCACCGCGTGGACGCTGCGCGGGCTGCTCGTGGCCCGTGCGTCCTGGAACGTGGCATTCGCCGTCTACCTCGTCGGGCATCACGAGGAGACCGTGGCGTCGCTGATCATCGCCTTCGTGCGCTTCTCGTACGTGGACGCGATCCTCGCGCTGGCGACGGCAGGCGCGTACCTCGCCTACTGCCCGAAGCGGCTGCTCTGGCTTTCGCCATCGATCGACGCTGCCACGCGCGCGGCGCTGGTGGGAATCGTCGCGCTGGGACCGGGGCTGGTGGATGTTCCCGTCACCGCGATCCTCTACCTGGGGTTGCTCGCCACCTTCGCCGTCGTGGACGGCGCCCTGGACATCGGCGAGGGGATGAGCCTCGACCGCGAGCTTGGTCACCGGAGCGGCTGGCGCTCACTCGCCGTGAGCGGCACGGCCGCACTGGTGACGGGAGTGATCATGTTCGTCGCCGACCCGGGTCCGGACCCGTTGCGGATGCTGCTCGTGGTCCTCAGCGTGGCCCACGGCGCCGCAGGCCTGTTCAGCGCACGCCACGTCGCCACGCTCTCGGCATGAGGCCGGATCGCAAGGCGAGCGCGCGTCGAGTCATCGGGCGCCGAGTGCTCAGTAATAGCTGAAGCTGGACTGCGCCTGGAACTGCTGGCCGGTGTCGGGGCCGCTCGTCCACGTGAGGTCACCCACCTTCGTCAGCGGCCGATCCCGGTCGTCATAGGTGTACGTCCAGCTCGCGGTGTACTCCGCGCCGCCTCCAGTGAAGGTCTCGCGCGCCGGGTTGCCGCGCTGAAGCGCCACGCCCGGCAGGAGGATCAGCGGATCGGAGAAGTCGGGATGGAGGAGGGAAAATCCGTCCACGTTGATCTTGTCGTCGTACTGCTCGAAGTGATCGGTCGTCGTGCTGGCCGTCTGGTGGTCGGCGATCGCGGGACGCTGGTCCACCACGTCCTGGACGTTGCCCGCGGTGTCGTACGAGAAGGACAACGTCCGGTCGAGGACGAGGTTACCGTCGATCCGCACCTTCCGCTCGGCCTTGGCGAGCTGCGCGCCGTCGTACGTGAAGCTCGTGATGGAGACGACCTGCCCGTTGTCGTCGACCTGGTTCACCGTACCCACGTGGCCGGCGCCGTCATAGAGGTACAGCAGCGTGTCGCGGCTCCCGACAGTGCCCACCAGCTTCTCGATGCGATTCCCCGTCCAGTGCACGTCGTAGACGCGGGCGTCCGAGGCGAAGCTCACGCGCCGGACGCGGTAGGCCGCATCGTACTCGAAGTGGTAGTACGGCGAGGGGAGGTTGGGGACGACGACATCCTTGAGGAGCGCCGCCGGGGGAACGATCGGGTCCGGGTCCGTGATGCTCGCGTCGTCGCTGCACGCGGCGAGGGCGAGCACACAGCCCAGGATGAAACGGGAATTGCGGCGCACCGTGGGAGATCAGCCGATGGTCAGGGTACCGGTGGTCGAGTCGAACGACGTGGGATACGACCGCATGTCAGTCGTCGGCTGGCCTCCCACCCATGTCCCGGTCTCCGTGAACCGCGCCCCGTGGTTGGGGCAGAGGAATCCATTCCCCGTGAAGTTCACGATGCTTCCCTGATGGGGACACACGCGGGACAGCGCCAGGTAGGTGGACGCATCGCTGTGCACGATGGCGAGCGGGCTGCCGGAGACATTGACGAGTGCCACGCCGCCCACGCTCGCGAGGGCCGGGTAGTCGCTGACCTTGATGCTCGTGCTGCCGCTGAGCGTCGGCGCGGTGACGCTGCCGCCGGCGCCACACGCGGCGAGGGCCGCCGCCGCGGCGAGGATCGCGCTCTGCACGAGGAAGGTGCGGCGACCGATGCCGTCGGCCGGCACCTCCGCACTGGGGCGCGTGCCGCATCCGGGGCACGCATTGGGGCCGTCCTGCTGCATATGTGAAACTCCTGCTGGTTGCGCCGTCTCCCCGGCGTCAGGCCGTCACGAACGCTGCGGCCCACGCCGCGGGATCCTCGTCCTGGCGGTACATCGTGTCCACGTCGACGATCAGCTCGGTGCCGCTCTTCCGGATCGGAAGCCGGTCCATGTTGCGGGTGGCGCGGCCGCTGATGAAGGTGCCGTCGTCCTTGTAGCGTGAGTGATGCTTGGGGCACTGGAACTGGTGATCGTCGCCGTCCCAGCGCAGCGCGGTGTTCTGGTGCGGGCAGGAGAGGGAGAAGGCGTAGATCCTTCCGTTCGCGCGCGCGATGATGGCCGAGTTGTCCCGGTCGATGGACACGCCATCGGCAGTGGGGATCGGGTAGTGCTTCTCGGACGTCGCGCCGTCGCCGCTCGCGGCGAGCGCGCTGATGGATCGAATGGGCATGGCGGCCGCGGCACGGCTGCCGAGTCCGACGAGGCCGAGGGAAGCCATCGCCATGCCCGCCGCGCGAAGGAAGGCGCGCCGCTCGAGTGCAGCGGGAGCCTGTACGGCGTCGTGCAGCGGGCATCCGGTGCAGTCGTCCGTGGTCGCGGACGGATCGGGCGTCCTGTTGGTCATGCTGACATCATGTCGGGGTGACACCACGCCGGATGCTGTGGCTACGCGGCGTTGGTCAACATGACGCCGGCGAGCGTGATGGCGAGCCAGAGCACGAGGCTCGTGATGGCAGTACCCCGCAGGCGATGCCATTGATCCTCACGCTCGTCGCCTGGCCGACTGAGCCGTCGCTCCAGCGCCCGCATCATCGCGCCGTTGGCGAGCAGTGCCGCGACGAGCGCCATCTTCACCCAGAACACCCACGAGGGAAGAAAGGTGTCGAGATCCGCTGCCAGCATCAGCAGCCCGCTGAGGAACGAGAGCACGAGGGCGCCGATGACCACGGCGTGCACCGATCCCAGCTCGGCGAGGTGGCGCGCCCGTTCTCCAGGCTGGTCGTGCGGCACGCGCAGCGACGCGCGGTCGAGCGCGATCGCCAGCCCGCCGCCCACGACGAGTGGAGCGATGTGCAGGAACGTGACGATCGTCTCCGCGGTGCGTGAGTCGCTGTAGTACTTCGCCCACGGCGCGACGAAGCTCGCGAGGGCGGCTGGCGTCTCGAAGATCATCAGTCGCAGCCCCGGTCAATGATCGCCGACGAGCATCACCGCATAGCCCGCCAGCGCGCTCGCCATGGCGGCATACGACACGTTCCGATGCCGGTCGCGCGTGGCCTGCGACTCCTCCGCGTCCCCCGCCGAGATGCCGGAGTACGTGAAACCCGCGTCCGACGCGAGCAGCAGGATCGAATGGATCCACCGCTTCGTGCGTCCCGTCTCGTTGCCGCGCGACTCCCAGAGGTTCCACACGCCGGTCACGGTGTTCACGGTGAACAACGCGGCGAGACCGGCCGCGCCCACGGCATGCGTCCCCTTCGCCCATCCTGGCTTCTCGGCGCCGGTCCTGTCCGCCTGGTACAGCTGGTTCCCCGCGACCGACTGCAGGGCGAACAGGGGCACCATCGTGTACGACGCGTATCGGTGGATGCGGAGCCGCATCTCGTACGCATCGCTGACCTCCACCGCACGCGTGCGACGCCTGACGGTGTCCGCTCCCGGCGGCGCCGACGGCAGCAGGCGTGCGTCGCGCGGCGGCAGGAAGCTCGTCAGCATCGAATCGCGGGTGGCATGCCTGGAGACGCTGTCGGCGCTCGCGACGGCGACGGAGGTATCGCCACCGACACGCGCTGGCGATCGCCGCGGCGCACCGGGAGCCGCAATCACGACCGCCGTCAGGAGAATTGGGAGAAGCGGCATCGCTGGCGATGAGCTGAAGGTGATTCCGTGCCGGAGCGGGGCGGCATTCGCCCCCGTCCCGCGGTACGCGCCAGTTCCGTGCCCCGTCCGGCTATCTGACTGGCCTCGCGTGACGCATCGCACATCACCATAGCGGTACGGCGCCGATACTCGTTGGTGCACCAAGCAGGCTGATCACTGACGACCAGCGTGCCACCCCCCGACGCCGGGAGATGGACGTGACCGATGACAAGTACCCTCTCGCCCAGCCAAGAGCCGAGCAGTTCGACGCACTGGTTCGCGAGCTCTATCCGAAGATTCGCCAGCTCTCGCCCCACCTCACCGACATCGAGGCGCTGCGCGCGGCGACGCGCATGGCTGAGTACCGGATGGATGACGAGGCCACGCTGATGTGGGGGATCGAGCGACCGCTCCGCTGAGCATCGCGCGGCGACTGGGACGCCAGCGCGGGTCGCTACCGAAAAGCGCGCTCGAGCTCCTCGATCTCGCGAGCGCTGCCAAGTTCCCGGAACAGGCCGAGCGCCCGACTGAACATGCGCCGCGCGCCATCGGGGTCGCGCGCCAGGTCGCACAGGTAACCCAGCTCGCGCGCGGCTTCGGCTTCCAGCAGCCGGGCGCCACAACGTGCCGCCACCTGCATCGCTTCGGTCGCACTGCGCTCGGCGGCCGACAGCTCGCCGAGCTGGCGGAGCGCATGCGCGCGCCAGCGCAGCGCCTCGCCCCGGCCGACTTCGTCGCCGAGGGTCGCATACGAGCCCAGCGCCCGGTCGCAGTGCTCCACCGCGTCGCGCGCCAGGCCACGTGCGGTGAGCACCTCGGAGCGATTGACGAGCGTGCGCGCCACCATCTCCACGTTGCCTTCCTCGGTCGCCAGGGCGAGCGCCGCGAGGAACGACTCGTCGGCCTCGTCCCACCGATGCAGGTCCGCCTCGACCATTCCACGATTGTGGAGGGCCAGGGTGGCACTGGCGCGATCGCCGTGCTCCGCGAACAGCCGGTGAGACTGCTCGTACTTCGCGAGCGCCTCGAGCAGGTCGCCCTCGATGTTCGCGATCACGCCGAGGTTGAGGATGATCTTGCCGCGCATCGCGCCGTCGCTGGTGCGGGATTGCGCGTCGGCGTACGCGCGGCGCGCGGCCGCGTAGTCGCCGCGCGCGTAGTGCACGGCACCGATGCCGTTGGCGGCACGCGCCTCCAGCTCCACCGCGCCGAGTCGCATGGCGAGCGCGCGCGCCGACTCGAAGTCCGCGAGTGCCGCGTCGAAGCGACTCTGCCGCCAGTTCACGCGGCCCAGCCGAAACCAGGCCTCGGCGGCCGTCGCCGCATCGGCGCTCGTGGTGAGCGACCGGAAGGCGGCGGCGGCTGCCGGATAGTCACCCGACAGCTCCGCCCGCTCGCCCTCCATCAGCTCACGCAGTCCGGACACGAGAACGCCTGATCGTCAGCGCTCGTCGCGGAAGGCGATGGCGTAGCCGGAAAAGTGCTCGATCGGCGCCGCGACGGTCCGCCAGTGCGGGTCGTAGTAGGCGGGAATCGTCTCCAGCACCTCGCCGGCGTCGCCGAGATAGACGATGCTGGGCGCTTCGTCGGCCGGCAGCGCGCATCCCGTGCCGTCGAGCACGAGACCGGCCGGCTTGTAGAAGTGGAGCCCATGCGGCTCGAATCGCACCGTCGAGCTTCCGTCGTCGAGCTGGGTGGCCGAGATGGTCACCGTGTCGCGCAGGGCGCCCCCGGGAATGACGAGGCTGGAGTTGCCGAAGGTGAGGATCCCACCGGCGGGGCCGAAGGTGCCGCTCGCCTGGATCATCCGGCGCGCGCCGCACGAGACGGGAACGGGCGCGCCGCTGCTCGCGGCGTTCGCGCCCGACGCGCTGGCGTTCCCGGTGCCACCGCGTGCGGGGAGGACGTCGCGTCCACGGCTCGGTGCGGGTCGCACCCCGTTGAGCTGGCTCGTGGGCGCCAGCACGTCGCCGGTACACGCCGCGATGGCGAGGATGGCGCCGGTGATCGCAGCGCGCACGAGGATCTTGTGAGGTGACATGGAGTGGGGACGGAGGGAGGAGGAGGAGGAGCGCAGGGTCGCGCTTCAGAGAGCGAGGGCTGGACTGCGATGGTGCTCGCCGCGCGCGAGCTGGGTCGCGACCGCGACGCGGCCGTTGGCACGGCGCATCATGACGCGGATGACGTGGGCGGCTCCGCCACGCTCGCGAAGCTGCGAGGGAGAGGCGCGCAGGTAGCGCTGACAGGTGTTGCGGAACGCGCTGCCCGAGGGGAAGTCGAGTGCTCGAGCCACGCGATCGGCGCTGCGATGCTCGTCTTCCAGCATGTGCGCCGCCAGGATCAGGCGTCCCCACGTGAGCAGCTTCTGGGGCGCAGGGAATCCCGCCGCGGCCAGGCGCTGGGTCACCACACGGCGCGGCATGGCGAGCAGGCGCGCCAGCGCGGCGGGGGACAGGCGTTCGTGCGCGCGCGCTACCGACAGCAGCACGGCGTCGACCACCAGGGGGTCCACTCCTTCGAGCGAGCGCCGGACGACGCCGGCGAGGCTGCTCGACTCTGCCCGCTCGATGAGCGCCAGGAGGGGCCGCGGTGCGTCGTCCTCGCCAGCGAGCACGAGCCCGTCCACGCCTGCGCGGGCCGCGTCGAACAGTGCGTGCGTGCGATCCGCACTCATCGTCACATAGGCGACCAGCGTGAGGCGTGGCAGCCGCTGCTTGAGCTGGCGCACGCCCTCGAAGGCGAGGTCGCCGGCTGCGAAGAGATCCACGACCGCCACCCTGACCGGCTCGCGGTCGCAGGTGCGGTAGAGGTCGGACCAGTCGTCGCACTCCCGCAGCTCGTGACGGTCCCGCAGCGCTGCCTGCAGGCGCTGCACGTGCGCAGGAGTCGGAAGGAGGGTGGCGATGAGGCTCATGGGGAGTCGCCGACGTGCGCCGGCTGATCAGAGGACTCTATCCCGCCGAGGCCGTCACAGACAAGCGAGCGGCGCTCACGATGTGACAATCCCGCCTCCGGATGTG
>DASURL010000215.1:0-5372 GCA_036280075.1 Gemmatimonadaceae bacterium | reverse complement strand
GAGCGAACCGTCTCGTTCGCCCGCTGCCCCAACCCGAACCCATTCGACCTCGCCGGCCGCGATACCGTCCGGGTGTTCGTCGACGGAGTGCGGGTGCACTGGGAACCGATGGAGGTGCTCTCCACGCTCTCGGTGGCCGATGTCGAGGCGCTCGAGGTGTATCAGGGCATGTCTCAGCTGCCGCCCGAAGTCGGCGACGGCTGCTCCGCCATCTTCGTATGGACACGCCGCGGCCCGGGAAAGCGGGGAAAGTCACCGTGACACGCCGTTCGATGCGCGGGTTCGTCGCGATCTTCGCCGCGTCGCTGGCGGGACTCAGCTCGCCCCTCGCGGCGCAGGTGGTGCACGGACGCATCTTGTCGCCGATCGATTCGACGCCGGTCCCTGGTGTGGTCATCCAGCTCACGGACAGCGCGGGTCACGTGCGGGCGCAGTCGATCTCGGACCCGCGCGGTACCTTCACCCTCACGGCGGCGGCGGGGCGGTACCGGCTGCGCGGGCTGCGCATCGGCTTTCGGCCGACCCTCGGTGACGCGTTCACGCTCGGCGCGAACGACAAGCTCGCGCGGTCGCTGGTACTCGCGAATGACGTGGTGACACTCGCGCCGACCGTCGTGACGGCCACCAGCACCTGCTCCGACGGCGGAGTGGAAGGAGAGCTTGGCTTCCAGCTCTGGGAGGAAGCGAAGAAGGCCCTCCTCGCCACCGAGCTGACCCGCCGCACCTCCGGATATCAGTTGGACGTGGTGCTGAGCGAGTCCCGCCGCGACGCCGCCACCGGCGCGATCACCGCGGCCACCGAGCGTGAGGAGCGCACGAATTCCGTGCGGCCCTTCAGTACCTTGCCCGTCGAGCAGATCTCGCGCAGCGGCTACGTGATCCGGGACGAGACGGGCGTCACCTTCACGGCGCCCGACGACGAGATTCTCCTCTCCGAGGCGTTTGTCACCGAGCACTGCATCCGGGCGATCTCCACGCCGGCGGGTGCCGACTCCGCGCTCCTGGAGTTCGAGCCGACGCCGGATCGTAATGTCCCCGAGATCAGAGGACGCATCGTCCTTGGCCGCGCCGACGCCGGCTTGCGCCGACTCGAATTCGAGTACACGGGTGTGCAGGCGGAAGAGCGAGCGGCGCCCGCGCGCGGAGAGGTGCACTTTCGTCGGCTGCCCACCGGAGGCTGGATCGTGGACCAGTGGCGGCTCCTGCTTCCGGTCTTCGAGGAGCGACGGACCGTGATCAGCGCTGGTGGCTCCTCCGTCGGCAGCCTGACCAGTCGTACCCAGCTCCGCCCCGTCCTCGTGGCGCGTCAGGAGACCGTCGGATCGGTATTTCGCGTGCGATATGCCGACAGCACCATCTGGACGGGCGCTACCACCGCACTGCGCGGCATCGTGCGCGACAGCGCGGGAATTCCCATCCACGGTGCGGTGGTGGGCGTCGCCGGGCACGCCCGCTCCGCTCGCACGGACGAAGATGGTGCGTTCGTGCTCGAGGAGGTGCGGCCGGGCACGGTGCAGCTCCGGATCTGGAGGCCCCTTCGCGACTCACTCGGGCTCGCCGCGGCGATCATACCGCTTGACACGCGCGACTCAGCGGCGCCCCGCGCGCTGGTCATGCCCACGCGCTCTTCGCTCATTGGGGCCGTTTGTCCCTCCGCCGCCGATACCGGTTCGCGGATGCGCGGGATGCTGCGAGGTGTCGTCCGTGATCGATTCGGAAGTCGCGTCGGTGCGTCCGCCGTCATCCTCTCATGGAGCGAGAGCCGAGGGCCGCGGCGGCAGCTCCGGCTGCTTCATGCGCGCAGCTCCGCAACGGGCGATTTCCTGTTCTGCGGCGCACCGACGAACGTTCCCCTGATCCTCGAGGCGCGTACCACGGCGCTCGCCGGCACGGTGCAACTGCAGATCCAGCAAGGCAGCAGGATCGCGTTGAGGGACGTCACCGTTCAGGGAGACTCGACGTCGCGCGTGCCCTGACGAACTCGGTGCACGTCGTTCGAGTCACGTCGGGTGCCCGCTGACCGTCGGGATCACCCCAGCTCCGCCGCCGCGACGACGATCGCCAGCGCGCGCACCAGACCGAGCGATCCATCGCTGTTGTCGTACCACTCGGCCGGCGTGTGCACGCCGCCGCCGCGGCCACCCGCACCGATCGCGATGGCGGGGATGCCGAGGCTGATCGGCACGTTCGCGTCGGTGGAGGCAGTCACCAACTCAGGGGCACGCCCGATGGCACGCGTCGCCGCGCAGGCGATGCGCACGAGCGGATGATGCTCGGAGGTCGCGCCGCAGGGACGGTCGCCGATCATCGCCACCTCGTACGACAGCGGCTCCGTGCCCGGCGCGCGACGCGAGTTCTCCTCGCGCGCCGCCGTGTGCACCGCGGCGCGGACATCTGCCACGCAGCCGGCGAGCACCTCGCCCGAGCTGGAGCGCAGGTCCACCTCGAGCCACGCATCCTCGGGGATGGAGTTCACACTGATGCCACCGCCGATGCGGCAGACGGAGAGCGTGGTGCGCGGCTGACGCGGCAGCGGCAGCGCCGCCAGTCGCGCCGCCGCGGCTCCCGCGGCATGCACCGGGTTGGGCACGCCGTACGCCGCCCAGCTGTGCCCACCCGCCCCGCGATACGTGATGCGGAATCGCCGCACGCCGAGCGCGCGATGCACGATGCGATCGTCGCCCGCGCCGTCGAGGGCGATGCAGCAGGCCGGTGTGCGGTCCACGTTCGCGAAGAGGTGCTTCGCGCCGCGCAGGTCGCCGCAGCCCTCCTCGCCCACCGTGCCGACGAAGACGATGGGTCGCCGCGTCCGCAGCGTGGTGCCGTCGATCACCCGCGCGAGCGCGAGCATGCCGGCGAGCCCGCGCGCGTTGTCCACGATGCCCGGCCCGTCCAGCCGGGCGCCGCGGCGACGCACGGTGACGTCGGCGTCGCCGGGAAACACGGTGTCGAGATGCGCGCAGAGGAAGACGGGCGCGTCATCGTCGGCGCCGACGCGGGTGCCGAGCACGTTGCCTACCTCGTCCACCCGGACGCGGAGGCCGAGCGCGTCGAACCGCGCCGCGAGGTACGCGCCCCGCGCTGCCTCGCCGCCGGTGGGCGAGGGAATGGCCGACAGCGCCATCTGCTCCCGGAGTACGCCTTCGTCGCCAGCGGCTAGCTCGGCCCGGGCGGCGCCGAGTCGCTCCCAGAGCTCGTGCACGTCGGCGAGCGCGGTGTGTGGCGACCCGGCCCGCGCATCGAGTGTGCGCATGTGCTATCTATGGCCCCTGGACCGCCACCGGCGCAAGCGCCGGGAAATCATCGGGCGGGCCCGACCACACGCAGCAACGCATGAACGACTCCCACTCGCGACCCAGGCTCGGCCGCAACGTGATCGCGCTCGGCGCGGTCAGCTTCCTGACCGACGTGTCGAGCGAGATGATCTATCCGCTCCTCCCGGTCTTCCTCACGGCGACCCTCGGCGCCGACGCGGCGTTCGTCGGCGCTATCGAGGGGGCTGCCGAGACGACGGCGGCGCTGCTCAAGCTCGCGAGCGGCTGGTGGTCGGACCGGGTGCGGCGCCGCAAGCCGCTGGTGGTGATCGGCTATGCCATCGCGAGTATCGCGCGGCCCCTCGTCGCGATCGCGCAGTCGGCGTCGCAGGTGCTCGCCATCCGCGTGTCCGATCGGGTGGGGAAGGGAATTCGCAATGCGCCACGCGATGCGCTGATCGCCGAGTCGGTGGACCCGTCCATCCGCGGACGCGCGTTCGGCTTTCACCGCGCGATGGACAACGCCGGCGGGGTGCTGGGGCCACTGATCGCCTTCGCCGTGCTGACCTGGCACTTCGCGGCGTTGCGCACCGTGTTCTGGCTGGCGGCGATCCCTGCACTCCTGTCGCTGATCGTCCTCGTCGCGTTCGTGCGCGACGTGCCGCGAGCCGCGACGCGGTCGGGGGCCGCAGCGAAGGGACTCGACCTCACGCGCCCGATGGGCGCGCGCTTCTGGAAGGTGCTCGGGGTGATCTTCCTCTTCACCCTCGGCAACTCCACCGACGCCTTCCTCCTGCTGCGGGCGAACCAGCTCGGCGTGCCGGTGGCGCTCGCGCCGATCCTGTGGGCAGCCCTTCATGTCGTCAAGACAGCCTCGAACGTCCCGGGCGGGGTGCTGTCGGATCGCATCGGGCGCCGGCCGACGCTGATCGCGGGCTGGCTGCTCTACGCAGTGGTGTACTTCGGCTTCGCGCGCGCGAGCGAGGCATGGCAGGCGTGGGCCCTGTTCGCCCTGTACGGCCTGTTCTTCGGGCTCACCGAGGGGAGCGAGCGTGCGCTCGTGGCGGACATGGTGTCGCTGGAGAGCCGCGGCACGGCGTTCGGCTGGTACAACCTGGCGATCGGCCTTGGCGCGCTGCCGGCGTCGCTCCTGTTCGGGTTCGTCTGGGACCGCAGCGGTGCGCCGGTGGCGTTCGTCATGGGCGCGTCGCTTGCACTCGTCGCGGCGATCGGAATGACACTCGTGGGGAAAAAGGCATGACCGAATCGATCGGGCCAGCGGCCCGAAAAGGACTGCTCGCGCAGGCGCGCGGCGTCCTCGGGCTCCTCTGGGCCTGCCTCAACAAGTTCTTCAGCGACGGCTGCTCTTCGATGGCGGCGTCGCTCTCGTTCTACACCTTCTTCTCGCTGCCGGCGCTGCTGTCGCTGCTGCTGAGCATCATCGGCCAGTTCACCGATCCCGCGCAGGTGCGGCAGGCGATCGTGAGCCAGGTGGGCGGGTTGATCGGCAAGGCCGGCTCGGAGCAGGTGACGACGATCATCGAGCACGCGGCCGTGGGCGAGGGGCCGGCATCGCTCGGCACCATCCTGTCGGTGATTGCCCTGGCGTTCGGTGCCACGACGAGCTTCGCGCAGCTCCAGAGCGCATTGAACAAGATCTGGGCGGTGAAGCCCGACCCGCGCCGCAACCAGATCCGGGTGTTCCTGGTGAAGCGGATCTTCTCGTTCGGCATCGTGGTGACAGTGGCCTTCCTGCTGCTGGTCTCGCTCATCGTGAGCACGGCACTGAGCGCCGCGACGAAGCGCCTCACGAGCTTGCTCGGCACCGCGGCGGTGCTGCTGCAGGTCGGAAACTGGGTGGTGAGCTTCGTCGTGATCGCCGCGCTGTTCGCCGCGATGTACCGCTACCTCCCCGACGCGCGCATCGGCTGGCGCGACGTGGGCGCGGGTGCGCTGGCCAGCGCGCTGCTGTTCGTACTCGGCAAGTCGGTGATCAGCTACTACCTGGGCGGCACCGATCCGGGCAGCGCCTACGGCGCCGCGGGCTCGCTGGCCGTGGTGCTGATCTGGGTCTACTACACGTCGATGATCCTGCTCTTCGGGGCCGAGTTCACGGAG
>DASURL010000214.1:0-3273 GCA_036280075.1 Gemmatimonadaceae bacterium | reverse complement strand
GTCGAAGCGGATGAGCCCGTCGAGGATGGTGATGCCCGCGCCGGCGCCGGACATCGGCTGGCCGATGTCGCGCCAGGTGCGGCGGTCGCCCGCCCAGCCGATGTCGCCGAACAGCACGGGGCGCACGACGCCGAGGCCGTGCGCGATTTCGGCCCGTGCGAGCCAGAAGGCGTCGCCGGCCTCGGTACCGGGGCGATGGCCACGCACGGTGCGCGACCCGCCGAGGAACCAGTCGCGCTGCGGCGGCACCTCCCCGACGCTGCTTCCTCCCGCCACGGTGAGCGACACGGCGCCATTGCCGATGCCGTGCGAGGTGGTGAGGTCGAGCGCGGCGCGGCCGTAGCTCGCGGTATCGCCGTGCGCGCCCTCGAGGCGGAAGTCGCTGAACAGGCGGAAGCCCTGCGGGTCGAGGCCGAAGCTGCGTGTGTAGCGCGTGCGTGCGCCCACATACGTGCCCTTCGCCGCCTCGACGTTCGGCACGAAGTCCACGCCGTTCGTCGCATGCGCGAGCGAGAAATTCGTCTCCTGGCGGGCGGTGCGCTCCTGCTCCGCGAACAGTCCCCAGGTGAACGCGCTCGCGCCGGCGACGTCGGGGGTGGAGGTGAGCTCCAGCCCCGAGGCGCGATAGTAGAAGCCCTCGTCGCGGCCGAAGAGGAACGCCGAGATGGAGCTGCCGAAGCTGAGCGGGCTCCCCCAGTCATTGGCGGACACGAGGCGGTTGTACCCGGTGAGCGAGAGGGTGCGACGCAGGTCGCTGCGCGAGCCGGTGAGCTCCACGTTCGGTTCGAGGTCGGCGACGCCGATTCTCGCCGTCGCGTGCAATGAATAGCCCTTGCCGAGTATCTGGTCGGCACGTCCGCCGACGGAGAGCGCCTCGATGCGGTTGTAGCGGGGGCGCTCGAGCTCGAAGGTGGGGAGCTGCGGCGACCAGGCCGCCTGTGCGCTCATGGACAGCGCCTCCTGCACGAGCGCATCCATCTCATGGCCGGTGGCCGTCTGCTCGCCCTCGTCGTAGATGGAGGGCGGGAGCTCCGGCGAGTTGGCGAGCACGGTGGAGTCGCAGGGGATGCGCACGAGCACCGGATTCGGGTTCTGATCCGACGTGCGCACGTGCGTGCGGAACCCGGTGCTGTCGCATTGGCGCTTCCGCGCCTCACGCCGTGTGACGCGCGCGGAGTCGCGACTCTCCTTCGAGCCGCCGACGTGGATGCCGGCCTGGATGTGAGTGGTGCTGTCCAGCGTGTCGGAGACGATGGGCGGCAGCGGCTCGACCGCGTTCACCGCGGTGTACGTGTATTTCTGCTGCAGCTTGAACGGGATGCGCATCATGCTCACCTGCGCGCCACCCTCGGCGACCTGCACGCGCGGCAGCCAGAAGCGTCCCTGGTAGAGGCCGTACTCCACGCCGATGGCGCTGATCTGGGCCGTCATGGGAAAGATCATCGGCTTCACCCAGGCGGGGACGTCGTCGAACGACTTCGGGTCGTCCGCTTCCGCGACGGCGACGATGTCCATCGGGACACTCATGCGGTAGGCGGCGCGCACGAGCTGGCCGCCGCTCATGTCGAACCAGAGGGAGCCGACGGCGAGGTTCCACTTCGGCTCGCGCGGGCGGACCTCGAGCTCACGAAGCCTGATGGACTTCCCGTCGGGGAGGCGGAAGGTGACGGAGTCGCCGCTCGCGTACGTGTAGTACGCCTCGGCCCCTTCGGCGAGGGGATGGATGACGCCGTCGTTCTCGTCCACCGCGCGGTGCGCCGCGTCGCCCCCGATCCAGAGAGTCTCGCTCCCCGGATAGTAGGGGATGGGAGAGATGTCGTCGTCGATGCTGGCTTGTCCGCTCTTGCCGGCGATCGGGATGACGGTGCGCGATCCGGTGAGATCCACGTACGCGCCCACGCCACGCCGCCAGCGCACGTGCGTGGCCGACTCGGTGCGGAAGGCGAGACGCGAGGGGCCGATCTTCGAGAAGCCAAAGCCGGCGGAAATTCGCTGGTAGGTGGTGGCGTCGTAGCCCTGGAGCGCCGAGTCCTGGCTCATGCGCGCGGTGCGCGCGAGCTGCAGGATGTTGCGCGCCTGGGGATCCTTGAACGCCGACGCCAGGAGCTCAGGGGTGAGCGGAATGCGCTTCGGCGGCTTCTTCTCGCGCTTCTTCTTCGTCGAGTCGGAGGGCGCGGCAGCCGATGCGCTCGTATCGGCCGGCGTAGCGACGGGGGCGGGCTTCGCCGGTGCCGAAGCCTGGAGAAGGGCGACGAGGAGATGTGCGAGCATCAGAAACGACCCTTGGGCGAGGGGGATGCACCCAAGTACGCTGGTTCAGCGGGGAAGTTTCTGGACGCATGAAAGACAACTGACGTACTTCGTACCTCGTACACCGTACGGGGACCGTCGGTCAGGCCCCAACAATGTGCCGATGCATCCTCTCGGCACACCGGCCAGCCGTACCGCGATCGGTACCGAGCCTTCGAGGGGCGCGGATGTCGGTCGCCGTACGCAGTACGAAGTACGAGGTACGTCGGTAGCAGTTACTTCAGCAACCCGTTCCACACCAGCGGCATCGTCGCCATCGATTGCGCCCGGTACTGTGGCCGGAACCCGTACAGGATCACGTGTCCCTTGCCGCGCGAGACGTCCACCATCGCCGCCTTGCCACCGAGCCTCTCGGCGCCGAGGAGCCAGCCGCTGAGGAGCGGGTTGCCGGCGGACGACGCCGGGTAGCGAGCCACGGCAGTCGCGCGCGAGGCGTCGGTGATGTCGAACGCCGGTGAGCGCTCGAACCAGACGCCGGACTCGGGCGCGGTCAGCCCGGCGGCGAGTGGATTGGACCGGTCGAGCTCGACCCTGATGATCGAGCCTGGCGCATAGAAATCGCTGGACCGCACGCCGGCGAGGACGTTCTTCACGGGGAGCGACAGCGCATCGATCGCGTAGCTGCTGGCGTCGTTGAAGGCGAGCAGGGTGCCGCCGGCGTCCACGAACGCGGCGAGCGACGCCGCCCCCTCGTCGCCCAGGCCGCCCTTGAGCGAATCGGGGTAGCTGCCCGTCGGGCCGCGCTCGATGGCGCGGGCGTTCTGGTCGGGAATGATGATCGCGTCGAAGCGTGAGGCGAGGTTGCCGGCGCGGATGTCACGCGCGGTGAGCAGGGTGAACGGGATGCGGTACTGGTCGAACACCCAGCGCGTCCACCCTTCGTCCATCGACGGCGACGCGTTGCGGAAGATGCCGATGCGGCGCGCGTGCGAGTCGCTGAGGCCGGGGGCGACCCACTTCACC
>DASURL010000213.1:0-4638 GCA_036280075.1 Gemmatimonadaceae bacterium | reverse complement strand
GAGCCCCGGGTTGAAGGCGCGCGACGCGTACGGCACGTAGTCGAACCAGCCGGCGTCCGGCATCGCGCCCAGCGGCAGGCTCGTGTAGAGGAAGATCCCCGCGACGAGGTAGGTCCAGTACGACAGCGCGTTCAGCCGCGGATACGCCATGTCGCGCGAGCCGAGCATGAGCGGCCACAGGTAGTTGCTGAACCCCGAGAGCACCGGCGCGGCGTAGAGGAAGATCATCGTCACGCCGTGCATGCTGAACATCTGGTCGTACAGGTTGGCCGACAGCATCCGCTCCCCGCTCACGGCGAGCTGCGAGCGCATCAGCAGCGCCTCCACCCCGCCGATGACGAGGAACAGGATGGAGGTGACGAGGTAGCGGAGGCCGATGGTCTTGTGGTCCACGCTCGAGAGCGTGCCGCGCCATCCGCGCGGAGTCTCCCACGTCTCCCTGAGCTGGACGGTGTCGACGCGGTCGACGGCGGTAGCTGCCACGGTGCGATTCCTCGGGTTCGGTGTGCCGGCCGGTGATCAGTGCAGGGTTTCCAGGTACGCCACCACGTCGCGCAGCTCGGCGTCGCTGAGCGCCATGGGCGGCATGCGCACCCCCTCCTTCACGCCCGGCGCGTTGCGGATCCACTGCGCGAGGTGCTCACCGCTGTTGGTGAGCGCACCGGCGCCGATCGTCGGCCGGCTGGCGAGGTGCGTCAGGTCGGGGCCCATGCGGCCCAGCGCTTCCGTGCCGGCGACGGCGTGACAGACGCCGCACGAGCGCGCGAACACCACGCGTCCCGCATTCGCCGATGCGGTGGCCGGCGCCTTCGCCCCCGCGCGCCGCTCGTCCGCCCACCGCCGGAACGCCTGCGGCGACTCGGCGCGCACGTCGAGCGCCATCACGGCGTGCTGCAACCCGCAGTACTCCCCGCACATGCCGCGGGAGTCACCGGGCTCGCGCGCCTCGAGCCAGGTCTCGTTCACCTGCCCCGGGATGACATCCATCTTGCCGGCGATCTGCGGCACCCAGAAGCTGTGGATCACGTCCGCCGAGTGGAGGCGGACGCGGACCGGCTGCCCGACCGGCAGGTGCAGCTCGTTCGCCGTCGTGAAGCCCAGCGACGGATCGTCCGCCTGCGAGTAGGTGACCTCCCACCACCACTGGTGCCCCGTCACGTCCACGGTGAGCGATGGCGTGATGGGCGCTCGGCTCGCGGCGTTCAGCGTCACCATCGTGCCGCCGAAGCTGATGGCGAGGATCACCACCGACACGGCGACGCCGACGTAGATCCACGACAGCCCCGACTTCACGTCGCGCCGCGCCATCACGCCCTCGTCGCTGCGCTGAGGATCGTGGCGATGCCGCGCCATGCCGAGCAGGACGGCCACGCTCACGAACAGGACCACCACGCACGCGACGGCGGTGAGCCACCAGCCCAGCGTCGCTTCCTGTCGGCCAGCCGTGCCGGTGGCGTCCATGTACGACGACGTGCCGTTGCACGCCGCGAGCAGCACGGCGCCGACCGTCGTCGGCCAGCCGATGGCGCGGTGCCCTGCACGGTCAGTGCACATTGTTCCTGCCCTTGAGCGTGCTGAACGACGTCGTGTCCGCATCGTCGCCCAGGTCCCCCTGCCGCCCGCGGTCGGCGAGTCCCGCGGGATAGGTGCCTCCCTTCGACTGGATGTAGGAGACCACCTTCCAGATCACCTGCGGCGGGAGCGCACGCCCCCACGCCGGCATCCCCTGCGGCCGTCCTTCGTAGATGGACTTGTAGATGTCCGCCGGCGAGCCGCCGTAGCGCCAGTAGGTGTCGGTCAGGTCGGGACCCATCCCGCCCTTCAGGTCGTAGCCGTGGCAGCTCGCGCAGTTCATGTTGACGAACATCTCGTGGCCCACCTCGACGGCCGCACGGTCGCTCGCGTACGGGTTCGCCACCTGCGCGTCGAGCGTGTTGTTCCCCACGCCCGCGAGATCCCCGATCGCGACCTGCGCGAGCGCCCCTTCCGGCGGCAGGCCGGTGGTGTCCGTCGCCCGGGCGACCTTCCCCTGCTGCTGCGGGAGCGTCACGTTGCCCTGCGCGCCACCGCGTACGTCCTGGGTGTCCTCGCGACAGGCGCCGAGGGCCACGATCACACTTCCCGTCAGGAGAAGCGCCGCGGCGCGTGCGCCGCAGTTGCCGAGGGTCATCATGGCTTCCCTCCCTGCGTCTTCCCGGCACCGCCCGCGCCGCCCGGCGTCGCGGGCTTGGTGGCCGGAATGTTCCTGCCGAGGGTGAACACGTAGTAGCTGCTGCCACGCGCCGGGAACCCTGGCTGGCTCGACGTCACCATGGCGCCGCCACCCACGCCGGCGGCGATCGCGATGTACTCGTGCCCGTCCGGCCCGCGATACGCCATCGGCGCCGAGATGATGCCCGAGCCGAGCTTGCGCGACCAGAGGACCTTCCCCGTGCGCGCGTTCACCGCCTTGAACCAGCCGTCCACCGTGCCGTAGAACGCGAGGTCGCCGGCCGTCGCCATCGCGCCGCTGTAGGTGAGGAAGGGCTCGGGAATGCCCCAGACCTTGGTGCCCGTCGCCGCATCGAAGGCGATGAACTCGCCATAGTTGCCGCCGGGGCCCACGTGCCGCTTCATCTGCGCGCCCCAGTACGGCGTGCCGGCGATGTAGCTCACCTCGCGCCCCTTGTAGTCCATGCAGATGTTCTGCACGCTGACGTAGAAGAGCCCCGTGCGCGGCGAGAACGCCGACGGCTCGAAGTCCTTCACCCCGACGTCGGCGGGACAGATGTCGCGCACCCAGCGGCCCGGCGGGACGGTATGCTTGTCCTCGTTCACGATCGGCATCGCCGTCTTCGGGTCGATCCCCGACGCCCAGTTCTCGTGGCCGAAGGGCTTGGCGACCAGCACCTCGCCCGTCGTGCGGTCGATCGTGTACGCGAAGCCGTTGCGGTTGAACTGCACCATCACCTTGCGCGTCTGGCCGCCGATCGGCAGGTCCACGAGGATGTTCTCGTTGACGGCGTCGTAGTCCCACTCGTTGTGCGGCGTCATCGCGTACGCCCACGTGGCCATGCCGTTGTCCGCCTTGCGGGCGAACACGGCGCTCGTCCACAGGTTGAGCCCGGGACGCTGCGCGGCGTTCCACGGCCCCGTGTTGCTCGTGCCGTAGTAGATCTGCCTGAGCTCGGGATCGTAGGTGACCCATCCCCACACCGCCCCTGCGCCATGCTTCCACGCGCCGGCCGGCCAGGTGGTCGCGCCCAGGTCCCGCCCGCGCATCCAGGAGTAGAACGGCTTGAAGTCGGCGCCGATGCGCACCAGGCTGTCCGGCCCCACGCTGTAGGCGCGCCACAGCTCCTTCCCGGTGTTGACGTCGAGCGCCGCGAGCCAGCCGGCCACGCCCATCTCCCCGCCCGAGTTGCCGACGTACACCTTCCCGTCCACCACGAGCGGCGCCATCGTCATCGTCGTGCCGTCCTCGACGTTCGCGAGCTTCGTGCGCCAGAGCTCCTTCCCCGTGCTCGCGTCCACGGCGACCGTGTGGTCATCGAGCAGGTTGTAGATCAACTTCCCGTCGTAGAGTGCCGCGCCGCGGTTCACCGCGTCGCAGCAGGCCTTGCCGATGGCGATCGGGCTCGGGTTCGCCTCGTACGTCCACTTCACCGGGGCGCCGGGCTTGGTGAGGTCCAGCGCGAAGGCACGGTTCGGGAAGGGCGACACGATGTACATCGTGTTGTTGGCGACGAGCGGCGTCATCTCGTGCCCGTAGTGCGATTCGCCGTCGTCGAACGTCCACGCCAGCTCGAGCTGGGCCACGTTCGTCGTGTCGACTTCGGTGAGCGGCGAGTAGCGCGTGCCGGCATAGTCGCGCGACGGCATCTTCCAGTTGCCGTCGTCGGCGCCCGGCGGCAGCCACGCCGCGCTGCGCGACGCCATCGCGGGGAGGGCGATGTCCCCCGCCGAGCTGGTGGTCGTCGTCGTCCTCGCCGTCGTCGAGTCGGCGCCGCGTCCCGGCGTCTCACGCGCGCCGCAGGCGGCCGCTGCCAGCATCGCGAGAACTGCCGGCCATCTCCGTGTCACGATCATCGCGGTAGGGGAAGAAGGTACAGGGCATTGTTCTGCATGGACGTCACGGCGAGTCGCGCGCGCTTCGTGTCCACGGCCACACCCGCGGGCGACGTCACGCCCGTGAGCAGCACGCGCAGCGAATCGCCGGGTCGAGCGCGATACACCGACTTCGTGTCCCAGCTCGTGACCACCATCGCGCCGTCCGGCAACCGCCGCAGCCCGTCCACCCGTCCGCCGGGCAGCGTCACCACCGTCTGCTGGCCACGCTCGCCGCTCGCGTTCACGTGCTCGATGCGGCTCGCGCCGAAGGTCGTGACGAGCGCGCCGTCGTCGTCGAGGAGGATCCCGTCCGGCCGGTCGAGCGCGAGCCCGCGCGCCACGGCGCGCACCCGGCCGTCCGGCATGATCTGCCACACCGCGTCGAGGTCCTTCGAGGTGTCCACGGGCGTCTTCGTGCGGTCGGGACCGGTGTCGGTGATCCACAGCGTGCCATCCGCCCCCCACGCCACGTCGTTCATCACGAGGCCGGGCAGCGCGTGCGTCGCGATCGGTGCACCGGTCCGGCGGTCGAACAGGTGCACCCCGCCC
>DASURL010000212.1:0-12461 GCA_036280075.1 Gemmatimonadaceae bacterium | reverse complement strand
ACTATCGCTGGTAAGCTCGCCTCGAGCGTACGAGATCGCCCCGCCTGGTCGGACCAGGCGGGGCGATCTTCTCTTACTGGACTCTCGGCCGTGCCTGAGAGGCGCTGAGCAGCGCCGCACCAGCCTGCCGGAGCGCCGCCGATCCCCGAGCGGCGATCGGGCCGATGGCGGCCGTGCGACGTCGAGCCCACGCCAGGAGCTGCGCTGCCCGTGCGGCCGCGTCCGGCGGCTCCTCGCCGGCAGGTAGGACGATGGCCGAGCCCGACGCGCCGGGAAGCCACACCACCCGATTGCCCGCCGGTGCCGGCTCGAGCTCCAGGTCGCTCGATGCGGACGACGCTTCCGCGGCGTACGCGAGCTCCCGCAGCGCCAGGCGGGTGGCGAGGTCGTCCCGCTGCTCCGCCGGCAGGTGCGGGCAGAGGGAGGCAATGCTCTCAGCGACCCGCTGGGCGAGCGAGCTGACGTCGTCGGGTTGGAAGGATTCGGCCACGGCGTTCGAGGTGAAGGACACCTCCAGCGAACGCAACCGTCGGGCCAATCATGAATGTGTCCGCGAAAGCGGCCAATGGGCCCGCGGACGAGGCCTCAGAGTTCGCCCCAGTCCTGCTGTTCGTCCCGTGACTGGATCTCCGCCATCCGTTCGAGCAGGTCCTGGAACAGGTCGTCCGGCATGTCGGGGAAGAGGGGGCGGAGCCGCGGGGTGAGGGCGGTCATGATCTCCTGGAGCCGCTGGTCGCGCAGGCGGGCGAGGGGGTCTCGCGGCTCCTCGGCGTGGCTCACGTCGCGGTGGGGCCGGCCGAAGCGTTGGCCTGATGCTGCGCCACAGCGAGGCGAGTCACCAGCCGGACCAGCTCTCCTTCCGGGAGGTGTCCGCAGACGGGCCGCAGCCGGTAGGCGATCTCCAGGGCGAGGGCGCGGATGCGCGGGCTGGCGAGGGGATCGGCATCGACGGAGGGGGGCACTGCCGGAGCGGAGATGCCGATGCGGGGGAGGGTCACTGCCGGAAGCCCCCGAGTCCCTCGCTGGCCAGCCGGTGGTCGGCCAGTCGCTCTGCGGTCTCGATGAGGGCCTCCTCGGACAGGTCGGGGCCCAGGCGGCGAATCTTGGGAATGAGCTCGGCGACGAGAGCGTTGAAGCGAGCGGTCCGCACCTCACTCAGGATGTCGCGTGAATGTTCCGAAGCCATCTGTTTGCCGGGGCTGAGGGGCAGGGTCCTGCGTCAAGCAGACGCGGCAGACCGGTCTCGGGTCACAAAACACGTGATGGGCAAATAATCCACAGTGGCGGGCTGAGCAGGGTGCGGACCGGGGGACCGGGAGACCGGAGGACCGGGGGACCGGGAGCGGTGGGGGCGTCACATCCGATCTGGCATTTTCGGAGGCGTCCGGCATATTGAGGGGCCGCGGAACGTTTGTGACCGCCGATACCTCCCCAGCCCGCCTCCCCGATGACGTCCACCGCCCCCGAACTCATTCGCCGCCTCCGGGTCCCCGGCTATCTCATCATGGCCGTGACGTCGATCCTGCCACTGATCGACCTGCTCATGGCGATCTCGCCGATGCATCCTGGCACCGTCATGTGGCGTTTCGGCGCGGTGGGGCTGATCTCCAGCGCGATCGGCGCGCCGCTGCTGGTCCTCGTGCTCGTCTACGCGCTGGCCCTCCTCAGCGGCGACCGGAAGGTCGTGATCACGGTGGGCGTGATCGCCGTGCTGGTGGCGGTGCTGATGATCGTCGGTGCCGGCTCGTTCACGCTCGATGCGCTGCAGATGAAGGGGCGCGTGAATCCAGCGGCGCTGGACAAGTTCAAGGGCGCGTCGGCGCTGGCGCTGGTGAAGCTCGTCGTGATGGGCATCTCGTCCATCGTGCTCGCGGTGAGCGCCTTCCGGTCGACGAAGCTGATGAAGCGCGAGACGGTTCGTGCCACGCGGCCGGGCGCCACACTGATCGTGGGTCAGCCGGCGCCGAAAGCGGCGGTCACCGAGCGCGCGGACGTGACCACCTGAGTCGCTGAAGAACGGGCGGTGCCGCGGCGGGAGGCCGCGGCACCTGCCTTGCGCATGCTCGGCCCGCCATGGCCTCCCGAATCCCCATGCAGGACGACTCCCCCGTTCCTTCCCTCGACCAGCCCGACGAGCTTCGCTCACGGTTCGCCGAGCTGGAAGAGAAGTCGAAGGCACGCGCGATCGCGATCGCCCTCGACGACCTGGAGACGGGCGCGCAGTTCCACTTCCACGCCGACCGCTGGTTCCACGCGGCGAGCACGATCAAGGTCGCCATCCTCCTCGGGGTCTACGGGGCGATCCATCGAGGCGACCTGCTTCCGCAGTCGCGCGTGCACGTCCGCAACCGCTTCCTCAGCGCGTACGACGGCACCCCATACCGGGTGAGCGTGGATCGCGACGCGAATTCGATCGTGCATCGCGAGATCGGCCGCACGCTCCGCGTCTCGGAGCTCGCCGAGCACATGATCGCCTCCAGCAGCAACCTGGCGACGAACCTGCTCCTGGACCTCGTGGGGCTGGACGTGCTGCAGCGTACGCTGGACGGATTCGGCATCCAGGGGATCGACCTGCGGCGCGGCGTGGAGGACGAGCTCGCGTTCGAGCACGGCATCAACAACCGTGTCACGGCGAACGGGCTCGTGTCGCTCCTGCGGCTGATCGGCGAGGGCCGCGCGTTCAACGCCGATCTCTCGAGCGAGATGCTCGAGGCGCTGCACGCGCAGCAGTTCAAGAGCGGCATTCCCGCCGGGCTGCCGCCGGGGGCGAAGGTGGCGCACAAGACGGGAGACATCTCCACCATCGCGCACGACGCCGGCCTCGTGTACCTCCCCGACCGCAAGCCGTACGCGCTCGCGGTGCTCACGGAGTGGGAGCCATCCACCCAGGGACGTTCGGCCACGATCGCCGCGGCGTCGTACCTCGCCTACTCGGCATTGACCGGGGATCGGGACTGATGAGCGACGACGCGCCCCAGTTCCCGCTGCGCCTCGTGGATGGCCGTCGCCTGGAGCGGCGGTACCGCGACGTGCTGCTTCCCGGCGGCATCCTCTGCGACCACCGCGGCCAGGCTCGCGTGCTTCCGCGCTACTTCTATGAAGTGGAATCGTGGGAGCAGGCGCGGGAGACGTACCTCGCGCCGCACTTCACCGTTTCCGAGTTCATCCATACGGACGTCCGGGAGGCGCCCCCGTTGCGCGTCTTCCCGCGCTACATCCCCTGCGCCACTGCCTTGCTGGCCGTGGCCCTCGAGCAGCTCCGCGAGGCGGTCGGGACCTACGTCTACATCGGGGCGAACGGGGGCTACTGCTCACCTCGGCACGCCGGAACGGGAGGTGCATCACCGCACTGCTGGGGGACGGCCGCCAATATCTACCGCATCGGCGACACGTACCTGGACACGCACGAGTCCATCGCGCGGTACGCCGGGATCGCACGCGAGATCCTGCCCACCGTCTGGACTCGCCCGCTGGGGCCGGAGATGGCAAAGACGGACGACCATCTCCACCTGGACCTCGGGTACGTGATCTCGGTCCCACGCGAGGCGCCGGGCGAGACCTACAACGTCAAGCTCGCCGGCGACCCGTTGTAATGGTTCGCGGAATGACGAGGGAAGGGGAGCTGGGGGGCGATCGGTGCTGACGGAGCAGGGAAAGCAGGTCCGACGTGACGAGCAGGCCGGTCGCCAGCGGCGCGCGCCGGGCAATCGCCGCGCATTGCCGGCGATCGGCATGGAAGCGGAGTTCTCCACCGTGGTGGACAGCGAGCTCCGGGAGCCGGAACAGGTCTTCGGATCGCCTCGTCGCTTCATCCGCGGTCCCCTGGTGCACCGCACCGGCCGCTCCTACCATCTGCCGACTGGCGGAGCGATCTATTTCGACACCGGGGTGATGGAGATCGCCACCCCGATGATCGAGATCGAGCGCGGATGCGGTGCGCGCGCGACGCGCTCGTTGTGGGAGAATCTCGGTTTCCTCCGGGGCGAGCTGGACGAATGGGAGCTGGACACCGGTCGCCAGGTGCGGCTGGTCGGCTTCAGCACGCACTACAACGTCTCGTTCGACCTGCCGGAATCCGAGCGCGCGAAGGGGCGCAGCGTCGAGCGGCTGGCGTACCTGCTCACGTACATCCTGGCGGCTCCGGTGATGCTCCTCGCGGCGAACCGACGGTCCACCGGCGTGGGGGTGCGGCCGCGCGGCAACCGCATCGAGGTCACCTGCGACTTCACCCCGGACGCCGCGCTCATGGCCGCCACGGCCACGCTGATCGTCGGCATCGTTCGCGAGGTCATGTCGTGGCCGCGCTACGACCTGCGCCAGCTGGCCACGCACGACATCCCGGTGGTGCAGGGATTCGCGCCCGTGCCGCACAGCTCGCGCAAGGGGTGGGTGGCGAAGCACGACTGCTTTCCCCGCAACCCGTTCACCGCCGACGTGAATGCGGACCGCTTCACGTCGCTCGGGGGCGAGCACCTCTCGCTGCGCGAGATGGCCGGTCGCACCGCGCGGCAGTTCTGGCCATCCATCAGTGCCTTCGGCGATCCGCTGTCGCTGCGGCTCATCGCCGCGGTGATGCGCGGGCGCGCGCCGTCGCTGCTGGAACTGGACGATCGCCCCGCCGCCTACGACGACGTGGGTCGCCTGTGCACGTGGAACGACCTCTTCCCTGTCACCCTGCTTCCGCGCTCGCGCTTCGAGCGTGTGCTCAGCAACGCGATCACCGGCCGCCGTGTGCGGTTCAGCGGCGCGTGGCACAGGCCGGTGGGGATGCGCGGCTGGACGCACGTCGTCTTCCGGCGTGAGAGCGACGGGAAGCGCGCGGTGCGCTCGCTCGATGCGCTGCTCACGCACCTGGACGCGTGGGATCGCAGCTCCGAGCGCCGTACCGGCGAGCGACGCGGCGGCACGACCACGCACGACATGGAGCGTCGCCACGGCGATCGGCGGACGCCGGCGGCAGAGGGGCCGGAGCAGCCGCACGCGGGTGAGCCGCCGCTCGAGCCGGACGCAAGGGCCGACGACGCGGGGGCCGCGCTGGAACGGAAGGGGACGAGCGACGTGGAGGTTGCACCGCACCGCCCAGCGGGGATCGCCGACGTGTCCGCTTCGGTGGCGGCACGGGCCGCCGCGCGCGCGCGCACGGATGCTCCGCTGATCATCATCTCGCGCACGAGCTGACGCGAAGCTCGCGCAGCGTTCGCCGCAGCATCCATGCTCAGCGGCACGGCGATTGAATCCACGTGCGGTGCGCTTGCCGGATGGCGGTGAGCCCACTCTCTCGCGCGAGGACACATGCCGGACCTCCTCACCAACCGGGACGCGACGTCCGCGTCGCCACGCTACGTCGCGCCCGAAGTCTCCTACCTGCTCGACTACATCGTCAACGTCTGCTTCGTGGGGCCGGCCGGCGCGGGAGACCGCGAGTGGGTGCTGGTGGACGCGGGATTGCCGGCATCGGCGGAGCGCATCGAGCATGCGGCGGCGCGGCTGTTCGGCGCCGGTTCGCGGCCGGCCGCGATCGTGCTCACCCACGGCCACTTCGACCACGTGGGCGCGCTGCAGGCGCTGGTGCGCGCGTGGGACGTGCCGGTGTATGCTCACGAGCTGGAGCTGCCGTACCTCACGGGCCGCTCGTCCTATCCGCCACCCGACCCGTTCGTGGGCGGGGGCGCGATGAGCGCGATGTCGTTCCTGTACCCGACGGGGCCGATCGATCTCGGCTCGTCCGTGCGCGCGCTGCCGGCGGATGGCAGCGTACCGGGGATGCCCGGCTGGCGATGGATTCCCACGCCGGGGCACTCGCCGGGACACGTGTCGTTCGTCCGCGACGTGGACCGCACCCTGATTGCGGGCGATGCGTTCACCACCACCCGGCAGGAATCGGCGATCGCCGTGTTCAACCAGCGGCGCGAGATGCACGGGCCGCCGAAGTACTTCACACCCGACTGGGATGCGGCTCGCACCTCGCTGCGACATCTCGCCGACTACGCGCCGACCGCCGCGATCACGGGCCACGGGCCGCCGATGCGCTCGGCAATGCTGCAGAGCGAGCTGCGCCGTCTCGCATCGCACTTCGACGAGTGGGCGCGGCCAGCGCACGGCCGCTACCACGACCGGCCGGCCATCACCGATGCCAGCGGCGTGATCCAGGTGCCGCCGCCGGTGGTGAATGGCCGGGCGCTCGTGCTCGGTGGCCTCGCCGTGGGCGCCGCGGTCGGGATCGCCGTGGCGGCGCGTCGCCGGCAGGAGCGCACCGCGGGCGATGGCGATCGAGCGCTGGCCGATGCCTCACGGGAGCGGGAGCAGCCGATCTCCTCTGCCGACGAGCTGATGCTCGAGCGCAGCTCGGAGCTGTCGGCGCTCGACGGTGGCTACGACGTCACCACCGCCGCGGCGCCATCCACGATCGATCTCCGCTGAACGTTCAAGGTCGCACACCTTCATCGAGGCACTCACCAATGTCAGCAACCACATCGTCGCCGCGACGCGTCAAGGGATCGCGCATCGGGCCGAGGGGCGGTGGCGTGAACTTCCGCTCCCGCCAGGAGCGCCACGTCCACAACGTCGCCAATCCGGAGCGCATCGGCTCCGTCGCCGTCGGCGCGGCGCTCATCGCATACGGGCTGAAGCAGCGTGACGCCAGGGGGCTGCTCGCCGCGCTGCTCGGCGGCGCGTTCGTGCAGCGTGGGGCCACCGGCTACTGCATGGTCTACGACGCGCTCGGCGTGAGCACGGGCGATGCCGACGCCGTGCTCGGCACGCATCGCGGCGACGTGACCGGCGCCGCGGCGACGGTCAACGCGCGCAAGGCGGTGAAGGTGGAGCGTGCCGTGACGATCGCGCGGCCGCGTCACGAGCTCTACGCCTTCTGGCGCGACTTCACGAACCTGCCGCAGTTCATGGAGCACCTGGAATCGGTGCGCGTGGATTCACCGACCCGTTCGCACTGGACGGCGAAGGCACCGGCGGGCAGCGTCGAGTGGGAGGCCGAGATCGTCAACGACGTGCCCGATGAGATCATCGCGTGGAAGAGCGTCGGCGACCCCGACGTGGCGAACGCCGGCGCGGTGAACTTCAGCGACGCACCGGGGGACCGTGGCACGATCGTGAAGGTGACGCTCGACTACGAGCCGCCGGGCGGGAAGCTCGGCGCCTTCGTCGCCCGGCTGTTCGGCGAGGATCCCGACCGCCAGGTGCGCGAAGACCTGCGGAAGTTCAAGCAGCTGATGGAGACGGGGGCGATCACCACAGCCGCGCGGCGCCGCGAGGATTCGGCGTACGTGGGTTCCACGCCGCAGGAGTGAGGAGGCGCCGATGAGAGCAGTGACCTGGCAGGGGACGCGCAGGCTGAGCGTGGACACCGTCCCCGATCCGGAGATCGTGCAGCAGGGCGACGTGGTGGTGAAGATCAGCGCGACGGCCATCTGCGGCTCCGACCTGCACCTCTACGATCACTACATCGCCTCGATGCAGAAGGGCGACATCCTGGGCCACGAGTTCATGGGCGAGGTGGTGGACGTCGGGCGCGACGTGAGGAACCTGAAGGTGGGCGACCGCGTCGTCGTGCCCTTCCCGATCTCCTGCGGGCGGTGCTGGTACTGCAGGCAGGGGATGTTCGCGGCGTGCGACAACTCCAACCCGAACGCGGAGATGGTCGAGGCGCTGTACGGATCGACCGCGGGTGCGGGGATCTTCGGCTACTCGCACATGTTCGGCGGCTACTCCGGTGGCCAGGCGGAGTACGCCCGCGTCCCCTACGCCGACGTCGGCCCGATCAAGGTGCCCGACAGCGTGAGCGACGAGCAGGTGCTCTTCCTCTCCGACATCCTGCCCACGGGGTGGCAGGCCGCGCTGCGCGGCGAGATCACGCCGGGCGACACGGTGGCGGTGTGGGGGTGCGGGCCGGTGGGCTACTTCACCATCCAGAGCGCGTGGCTGCAGGGCGCGGCGCGCGTGATCGCCATCGACCGTTTCCCGGAGCGGCTCGCGCTGGCGCGCGACGTGGGAAAGGCCGAGGTGATCAACTACGACGAGACGGACGACCTCGTGGAGCTGCTCAAGGAGATGACCGGCGGCGAGGGACCGAACGTGTGCATCGACGCGGTGGGAATGGAGGCGCACGGCCACGGCTTCCTCGCGACGAGCGACCGGATCAAGCAGACGCTGCGCCTGGAGATGGACCGGCCGACGGTGGTGCGGGAGGCGATCCAGTCGGCGGCGAAGGGCGGGCGCGTGAGCCTGATCGGCGTCTACGCGGGATTCATCGACAAGTTCCCGCTCGGCGCGTTCTTCGGGAAGGCGCTGCGCATGGCGGCGGGGCAGTGCGACGTGCAGAAGTTCCTCCCCGACCTGCTGCAGCGCGTGCTGCACGGCGACTTCGACACGACGTCGATCATCAGCCACCGCGTGGGCCTCGACGAGGCGCCGCACGCGTATGAGATCTTCGCCGAGAAGAAGGACGGCTGCACCAAGGTGGTGATGCGGCCGTGAGCTGACGGGACGGCGCGCCTGACGCGCGCCGCCCGCAGTGGCAACGGCGGAAAATGCTGGCGGCGGGCGCGCCGGCATCCCTAACTTGGACGCATGAGTCCCGTCGACGAGCGTCCGGACGCATCGGCCGCCGACATCGGCACTGCGGCACGGCTTTCGGCGCTGGAGCGCCAGGTCGCCGAGCTGCGGGCCGAGGTGGCGCAGCTGCGTGCGTCGGCGGCACGCGGCGAGCCGGTGCGCGTGCCGCCCGGTGTCGAGGCGCTGCGTCTGCCACCACGCCCGACGACCAACCGCAGCGCGTCGTCGAGCGGGACGCGTGATCCCTTCACGTGGGCGCGCGGTGCCGTGCGTGCCGCGTCGGGAGGGCTGGAGCTCGAGGCGGCGGTGGGGCGGTACGGGACATTGATCCTCGCTGCGCTCGTGATCCTCATGGGGGTCGGGGTGCTGATCCGCGTGGCGGTGTCGCGCGGGTTGCTGACCCCGGAAGTGCGCGTGGCGATGGGCGCGCTCGCCGCAGCGGCGGTTGGCGCGGCAGGAGTGCACTTCCATCGTCGAGGCGAGGTGCGCTTCGGCAACGTGCTGCTCGCGCTGTCGCTCGCCGTGGTGGACCTCGTGGCGTGGGGAGCCGGCCCGCAGCTGCAGCTCGTGCCGACGAGCGTGGCGCTGCTGATCGTGGACATCGTGGCGATCGCCCTCGCCGCGCTCGCGCTGCACGACGGCAGCGAGTTCCTGTTCAGCATCGCCGTCGCGGGGGCGCTGTCCTCGCCATTCGTGACGACGGACGGCCATGGGTCGGCGCCGGCGCTGCTGGCGTACGGCGCGCTGGTGATCGTGGGGTCACTGCGCGCGGTGAGCGATCCGCGGTGGATCCGCGCATTCGGCGTCCTGGTCGCTGGCGCATTCGTGTACGCGCTGACGGCGGCGGCGATGTCGACGGGGACGGCGTGGTATTCGCCATTCGCGGTGGTGCTGTTCGGTGCGGCGTGTGCGCTGGGCGCGCTGTCGATCGGCGAGCGGGCGTGGCGCGGCTCGCTGGCGCGTGCCTTCCTCGCCGTGGGCGTGATCGGTGTGCCCGACGGCTGGGATCGCATGGTCGCCGGCGACTGGCGGGTGGCTGCGGTGGTCGCGCTGGTGGTGGCCGCGGTGACGTACGCCGCACTGCTGGTGCGACGGCCCAGGCAGCCTCTGTGGATGGCGAGCGCGCTCGGGCTGCCGCTGGTCTCGCTGGCGATCGCCAGCGCCGCGACGGGCGGACGTGAGCCGGGGCAAGGGGTGGTGTTCGCGATCTGGGCGGCGATGGCGCTCGGCGCGTGGCAGTTCGAGCGGCTACGGAGCGAGCGCAGGCGTGGCGGCGCGCACCTGATGGTGGGCGGGGTGCTGGGGAGCATCGCCGTCGCGCTGCTGCTGTGGCCGATGCCGCTGGCGCTCGTGGCTGGCCTCGCCGCGTGGGGGGTGGTGCTGGCGACGCTCGTCGAGGACGAGACGACGGAGCTGCCACTGATCGGCGTGGCGGTGGCGAGCGGGGGCGCGGCGTTGTCGGCGCTGGACCAGCTGGCGAGCCGGCAGGCGTACGCGTACGTCCCCTTCATGACGCGCTCGTCGGCGTCGGCGCTGGTGGCGACGCTGGGGATCGCGGCCGCGGGGTGGGTGCTGGCCCGCGGGCGCGGGGCGCCGGCGCAGTGGGCCGACCGTGCGGTCCGGCTCGGTGCGCTGATCGGCTTCGTGGTCCTGTGGGGGCGGATGGAGGTCGCCGAGGCGTTCTCGCGCGACCTGGCGACCTTCTTGTTGATCGCGTACTACGCGGCCTGCGGGGTGGTGAGCATCGTGATCGGCCGTCGCCTGAGCATCCAGCGCCTGCGGGTTGGCGGGCTCGTGCTGGCGATCTACGCGGCGTTGAAGGCGGTGATGCATGCGTCGGACATCAGCGGGATCCTGCTGCGGGTGGCGGCGTACGGGGCGGTGGGGGTGTTTCTGCTGGGGGCGGGGTACGGGTACCGGGAGAGGAAGGACAACTGACGTACGCCGTACGTCGTACTTCGTAGCCGGACCCAGGGGGATGGCCACTCCAATGAGTGGCTGGGCCTTTCGGCATTCAGGCTCTGTGAAAGGGCGGGGGAGCGGAAGAGGCCGGATAAACGGCCTGGAACGGCCGGATCTGTCCCTCGCGGGATCGTTGCTCCGCGCACCAAAGCTCGCCCCTGCGTCCCCAAGGTTCTTGAATGAATTGGAACGGCCTCGGGACCCTCCGTGGCGCATGGAGCCGTCTTCTGCGAGGAGAAGATCGGGCAGTTTCGCGGTGAAGATCCGGCCGTTTCCGTTCCTTCGCTGTTGGACTGCCGACGGAAGTGCCGCGCCTGTTGACAGCGGGTGAATCTCCAATAAATTCAAGTGGCTACGGTGTTTTTGGGGCGGTAACGCTTCCTGGCGCCGTGCACGTCGGCTCGCTGCGGCCGATTCCTATGGGCGCCCTGAGGGTGGGCGGGTTCTACAGGCCGGGGGCACGGGTTGCCTCTCCCGAAAAGCAACGCAGGAAAATCTGACGTCGAGCCAGTCCGGTCGGCGCGCCTTGGGTCCCCGTTCGCGCTGCAGAGGCGGACACACCCTGGCGAAGGCGGATGGATACCGGCCCAATGGGGCGCCTGGTCCACCCGCGTTTGTATTTGATGAACGCGCGTGTCGCTGGCGCGACGACTGACACCTGACGGGATAGATATGGCACGCACAACGCCGCTCGAGGACTATCGCAACATCGGCATCATGGCGCACATCGATGCCGGGAAGACGACGACCACCGAGCGCATCCTGTACTATACGGGCAAGACCTACAAGATCGGCGAGGTGCACGAAGGCGCCGCGACGATGGACTGGATGGAGCAGGAGCAGGAGCGCGGCATCACGATCACGTCGGCCGCGACGACTGCGTTCTGGCAGCGTCACGGTTCGTCGTACGAGAAGGGCACCGGTCCGATCTACCGCATCAACATCATCGACACGCCAGGCCACGTGGACTTCACCGTCGAGGTGGAGCGTTCGCTGCGCGTGCTGGACGGTGCGGTGACGCTGCTCGACTCCGTGGCCGGCGTGGAGCCGCAGACGGAGACGGTGTGGCGCCAGGCGGACCGCTACAAGGTCCCGCGGATGATCTTCGCCAACAAGATGGATCGCGTGGGCGCGAACTTCGATCGCTGCCTGACGATGATCCGCGACCGTCTGTCGAAGCGGGCGTTCCCGCTCCAGATCCCGGTCGGGTCGGGCGAGCTGTTCACGGGCCACATCGACGTGCTCGAGCGCAAGCAGTACATCTTCGACGAGGCGAGCCTCGGCAAGACGTTCACGGTGGTGGACGTGCCGGCCGAGTATCACGACGCCGTCGAGCTGGCGCGCCACGAGGCGATCGAGGCCGCGGTGGAGCACGACGAGGCGCTGATGGAGAAGTACCTGAACGGCGAGGAGCTGACGATCGACGAGATCCGTCAGGCGATCCGCAAGGCCACCATCGCGATGGAGTTCGTCCCCGTGCTGTGCGGCGCCTCGTTCAAGAACAAGGGCGTGCAGGCGCTGCTCGATGCGGTGATCGACTACCTCCCGGCTCCGGTCGAGGTGAAGGCGATCCAGGGGCACCTGCCGCACCACGACGAGCACTTCGAGGAGCGTCCGGTGAGCGACGACGCGCCGTTCGCGGCGCTGGCGTTCAAGATCGCGACCGATCCGTTCGTCGGAAAGCTGACCTTCTTCCGCGTGTACTCGGGCGTGCTGAAGTCCGGCTCGTACGTGTACAACGCGACGAAGGACAAGCGCGAGCGCGTGGGTCGCCTGCTGCAGATGCATGCGAACAAGCGCGAGGAGATCGAGGAAGTGCGGGCGGGCGACATCGCGGCGGCGATCGGGCTCAAGGAGACGCGCACGGGTGACACCATGTGCGACGACGAGCATCCGATCATCCTCGAGGCGATGAAGTTCCCGAACCCGGT
>DASURL010000211.1:0-2044 GCA_036280075.1 Gemmatimonadaceae bacterium | reverse complement strand
GTGGAGGCGACGAGGTCGCCGTGACGCACGGCGAGGTCGGTGACCGGCACGGGCGGGAGGTTCGCCTGGAGGCTCTCCCAATGCGCCCCGTCGTCGAACGAGAGGTACGCGCCAGTCTCCGTGCCTGCGAAGAGGAGCCCCTTCCGCGCCGGATCGGCGCGCACGACACGCGCCTGGTCGCCGTCTCGGATGCCATTGACGATCGGCGTCCACGAGCGGCCGTAGTCGGTGGTCCGGTAGATGTGCGGCGCCCAGTCGCTCCACTTGTAGCCGTCGTAGGTCATGTACGCCGTCCCCGCGGCGAACGGTGACACCTCGATGGCGTTCACGAAGCCGGGGCCGACGCCCTTCGGCGTGACGTTCGTCCACGTCTTCCCACCGTCGCGCGTGAGCTGCACCAGGCCATCGTCGGTGCCGACCCAGATCGTGCCCGAGTCGTGCGGCGACGGCGCGATGTAGTAGATGGTGTTGTACACCTCCCCACCGGCGCCCTCGTTGGTGATCGGCGCGCCGCCCCACCCCTGGTGCGCCTTCTCGTTGCGCGTGAGGTCCGGGCTGATCGCCGTCCACGTCTGCCCGCGGTCGCTCGACCGGAAGAGCACCTGCGCGCCGTCGTAGAGGACCTGCGGATTCAACGGCGACACGGCGAGCGGCGAGCTCCAGTTGAACCGGTACCGGACGGAGTCCGATGGCTCGTTGAGGTTGAGCTGCGGATACGCCATCACGCTGCGCGACATGCGCGTGACGCGGTCGAACTCCTCCAGGATGCCCTGGTAGCAGTCGCCGTAGATGTAGCGCGGGTTGTCCGGATCGAAGACGAGGTGCGCGCTCTCGCAGCCGGCCACCGGATACCAGTCGCTCGCCGTGATCCCGCCCGGCGAGGCGCTCGGGATGGCAATGGACGTGTTGTCCTGCTGCGCGCCGTACACCCAGTATGGGAACTGGTTGTCCACGTTCACGCGGTAGATCTGCGCCGTGGGCTGGTTGTCCTGCGTCGACCAGGACTTGCCGCCATCGAGCGTGACGGTCGCACCGCCGTCGTTGCCGTTGATCATGTGATCGTGATTGCGCGGATCGATCCACAGGTCGTGGTTGTCCCCGTGCAGGCCGCGCAACACCTGGAAGGTCTTCCCGCCGTCGATCGACTTCATGATCGAGGCGTTCATGACGTACACGATGTTCTCGTCCTGCGGGTCGGCCATGATCCGCGTGTAGTACCACGAGCGTGAGCGAACCAGTCGCTCGGCGCTCTGGTGCGTCCAGTGCTCGCCGTCGTCGTCGGAGCGATAGACGCCGCCCGTGTCGCCCGCCGCTTCGACGATGGCATACACGCGGTGCGGATTGGCGGCGGACACCGAGACGCCGATACGGCCAACCGTTCCCGTCGGCCACCCCTTCCCCGCGATGCGTGTCCACGTCGCGCCGGCGTCGGCGGTGCGATAGATGGCGCTCCCCGGACCGCCGCTGCGGATCTGCCACGGCAGCCGCTGAAAGTCCCAGAAGGCCGCGTAGAGGATGCGCGGATTCGCCGGATCCATGCTGAGGTCGATCGCCGACACGCTGTCGCTGGGATGGAGCAGCAGCTGCCAGTGTGCGCCGCCATCGGTGGTCTTGTAGATTCCGCGATCCTTGCCCGGGGTCCACCGGCTCCCCTCGGCCGCCGCGTAGGCGACGTCCGCGTCGCGCGGATCCACCGCCATCTGCGCGATGGATTTCGTTGCCTCCAGCCCCGCGTGCGTCCACGTCCTGCCGGCGTCGGTGGAGCGATAGACGCCATCACCCCACGTGGACGACTGGCCGCGCGGCTCGCGCTCGCCCATGCCGGCGTAGACGACGTTCGGATCGCCTGGCGCCACGACGATCGACCCGACCGAGCCGTGCCGGACGAAGTTGTCCGACACGTTGCGCCAGGTGCCGCCGGCGTCCTCCGTCTTCCAGATGCCGCCGCCGGTGGCGCCCATGTAGAAGGTCAGCGGTGCGGAGGGAACGCCGGTGACCGTGGTGACGCGGCCGCCGCGGTACGGTCCGATGCTCCGCCAGTGCA
>DASURL010000210.1:0-4598 GCA_036280075.1 Gemmatimonadaceae bacterium | reverse complement strand
GTTCGACTTCGCGCGCGTGATGGGGCTCGCGATCACCGCGCCGGTGGCGCACGGGCTGTACGTGGCGCTGCTCACCGACACCGGCGGCTTCCGCTTCAGCAACACGTCGCCGCGCTGCCACGCGATCGCGTGCCAGCTGCTGGCCGCCGGCATCGAGCCGGAGGACATGTACCGCCGCGTCTACGCGTCGGTGCCGGTGGGGAAGCTGGAGCTGCTGCGCGAGGCGCTGGCGACGCTGGAGGTGGATCCGGCCCACGGCCTGGCGTGGATCTCGGTCCCGGCGGGCGCGATGGAGCGCTTCGGCGTCCGCTCCGAGGACCTGGACGGGATCGTCGAGCACCCGCGCTCGATCGCGGGAACACGGCTGGCGCTCTTCTTCCGCGACCTGGGCCACGGCAAGGTGAAGGTGTCCTTCCGCAGCACGGGGGGCACCGACGTCAACGCGTTCGCGCGGCGGTTCGGCGGCGGCGGGCATGCCAGGGCGTCGGGGGCGCTGATCGCGGGGGAGCTCAGCGACGTGCGCGACCGCGTGGTGGAGGCGGCGCGGGAGTTCCTCGCGGCGGGGTGAGGTCCCGACAGGGGCGCAGCCCATGCGGGGTGACCCTACGGGTGGGTCGGGCGATTATCCTTCGGCATGCCCACGACCACCCTTCAGGAGCGACTCGCGCAGGCGCTCTCCCGCATAGCCAACCCTCGCACCGGCGCTGACGTGTTCTCCAGCCAGCAGGTGCGCGACATCGCCACCACCACCGACGGCCGCGTGCGCGCCACGCTGCAGCTCGCGCCCGACGACGATCCCGCGCTCGCGCGTGCCGTGCGCCTCGCGATCCAGGAGGTGCCCGGTGTGACCGACCTCCAGCTCGAGGTGGCCACCGCACCGAGGAAACCCGCGGGCCGCGCGCTCCCCGTGATGGACCAGGCGCCCGCCGCGCCGCCGCGTCCGTCCGCGCCCACGCCGAAGCGCTATGGCAACCTCGGGCGCGTGATCGCCGTCTCCTCGGGGAAGGGCGGCGTGGGCAAGTCCACCGTGGCGGTGAACCTCGCCGTCGCGCTCGCCCAGGGCGGCGCGCGGGTGGGGTTGATGGACGCCGACATCTATGGACCGAACATTCCGAGAATGATGGGCGTCAGCGGCCAGCCCTCGGTGATCAACGAGAAGATGGTCCCCCTCGAGGCGCACGGCGTGAAGCTGATCTCCCTCGGCATGATGATCGAGCCCGACCAGCCGGCCATCTGGCGCGGGCCGATCGTGATGAAGATCATCAACCAGTTCCTCGCCGACGTGGCGTGGGGCCAGCTCGACTACTTCATCGTCGACATGCCGCCCGGCACCGGTGACGCGCAGCTCTCGCTCGTGCAGGCGACCAACGTGGATGGCGCGATCATCGTCACCACGCCGCAGGACGTGAGCGTGGGCGACGCGCTGCGCGGCGTGAAGATGTTCCAGCGCGTGGACGTGCCGGTGCTCGGCATCGTGGAGAACATGAGCTGGTTCGAGTGCCCGCACTGCGGGAAGCCGAGCGCCCTGTTCGGCTCCGGTGGCGGCGAGCGCCTGGCGCGCACGCTCGAGCTGCCGCTGCTCGGCCAGGTGCCGCTCTATCCGCGCGTGATGGAAGGCGGCGACGCCGGCAAGCCGATCGTCACCGCGGATCCCGCGTCGTCCGCGGCGCGGGCACTCACCGGCATCGCGACACGCGTCGCGGAAGCGGCGGGGGCGGCGTCGGCCGTGTGATCGAGCGCGAGCCGTTCGGCGGATCGCTCCCGGTCGAGTCCCACGAGGGGCTCGCCCCGGTCGCGATCACCAACGAGTGGGAGGCGGCGCACCTCGTCGCCGACCCACTGCCGCGCACCATTGCGCGCGTCGCGCTGCCCGCGGTGGCGTCATCGCTGTTGATGACGCTGTTCTTCTCGGTGGATGCCTTCTGGATCGGCACCCATGTAGGGTCCGCCGGCCTCGCCGCCGCCTCCACCGCGGTGTTCTGGATCTGGCTGCTCATCTCCGTCGCCGAGATGGTGAGCGTCGGGCTCACCGCCGTCGCGGCCCGCCGCTACGGTGAGGGGCGAGGGAGGGACGCAGCGCGCAGCGCGGGCGATGCGCTGGTGCTGGCGCTCCTGCTCGGCGCCGTCTGCGGCGCCATCGGGCTCGCCGCGCTGCCCCACCTGTTCGCCGTGATGGAAACGCCGGCGGAGGTGACCGCGCTCGGCACGCGTTACCTCGGCACGTACCTCCTCGGCGCGCCGCTCATCTTCGGCTTCTTCGCCGTGGATGCCGCCTTCCGCGCCGCCGGCGACACGCGCACCTCGTTCCTCATCCTGTTCGTGTCGGTCGCGGTGACGCTGGTGCTCGATCCGGCGCTGATCGTCGGATGGGGTCCGTTCCCGCGGCTGGGCGTGGCCGGCGCCGCGATCGCGACGATCTGCACACGGGCCGTCGCCTTCCTCATCGGGCTCACCATCGTCGGCCGGCGCGGCGTCCTCGTGTTCGGCCGTCCGCGCTGGGCAACGTGGCGCTCCATCATGCGCATCGGGCTGCCGACCGCGGTCACGGGCACGGTGTTCTCGCTCATCTACATTCTCGTCACGCGAACGGCGACGCAGTTCGGCACCTCCGCCCTCGCGGCGCTCGGCATCGGGCACCGCGTGGAGAGCTGGCTGTTCATGATCGGCGTCGGCTTCGGTGCGGCGACGGCGGCGATCGTCGGCCAGAATCTCGGCGCGGGGCGCACCGATCGCGCCGAGCGGTCCGGCTGGCTGTCGGTCGGCTTCTGCTCGCTGTTCGGCGTTGCGGCCTGCATCGTGGAGCTCGCGTTTCCCGAACGGTTCTCGGCGATCTTCAGCCACGACCCGGCAGTGATCGCCGAGGGGGCGAGGTACCTGCGCATCGCTGCCGTGTCGCAGCTGGGCATCTGCGCCGAGATCGTGCTCGAGGCGGCGCTGGGCGGCGCTGGACATACCCTCTCGCCGATGCTCACGTCCACCGCGATCACGGCCAGCCGCATCCCGCTCGCCGCGTGGGCGGCCGCGCGGTGGGGGACGACGGGGCTCTGGTGGGTGATCTCGCTGACGGCACTCGGCCGGGCGTTCGCGATGATGGGGATCTGGCGCGCGGGCCGGTGGAAGCGTAGCTCCATCGCATGAGTCACGGCACATGACCGGGATCATCACGCTCCTCACCGACTTCGGCACCACCGACGGCTACGTCGGCGAGATGAAGGGCGTGCTGTGTTCCGGTGCGCCGGAGGCCACGCTGGTGGACATCACGCACGAGGTGGCGGCGCAGGACGTGGACGGGGCGCGCCTGGTCGTTGCGCGGTACTGGCGGCGATTTCCCGTCGGCACGGTCCACCTGGTGGTCGTGGATCCCGGGGTGGGTGGGGCACGCGCGGCGATCGCGGTGGAGAGCGAGGGGCGGTTCCTCGTCGGTCCCGACAACGGGGTGCTCTCGCCAGCGCTGCTGCACGGCGGTGCACGATGCGTGGAGCTGCCGGTGCCCGCCGGGGCATCGGCAACGTTCCATGGGCGCGACCTCTTCGCGCCCGCCGCGGCGGCGCTGGTGCGGGGGACATCGCTCGATTCACTCGGCCAACCCCGCCGGTCGCCGGTCGTGTTGCGCACACCCGAGCCGACGCGCCGGGAGGATGGAACGATCGCCGGCGTGGTGATCACGGTGGACCGCTTCGGCAATGCGGTGACGAACCTGCTGTCGTGGCGCAGCGGCACCGTCGGAGTTCATGGTCATCGGCTTCCGCTCGTGCGCACGTACGGCGACGTCGCTCCTGGACACGCTGCGGCGCTGGTGGGCTCGAGTGGCCTGGTGGAGATCGCCGTGCGTAATGGCAGCGCAGCGGCCACGCTCGGCCTGAAGCGGGGTGATGCCGTCGTGCTGCAGCCGTCGCACTGAGAACGGAGACTCTTCGGCGTTACGATTCCGTGCCGAGGCGGGGTACATGAACACGGAGCCGTAAGCCGAAGAGGAGCCCGGCGGAGGCGCACCCACTCGGCACCAGACAACAACAACCGTTCAGCGCGTCCCTTTCACCCGATTCATCGAGGGACGGTCGGCGGCCCCTTCACTGACGATGCGCCCGTGGTACACGGCGCCACGCTCCGGCGCGACGGCGCCGCTGCCGTGATGCATCTCCGACGCGAGTTCGCCGCCGCTCAGGAGCACGAACATCGAGTAGTACATCCACGTCAGCAGGGCGATGACGCCGCCGATCGTCCCGTAGGTCTTGTTGTACGCACCGAAGTGCTGCACGTAGACGCGGAACAGCACGGTCGCGATGATCCACAGCACCGTCGTCGCCGCGGACGCGACGAACACGGTGGACCAGCGCTGGCTCACGTTCGGGAGGAGCTTGAACAGCAGCGCCCCCTGGCCGACGAGCAGCAGCACCGCGACCACCAGTTGCAGGAGCGTGATCGCCGTGACGCCCGCACTGCCCAGCCCGAGCGAACTGCCGACCCACTGCGCGAACCGATCGCCGTCGAGGAAGATGGCGGTGGCGAGGAGGACGATGACCGCCGAGATGACGAGCGAGCCGAGCCGCAGCAGCTGGCGCTGCCACCACGGCCTCGTTTCCTGCACGTCGTACGCG
>DASURL010000209.1:0-10905 GCA_036280075.1 Gemmatimonadaceae bacterium | reverse complement strand
CCCGCCTTCAGGTACTCGAACTGCATGCGCTCGAGCACCGGGTTGTCGAGGATCCGCGTGTCGTGCATGTAGTCGTGCAGCACGGCGCCGTGCCGGTCCTCTTCCGCCGTCCACAGGTTCGTCCACTTCGCCCAGAAGGTGTCGCCACCGAGGTAGGTGGCGAGCAGCCGGTGGAAGTGCGGCAGCCCTTCCTCGGTGAGCATGTTCAGGCCGAGCGCCACGCGCGCCGGCAGGCTGATGCCAGCCGACCGCTCCCGCAGCTCCTTGAGATACCGATCGGGGTCGGTGTCCGGGGCGGGACGAAGCAGCTCACTCGGAAACCAGAGCACACGTTTGGCCTCGTGTCGCTCCATCAGGTGGTGCACGACTTCCTCGAGGTCGGCCAGCACCTCGACCTTGGCCAGGGTTTCCGCAGTATCGGTTGTCATGGTGGGCAATCTGGTGGGTGCCACGGCTCGGGGCCAGCGCAGCGGGCCCCGCGATCGTGAAAGTTACTCACGGCAAACTACACACCGCTCGCGCGCGCATCCCGCCTTTACTTCGTCGCACACGGGCCGCAGGTTCTGCGAATGACGGAACCGACCCTCCCGACCTCCGCCACCTACGCCCGGCGCATCGGCCTCTTCTCGGCGACGATGCTCGTCGTCGGCGGCATCATCGGGTCGGGGATCTTCCTCAACCCGGCCATCGTCGCGCAGCGGGTCGGCACCGGCCGCCTGATCCTCGTCACGTGGACGCTGGGCGCCGCCATCGCGCTGCTCGGGGCATTCATCTTCGCCGAGCTCGGCGCACGCCGGCCGGAGGCGGGTGGCGGATACGTCTACCTCCGCGATGCGTTCGGCCCGCTGCCGGCCTTCCTGTACGGCTGGGCGCTGCTGCTGGCCATCGCCTCGGGCGCCGCGGCGGCCGTCGCGGTGACCTTCTCCAGCTATGCCGCACCGCTGCTCGGGCTGGGCAGCGGGCACGAGCGGTGGCTCGCCGCGCTCGCCATCGCACTCCTCTCCCTCGTCAACGCGTTCGGGGTCCGCCCGGGGGCGTGGACGCAGAACGTGTTCACGCTGCTCAAGCTGGCGGCGATCGCCGTGCTGGTGTTCGGCGCGCTGTTCGGGGGCCGTGCGGCGGACGCGATCCCATGCGTCGGTGCCGGCTGCACCTCGCCGCTGCTCGAGCGGGGCGTGATCGTCGCCGTCGGGACGGCACTCGTGCCCGTGCTGTTCGCGTACGGTGGATGGCAGCAGACGAACTTCGTCGCCGAGGAGATGGTGAACCCGCGTCGCGACCTGCCGCGCGCGCTGGTGGTCGGCGTGGTGATCGTGGCGGCTGTATACCTCGCGGCGAACTACACCTATCTTCGAGCGCTCGGTCCCGCCGGCCTCGCGGCGAGCCGCGCGCCGGCGGCGGATGTGATGACCGCCTTCGCCGGAGAGACCGGCCGCCGGCTCATCGCGGCGGGCATCGCCGTCTCCACCTTCGGCTTCCTGAACCTCGTCATCCTCGTCACGCCACGCGTCTACCAGGCGATGGCGCGCGACGGGCTCTTCTTCGCACGCTTCGCCGCGCTGCATCCCCGGTCGCGCGCGCCGGTGACCGCCATCGCGGCCCAGGGCGCGTGGGCGATCGTGCTGCTGCTCTCCGGGAGCTACGGCCAGCTGCTGGACTGGGTCACCTTCGCCGACTGGATCTTCTTCGGCGCCACGGCCGCCACGCTGTTCGTGTATCGCCGCCGCTCGGCGAGCCCGGGGTTCGCGGTGCCGGCCTTTCCGTGGACACCGCTCCTGTTCATCGCGGCGAGCCTGTACGTGGTGACGGGTGCGGTGATCTCGAATCCCTCGAATGCCATGCGCGGAGCGCTGCTCCTCCTCGCGGGTGTCCCGGTCTTCCTCTTCTGGTCGCGACGCCGCGCGCGCGCGGCCGAGGCGACCGCTCAGCCGGTGATGTAGCTCCGCAGGCGCTCGAGCATCCGGCGGTCGGTGGCGGTCGCGTCGTCGAGCTTGGGGGTCTCGATCACCTTCGGCACGGTGCGCAGCCGCTCGTCGGTCATGATGCGGCGGAACGGGATCTCGCCCAGCGAGCCCTCGGCAATCAGCTCGTGCCGGTCGCGGCGCGACGCGAAGGGCGTCTTGGAATCGTTCAGGTGCATGACGCGCAGCCGGGCGAGGCCCAGCGTGTCGTCGAACCGCTGCAGCACGCCCGCGTAGTCCTGCACCAGGTCGTACCCCGCCGAGTAGACGTGACAGGTGTCGAGGCAGACGCCGACGCGCTCGCGCAGGGCGGGGTCGATGCGGTCGATGATCGCGGCCAGCTCCTCGAACGAGGCGCCGAGCGCCGTTCCCGTGCCTGCCGTCGTCTCGAGGCAGAGGATCGTGCGACCAGGCGCGGCGGCGAGCGCCTCGCTGATCGCGTCCGCGTTTCGCGCGATGCCGGACTCCCGCTCGTCCATGTAGTTGCCCGGGTGGGAGACCAGGTAGTCGAGGTCGAGCGCGGCGCAGCGGCGCAGCTCGCTGATGAACGACGCGATGGACCGGGCGCGCAGCGTCGGATCGGGGCTCGCGAGGTTGATCAGGTAGGAGTCGTGCGCCATCGTCGCCGCCACGTCGGTCGCGACGAGACGCTCGCGGAACGACGTGCACTCCTCGTCGGCGCATTCCCGCTCTGCCCATCGGTTCGCCATCTTCGTGAACAGCTGCAGCGCCGACGCGCGGATTGCCGCCGCACGCGGCGGCGCCTCCGGCACGCCGCCGGCGGCGCTCACGTGTGCGCCCAGCAGGTCGCCAGGCGTACCCACGTCGTCGCTCACTCGGCCAGCTCGCTCGTGCGCCCGCGCAGCACGCGCCCGCAGCGCGGGCAGTGGATGTCGCCCGACTCGGCGAGCGCGTAGTCGAAGACGCGGCCGCACGAGCACTCGGGCTCGAGCCCCTCGTGGCCACACCCGATGCAGAAGGCGTCGTCCGCGTCGTAGGCGCGGAAGCGGCCACACACGGTGCACCGCTTGGTGACGGTGCTCATGAGTGCTCCCGCAGCCAGCGCTCGGGGTCCACTGCATGCCCCTTCGGGCGGATCTCGAAGTGCAGGTGCGGCTTGAGGTCCGGGTCCGAGACACCGACGGTGCCGATGCGCTCGCCCTTCTTCACCGTCTCGCCGTTGCGCACCGTCGCGGCGGCGAGGGACGCATACACCGAATAGTCGCCGTCGCCGTGCTGCAGGATGACGGTGAGCCCGTAGGTGCCGAGCTGCCCGACGCTCACCACCGTGCCCGGCGCCACGGCCTTCACCGGTGCGCCCTCGGGCGCCGCGATGCCGACGCCGTTCCAGCGCGTCGTCGTGTTGTTCGGGTTCACCACGCGGCCGAAGCGGTAGAGCAGGGAACCATCCACCGGCCAGTCGAGCCGCCCTTCGTCTGCCGAGCGCAGCGTGCTTGCGGCCTTCGGCGCGTTGGCCCTGCTCGCCGCGCGGCGACGCTCCGCCTCGATCGTCGCGATGACGTTCGTGAGGCGCGACTCGGACTCACGGATCTTCGCCAGCCGGGCCTGGATCGCCTTCGTCGAGCGCTGTGCCCGGGCGAGGTTCGACGAGCTCTGCTCCGTGAGCAGGGCCAGGCGCTCCTCTTCCTTCTGCTTCTCCGTCCGGCTGTCGGCCACGGCGTCCCGCAGCTTCACCAGCTCCCCGCGCTGCCGGGCGATGTCGTCGCGCAGCTTCTCCACGCCGCGCACGAGGGCGCGATCGTGCACGGCGATCTCGTGCAGGTACTTGTAGCGCGCGATCAGCTCGCCGAACGAGCGCGCCGTGAGCAGCGCCTCCGGGGTGTACAGGGGCCCGCGCTTGTAGATCTCCACCAGCCGCCGCTGCAGGGTGGCCTGGCGCACGACCAGCTCGGACTGCGCGGAGGAGAGCCGTTCCGTCGTCTGGTCCACCACCATCTCGATCGACGCGATCTGGCGGTCGAGCGTGGCGAGGACCCGCTCCGTGGCCTCACGCTGGCGGTCGAGGTTGTCGATCTCCTCGCGCAGGTCGTGCACGTTGCCCTGCAGGCTCGCCATGCGCCGCTCCAGCTCGCTGCGCTCGCGGCGGATGCGCTCCAGCTCCTGCTGCTGGGCGCGGATGCGCGCGTCGGCCGATTGCGCGGGGAGCGCTGACGGTACGACGAACGCCAGCGCGAGCAGCAGTGCGACGCGCCGCATCAGACGCTGCGCAGGTGCCGCCCGACCGAGACCGCACTGCCGATGAGCCCGATCATCGCACCGAACAGCAGGCCGAGCGCGGCCGTGCGCTGGTCGAAGAAGGCCGTCTCGACGAGGTAGCGGTTGATGAGCAGGCTCGCCACCCACGTGAGGAGCAGCGCGAGCAGCCCACCAGCGACGCCCTTGGCGAACCCCTCCAGCAGGAAGGGCCGCCGGATGTACGAGTCCGTCGCTCCCACCAGGCGCATGATGGAGATCTCCTGCGCCCGCGACAGCACGGCCATGCGGATCGTCGCCCCGATGATGATCACCGAGACCGCCGCAAAGGCGAGCCCCAGCACCACGCCGGCGATGCTGGCGATGTTGCGCAGGCGATAGAGCTTCGAGATCCACTCCTCGCCGTACCGGACGTCGTTCAGGAACGCGTACGCCTGCACGCGGGCCGCCACCTTCTTCACCGTGGCCGGATCGCGCGACCCGGGCTTGAGCTTGATGTCGATCGACGCCGGCAGCAGCGCGCCTTCGAACACGTCACGGAACTCGCCGAGCTCCCGCTTCGCGCGCGCCAGCGCCTCGGCCTGCGTGACGAGGCTGGCCGCCTGGACCTCGGGGAAGGTCTCGATGTCCCCCGCGGCCGCATCCACGAGCTCCGACGGCGTGCCCTCGGCGACGAAGGCGCGGATCTCCACGCGGTCCTCGAGCTTGTCCAGCGCCTGACGGATGTTCAGCGCCACCAGCCCGAACAGGCCGAAGGCGAACAGCGAGAAGGCAATCGTCGTCACGCTCAGCGCGCTGAGGAGCGGCGAGCGGCGGAAAGTGATGAACGCGTCGCGGAGGGATCGCATCAGAGCTCCACCGCCTCCTGCGGCGGCGCATGCTCGGCGGAGTCGTAGACCACCGAGCCCCGATTCATCTCGATCGTGCGGAAGTCGTTGCGCCGGATCAGCTCCAGGTTGTGCGTCGCCATCAGCACCGCCGTGCCCGCGGCGTTGATCTCGCGCAGGAGCTGGAAGATCCCGCGCGTCGCGCGGTCATCCAGGTTGCCCGTGGGCTCGTCCGCGAGGAGCACGAACGGATCGTTGACCAGCGCGCGCGCGATCGCCACGCGCTGCTGCTCGCCCCCGGAAAGTTCGCGCGGGTACGCCGTGCCCTTGGACGACAGTCCCACCTGGCCCAGCACGCGCGCCACGCGCGGCGCGATGGTGGCCGGCGCCGCGCCCGTGCACTCCAGGGCGAAGGCCACGTTCTGCTCCGCCGTGCGGTTCTCCAGCAGGCGGAAGTCCTGGAAGACGATGCCCAGCTTGCGTCGGAGGCGCGCCACGTCGCGCTTCGTGGCCTCCAGGGAGCTCGTGCCGCTCACCTGGACCTCGCCCACGGTGGGCCGCTCCTCCATGTACACCATGCGCAGGAGGGTCGTCTTGCCGGCCCCGCTCGGTCCGGTCAGGAACGCGAACTCGCCCTTCCGGAGGTGCAGCGAAACGTCCTGGACTGCGGTGCCGGTGCGGGGGTAGGTCTTGGTGACGTGGGTGAACCTGATCATGCGCCCGGTGAAGCGTTCAGCTCTCCATCGTCGCCCAGCTCCAGCAACTGCTGCCAGCTCGTGCGCGCCGTCACGGTGTCCACTACGGCCTTGAGCAGGCCGATGAGGATCGGTCCCAGCAGGATGCCGGCGAGGCCGAACGTGTAGACCCCGGTGATGAGCGCGATGAACATCCAGTAGAAGTTGAGCACCTTCGACCGATCGGCGGCGATCTTGGGCCGGAGGTAGGTGGAGATGAAGACCGTGTTGATGAGTGTGCCGATCACGAGCATCGCGATGGCCGAACCGACCGCGTCGCGGAAGATCACCAGCCAGATCGCGACGGGTACGTATACACTCCACGATCCAACGATCGGAAAGAAACCAACGATGAACGAAACGACCGCCAGCGCCCCCGCCAGCGGCACCTGGAACGCCAGGTTCATCCCGAGGATGATCAGCGATTTCAGCGTCTGGGTGAGCAGCGTCGAGTAGATGGCGCCGTAGAGCACGCCACGGACGTTGACCTCCAGCGCCGCCCGCAGCTCGGCGTACCGTGGCGGGATCTTCTCCGCCAGGTAGCCCCCGATCACCTCCGCCTCGATCAGGATGTAGAAGGCGGTGAAGAGGAATACCGTGGCCGCCACCGAGAAGCCGGCCAGCGCTTCCCGAACCGCCGCCGGGATGCGCGTCCCGTAGGCAGTCGCGTTCGCCACGAAGCCCGAGATGGCGTCGGCCACCTTCGCGTTCTGCAGGAAGGGCAGGCGGGAGACGGACGCGTCCACCTTGGCGGCAATCTCCTGCTGATGCTGGCTGGCATACGACACCACGCCTGCCATCTCGCGGTAGCTGTACGCCAGCACCAGCAGGACGGGGAGGATCACGCCGATCAACGTCAGGATCGCCGCCAGGTTGCGTCCCTTCACCCGCTCGAGGATCCAGCGGAAGAGCGGGCGCAGGTAGAATCCGATCACCAGGCCGAGAATGGCGGCGATGATGACCGAGCGCACCATCCAGATGAACAGCGCCAGCACCACGACGCCGAGCATCGTGGTGATGAGGATCCGGCGGACTTCGGGGAGCGTGAGGTCGCCGATGCGCGAATTGCTGCGCCGCTCCACGCGGCGCCGCTCGTTCGACCCGTCTGCGCCGGCTGGAGTGGGTTCAGTCATTGATCAGGCGAAGTGGCCGCGGCGTGTATGTGAGTCCAGGTCGGGCTTGACGACCCGTACGATCTCGGACGGCGAGACGCCGGCGACGTCACGAAGCACGACGTCGCCGCGCTTCACGTCCGGATCGATCACGACCTCCGCCAGCTGCTGGCGCCGCGGTCCGTGCACCCATGCCAGCTCCCCGTCCACGAGCAGCCGGTCCTCGGCGTCGACGGGCGCGAGCCGAACCTGCGGCCCGCGCTCGGGGTCGGTCAGCCGCGTGGCGACGAACCCCGCGACGCGAAGCGGCTTGTTGCGTGCGTCAGGCACGCCGGTCCGCGATGCCCCCGACGGCGACGTAGCCGTCCTCGAGGCGCATGAGCAATCGGCGTCGGTGCAACCGGTCGAGCACGCGGGCCGCGTCGTCGTACGGCGTGCCGAGGGCCGGCGCCACGTCGGCGGGACGGGCGCGGCCCATCTCGTAGACCTTCTCCCAGGCCTGCCGCTCGCGGTCGTTCACCGTGCCCACCACCCGACAGCCGTCGTCCGTCTCGAGCACGAGGGCGAGGCCATGGCGCTCGAGCACCGACTCGATGGCGTCCCAGTGGTCGTCGGACACGCCGCGGAAGAGGAAGTACGCCTCCCGTGCCGCCCGCTCCTCCGTCACGGAGCGCAGCAGCAGCTTCGCCACCACTTCGTCGGCGCAGGAGAAGTCGATCATCCCCACGTGGGAGAAATCGATCACGGTGAGCGAACGCTCCCGCTCGTCGTCCAGCAACGCCTCGATCTGCGTCCGCACGGCGGCGCCCGTGGGGCGCGTGACCAGGTTCGAATACAGCTCGCACGACACCGTCTGGCGCAGCACGGAGCTCACGTCGATGTGAATCATCATCGCGGGCCCCCGGAGACCCGCTCTGCTAGAGTGACCTGAATCTGGGCGCCCGGGAAGGGAGCCAGATGCTCCTCCAGTGGTACATCCTCGTCCCACGTGGGAATGAGGGAGATCTTCGCGGTGCCGCTGCGGACGCTCAGCTTCGCGTCCCAGCGGGAGATGAATCTTCTGACCCCTGCAATCCCCTGGCCGCGACCGGGATCACGAAACCGGCTCACGCCACGGACCACGGCGTCCTCGAGCGCCTTGCCATCGTCCCAGCGGTCGTCCAGCACGCGGCCGGGCGCACTCTCCAGCGACTGCCGGAAGCCCAGTCCCGCGTCGCACACCGCGACGACGACCACGCGGCGGTTGAGCCGCTTCCGCCACGTGTACGCCTGCACGGCCACCCAGCCGCCGCGGCCCGCATGCTCGATGATGTTCTGGCAGATCTCCGACAGCGACATCGCGAAGCCCACCGTCGCCTTCGCGTCGTAGTGCAGCTCCGTCGTCAGGATCTTCTGCGCCTGCTGCTGGATGCGGCCCACCACGTCGTGCACGTCCTCGCTCTTCACCACGGGCGTGATCTCGAGCAGGACGCTGGACTCGCCGCCACGCACGCGTGGCACGCTGCCATTCAGCTCGAACAGCTCGTCGGCGTGCTTGAAGAACCCGGCCCGGGCCCAGTAGCCTGCCGTTTCCTCTGCCTCCGGCACGGCGAACGTCGGCCGCTCGAGGCGCGTCTGTCCCAGCGTTAGGAGCGCCGTGAGCCCGTAGGGCGAGGCCCAGCGCGTGTGCCGCGCGTCCACCAGCAGCCTGGCGTCGGCGGGCACGGCGGCGAGCTGCTCCACCACCTGCTCGAATGTGTGATCGTCCAGCGAGGGAGGGACGGTGATGACGCTGGTCACGAGAGGCTGAGTTCTCCGCGCAGGTGGGCCGCGAGACCGGTGGCGCCCCGGTGCCCGACGTTCCGGGCTGCGGCCCGTGCGGCCGCCGTCATCGCGTCCGACAACTTATCACCGGCGACCATCCGTGAGAACCAGGTTGCGCCCCAGACGTCCCCACACCCCGTCGGATCGCCCGGTCCGGCCACCGATTGGGCTGGCACGAGGGCGGTGCGGATGGCTCCGAGGGCGCCCATGCCCCCGCGCGGGGCGGTCGCCAGCCCCTTGCGCGGCGGCAGGTCGCTGATCCGGTCGAACCCCGGCGCCGCGAAATACACCGCCCCCCGCTTGCCCAGCGTGACGAGGAGGCAGGAGACGCCGGCGGCCAGCGCCGTCGCCGCCAGGCTCATTCCGTCCGGCGCCACGGTCGCCAGCTCGTCCTCGTTCATCTGCAGGAAATCGAAGCAGCCGCACCACTCGGCCAGGTTCGGGATCGGGCGCGGCGTGCGAAGGCCGTCCGGCTGCACCGCCATCGCGAGCATGTGCAGGTCGCAGTGGATGGGTCCCTGGAAGTGCTGGCGCACCAGGTGCGCCGTCTCCAGGTCCAGCTCCCAGCCGCTCAGGAAGTTGATGTAGAGCGCGTCCAGCCGCGCGTCGTCGAGCAGCGGCTTGAGCGCCAGCCAGCTCCACGCGGGGATGCCACCCTTGAGGACCTCGGTGCGCCGCTCGTCGTCCAGGTAGCGGAGCTCCACGCGGTGTCCGGGAAAGGGCACTTCGACGAGCGCCGCATCGGGCGCGATGTGCCTGAGCGTGTGCAGGTAGTCGCGCGCCTTCGCGGCGAGGTCGGCGCCCACCTTGAGCAGGGGGACGATCTCCCACTCGTCGGGGAGCGCGGCATCCAGCCCGCTCAGGCTGTAGGTGATCCCTCCCCATTCCTCGATCGGCACCGCCCGCGCATCGCGCCCGACGATGACGTCCCACACGAACGTGCCGATCACGCCGATGCGCCGGCGACGGCTCACACGCTGCCCAGGTGCTGTTGCTTGAAGCTGGCCACTGCCCCCACCACCCCCGCCGTGCCGGGCAGCTCGCCGGCCACGATCGCCGCCGCATTCACCGCCGGCGTGAAGGCGCGCCGCCGCACCTCCGCCTTGAGCGGCAGGAACAGCGCGTCCCCCGCCGCCGTCACCCCGCCGGCGATCACGACGCGGTCCGGATTGAAGATGTTGAGCAGGTTCGCCACGCCTGCGCCGAGATAGCGGCCCGTATCGCGCACGATCTCGCTCGCCAGCTGATCTCCCCCCTTCGCCGCCTCGTACACTGTCTGCGCGGTGATCGCCTCGAGCCGGCCCCCCACCATGTCGCGGATCGCCGACTTCATGCCTTCGCGCACCAGCACCTCCCTCGCGCGCGTGGCGATCGCCGGCCCCGACGCGTACGCCTCGAGACAGCCGTAGTTGCCGCACTTGCAGTAGCGCCCGTTCATGTCGATGGTCGTGTGCCCCACCTCGCCCGCCATGTCGGACGAGCCATGGTACAGCGCCCCGTTGAGGATCAGCCCACCGCCGATGCCGGTGCCGATCGTCAGCCCGACCACGTTGCGCGCCCCGCGCGCCGCCCCCTGCCACCATTCGCCGAACGTCGCGCAGTTGGCGTCGTTGTCGAGCGACGTGGGCAGCGACAGGCGGTCCTGCATCCGCTGGCGCAGCGGGAAGTTGTGCCAGCCGAGATTCGGCGCGATGAGCACGATGCCATGCTCGCGGTCCAACGGACCGGGTGCGCCCACCCCCACACCGATGAAGTCCTGCCGCGTGGCGCCGGTCTCGCGCTCGGTCTCCGCCATGACCTCTTCCACGAGCGCGACCATCCGGCCGGCCACGCCCTCGTCCCCCGACTCCGATTTCGTCGGGATGCTCCGCACCGCGTGGATCTCGCTGCCGTCCTCGGTCATGGCGGCGGACACGATGTTCGTGCCGCCGAGGTCCACGCCGATGATGTACTTCCTGCGCTGCGGTGTGCTCATGCCAGGACGTCCGGGGTGAGAAGGAGCGTGAGGGCGCGCTCGGCCACGAGATCGGGCGCAAGGTCGCGCATGCAGCGATGGTGCCCCAGCGGGCAATGCTGTGGTCCGTGCCGGTCGCACGGTCGGCAGGGCAGGGTGTCCTCTCCCACCACCGACGCGCGCGGCGCCAGCGGACCGAACCCGAAGTCCGGCACCGTCGGGCCGAAGATCGCCACCGTCGGCGTTCCCATGGCCGATGCAAGATGCAACGGCGCGGAGTCGTTCGTCACCACCACCCCG
>DASURL010000208.1:0-3772 GCA_036280075.1 Gemmatimonadaceae bacterium | reverse complement strand
CACCCCCACCACGCCGCAGGTCACCGTGCTGCGCGACGCGGCGGGCAAGCTCGTCGCCACCCTCGAGAAGGCCGACGCGTCGAGGCTCCTCGCCACCGGCTGGAAGCCGCCGATGCCCATCACCGTCAAGGCGCGCGACGGAAAGACGGATCTCTACGGGCTGCTCTACACGCCGACCCATCTCGACTCGACGAAGAAGTACCCGATCATCAATCACATCTACCCGGGCCCGCAGACGGGCAGCGTCGGTGGCCGCGGCTTCAGCGTGGCGCGCGGCGACAACCAGGCGCTCGCCGAGCTCGGCTTCATCGTCGTCGAGATCGACGGCATGGGCACGCCCTGGCGCTCGAAGAGCTTCCACGACGCCTACTACGGCAAGATGGGCGACAACACCCTCCCCGATCAGGTCGCGGGAATGAAGGAGCTCGCCCAGCGCTACCGCTGGATCGACCTCGATCGCGCCGGCATCTGGGGCCACTCGGGCGGCGGCTTCGCCACCGCCGACGCCATGTTCCGCTACCCCGACTTCTTCAAGGTCGGCATCGCCGAATCCGGCAACCACGACAACCGCGTCTACGAGGATGACTGGGGCGAGCGCTACCAGGGCCTCCTCGTGAAGAAGGCCGACGGCACCGACAACTACACCGACGAAGCCAACCAGACCTGGGCGAAGAACCTCAAGGGCAAGCTGCTGCTCGCGCACGGCACCATGGACGACAACGTGCCGCCCAACAACACCCTGCTCGTGGTGGACGCGCTCATCCGCGCCAACAAGGACTTCGACCTCCTGCTGCTTCCCAACCAGCGCCATGGCTACGGTGAGATGTCGTACTACATGATGCGCCGCCGCTGGGACTACTTCGTGAAGAACCTCATGGGCGCCGAGCCGCCGAAGGAGTTCGAGATCGTGCCGCCGCAGATGTCGCGTGGCGGCCGCCGGTAACGCGGCACGGAGATCCCGCATCACGCTTCACCCTCGAACGCTCGCATGACGAAGCTTCATACGCCCTCGCGTGAGCACATCAGCCACGCGAGGGCGTATCTCGTTCTCGCGCTCGGCGTGTTCGCCATCGGCTGGTCGGCGCTGTTCGTGCGCTGGTCCGCCGTTCCCGGCTGGACGTCGGCCTTCTGGCGCATGGCCATCGCCCAGCTCGTCTTCGTGCCGTGGGCGCTCGGCTCCCGCGCACGGCAGGGCGCCGCCGCGCCGCCGATCACCCGCGCCGCCGTGAATGCCGCCATTGTCGCCGGCGTCTTCTTCGCCGCCGATCTCGCCTTCTTCAACACGGCGGTGATGGTCAGCTCCGCCGCCAACGCCACCCTGCTCGGCACCAACGCGCCCATCTTCGTCGCGCTCGGTGCCTGGCTCCTCTACCGCGAGCGCCCCACCCGCCGCTTCTGGACCGGGTTCGCGCTCAGCTTCGTCGGCATGCTCGCCATCGTCGGCCACGACCTCGCGAAGCATCCCAAGCTCGGCCTCGGCGACGCCTTCGCCGTGCTCGGCGCGGCGTGCTACGCCGGCTACCTGCTCTACGTGCGTCGCAGCCGCGTGAGCATGGACGCCCTCATGTTCAGCGCCATTTCCGGCGTCACCGCCGTCGCCACCCTGCTCGTCATCTGCCTCGTCATCGGCACCCCGCTCACCGGATTCCCCGCCACGAGCTGGCTGGCATTGCTCGGACTCGCCCTGGTGACGCAGGTCATCGGTCACCTGTCGGTGGCGTACTCGCTCGGCAAGCTGCCGGTGTCGGTCACCAGCGTCGCCCTCCTTGGCCAGGCGCCGATCACCGCGATCCTCGCCGTGCCACTGCTCGGCGAGTCCCTCTCGGCGCTGCAGATCCTCGGCGGGGCGCTGGTGCTGGGCGGGATATACGTGGTGAACCGCAGGAGCAACTGACGTACTGCGTACTTCGTACGACGTACTGAGACCTTCGGACTGGCCTGGTACAAGGCGCATCGTGACGCCTGCCACTGCGTCCTTTCAAGGCGGCCGGCATGCCCGGGGAGTCCCGCCGTGCATTGGGCCAACTCTCCCCAGGGTCCCGATACGAAGTACGACGTACTTCGTACTTCAGTTGCTCTTCCCGGAACCCCCTCGTCCTCCGGTCATGGCTCCCCCCCTCCGCTGCCCCGGCTGCGGCGCCCCGGCCGACTCCGACGCCGCGCGCTGCGACTACTGCGGGTCGGCGCTCGCCACCGTCACCTGCGCATCGTGCTTCGCGCCGATGTTCGCCGGCGCACGCTTCTGTGCCCACTGCGGCGCCGAGGCGACGCGCGAGCACGTGGACGAGGGGAAGCCGCTCAAGTGTCCTCGCTGCCGTGAGGACCTGCAGGCACTCCGGCTCGGCCATACCGCAGTGCGCGAGTGCGCGCAGTGTGGTGGGCTCTGGCTCGATCTCGATACCCTCGACCGCCTGACCAGCCAGCGCGACGAGCTCGTCGCCACGACGAGCATCCTCGCGGCGCGACGGCCGCTCGGCGGTACGCCGTCGGACACGGTGCGGTACATCCCCTGTCCCCAGTGCGAGAAGCTCATGAACCGCACCAACTTCGCGCACGTCTCCGGCGTGATCCTCGACGTCTGCAAGGGGCACGGCGTCTGGCTGGACCGCGGCGAGCTGCAGCGCGTGCTCGACTTCATCGGCGCTGGCGGTCTTGCCGTCGCGCGAGAGCGTGAGCGCGTCAAGCTCGAGGAGGAGCAGAAGCGGCTCGAGGCCCTGAAGGCCAACATGGGCGCCAGTGCGGCGCCGCAGCCGATGTTCCAGGTCAACGTCCGTCAGCCCACGGAGGAGGAACGCGAGGACTCGCACCTCCTCGGTTTGTTGTTCAAGGGTGCTCTCGCGCTCGCCGGCGCGAATCTCACCCACTTCTAGCCGTTCTTATCCCTTCCACCACCGGTCCCATGTCCCTCCGCGATTTCCTCCAGGGCGAGCTGATCGACATCGTCGAGTGGCTCGAGAGCTCCACCGACGCGATGGCGTGGCGCTTCGACCGCCCGGACAACGAGCTGAAGAACGGCGCGAAGCTCATCGTCCGTCCCGGCCAGCTCGCGCTGTTCGTGGAGCAGGGCACCGTGGCCGACGTCTTCCAGCCCGGCTCCCACGAGCTGGTGACGAAGAACCTCCCGCTCCTCAGCAAGCTGCGCGGCTGGAAGTACGGCTTCGAGAGCCCGTTCAAGGCGGAGATCGTGTTCGTGAGCACGCGCCAGTTCACGAGCCTCAAGTGGGGCACCAAGACGCCCGTGATGACGCGCGACCCCGAGCTTGGCGCCATCCGCCTCCGTGCCTACGGCACCTACGCCCTGCGCGTGCGCGACGCCGAGTCGTTCGTGCGCGAGCTGGTCGGCGCCAACTCGAGCTACACCATCGGCGAGATCTCGGACCAGATCCGGGACATGGTCGTGGCGCGCTTCGCCGAGCTGCTCGGCGAGAAGCCCATTCCGGTGCTGCAGCTCGCCGCCAACTATCGCGAGCTCGGCGACCTGGCGACGGAGAAGCTCGCCGCCGAGCTGGCGCGCTTCGGCGTCGAGCTCACCCAGCTCGTCGTCGAGAGTATCGCCTTACCCGATGAAGTGGCGGCGACGCTCGACCAGAAGACGCGACTCGGCCTCCTCGGCGGCGACCTCGGTTCGTATGCGCAGCTCCAGGCCGCCGACGCCATCCGCGACTCGGCGCGCAACCAGGGCGCTGGCGGGGCAGGGGCTGCGATCGGCGTGGGACTCGGCATGGCGCAGCAGCTCGCCGGCGCCGCAGGGCAGGCGATGAGGCCGGCCAAT
>DASURL010000207.1:0-31140 GCA_036280075.1 Gemmatimonadaceae bacterium | reverse complement strand
CCTCATCGGCGCGACGACGGAGAACCCGAGCTTCGAGATCAACGGCGCGCTGCTGTCGCGCGTGCGGGTGTTCGTGCTGCGGCCGCTCTCCCCCGACGACGTGGCCGGCGTGATCCGTCGCGCGCTGGGCGACACGGAGCGAGGGCTCGCGGCGATGGGGCTCACGGTGGATGAAGACGCGATCGTCCTGCTTGCGACGGACGCCGACGGCGACGCGCGCCGTGCGCTCACGGTGCTCGAGGCGGCGGCCGAGCACGTGGGCATGGGTGGGCACATCACGGTGACGGTGGCGCGCGACGCGGCGCAGCTTCGCTTCTCGCGCTACGACAAGGGAGGCGAGGAGACGTACAACATCCTCAGTGCCTTCCACAAGTCGCTGCGCGGGAGCGATCCGCAGGCGGCGCTGTACTGGATGGCGCGGATGATCGAGGGCGGGCAGGACCCGATGGTGATCTTCCGCCGCGCCATCGCGATGGCGGCGGAGGACATCGGGCTCGCCGATCCCGAGGCGCTCAAGCTCGCGGTGGCGGCGCGTGACGCGTATCACATGCTCGGCGCGCCGGAGGGGTATCTCCCGCTGGCCCAGATGGTGATCTACCTCGCCACGGCGCCGAAGAGCAACAGCAGCAAGGTGGCGCTGGACGCCGCGCTCGACGCCGCCCGCGAGCATCCGGCGGGCCAGGTGCCGATGCACGTGCGCAACGCGCCCACGCGGCTGATGAAGGAACTGGGGTATCACGAGGGGTATCAGTACGCGCACTCGGTTCCCGAGGCATACATCCCGCAGGTATACCTGCCCGACGAACTGAAGGACGCGGAGTTCTACACGCCACACTCGCTCGGCTTCGAGAAGGAGATCGCGAAGCGGCTCGCGTGGTGGCAGGAGCTCCGCGCTCGCGCGAAGGGGAAGGACCAGCCGGTGCAGGGCGCCGGCGGTGAAACGTCAACGGAGGAGTGATCGATGCGTCGTCTCGTGTTGGGTGCCGCCACTGTCGCGATCGCGGCGACTGCCGCGTGCTCCGTGCTGGGCAAGCAGGCCTTCCAGCAGCCGGTGGTGCAGCTCAAGGATGTGTCCATCCAGGGGATCGGCCTGACGGGGGGCAACCTCGCCGTGAAGCTCAACGTCTACAACCCGAACGGCTACCGGCTCGACGCCACGCGGATGACCTACAACCTCACGGTCGGCGACGCCAACAACACGGCGAACCTCGCCACCGGGGTGCTCGACAGCCGCTTCACGGTGCAGTCGGGCGATTCGTCGACGGTGACGATCCCGGTGAGCTTCACCTACGCCGGCATCGGCGCCGCGGGGCGGCAGCTGATCAACACCGGCGGCGTGCCGTACCGCGTGACGGGCGATGTGACGGTCGGCACGGTGGTGGGTAACTTCACGGTGCCATTCTCGTCGTCGGGGAATTTCACGGCCTTCGGCGGGGCAAGCAGGCAATAACCGTTCATCGCCTCCGCATCCAATCCCTCTTCCCAGGCCTCCCATCGCACGCGACCTGATCACCGTTTCCGCGCCGACCGAGCGGGCGCTCCTCGTGGGCGCGCCGCTCAAGCGCGCGGGTGCACGCAAGGCGCTGGACGAACACCTGCGCGAGCTGGAGCGGCTCGCCGACACGGCCGGCGCCGACGTCGTCGGCGAGCTGACGCAGCAGCTCGACCGCCCGCATCCCGGCACCTACCTGGGCAAGGGGAAGATCGACGAGCTGCGGCAGCTGGTGCACGACACGAGCGCCTCGCTCATCATCTTCGACGACGAGCTCTCGCCGTCGCAGGCGAAGAACGTCGAGGACACGATCGGCACCCGCGTCGTCGATCGCGCGGAGCTCATCCTGGACATCTTCGCCACGCGCGCCCGCAGCAGCGAGGCGAAGATGCAGGTGGAGCTGGCGCAGCTCGAGTACACGCTGCCGCGGCTCACGCGCATGTGGACCCACCTGGAGAAGTTCCGCGGCGGCATCGGCGTGCGCGGCCCGGGTGAGACGCAGCTCGAGACGGACCGCCGGCTCATCAACCACCGCATCAAGCTGCTGAAGGAGCGGCTGGCGCACGTGCAGCAGAACCGCGCCGTGCAGCGCCAGGCACGGTCGGGCGCGTTCAAGGCGTCGCTGGTGGGATACACCAACGCCGGCAAGTCGTCCATCCTGCGCGGCCTCAGCGGCGCGAGCGACATCCACGTGGAGGACCGCCTCTTCGCCACGCTCGATCCGCTGACGCGTGAAGTGGACCTCGGCGAGAACGCGCACGTGCTGCTCACCGACACCGTGGGCTTCATCCGCAAGCTGCCACACCACCTGGTGGCCTCGTTCCGCGCCACGCTGGAGGAGACGCGCGACGCCGACCTGCTGCTGCACGTCGTCGACGCGAGCCACCCCCTGTGGGAAGAGCAGCGGATGGTGGTGGACCAGGTGCTGGTGGAGCTCGGCCTCGCCGAGCAGCCCGTGCTGCTGGTGTTCAACAAGATCGACCTCCTGCCCGAGGACGAGCTGCTCGCGCTGCAGGAGCGCGTGACGACGCTCGTCCCGAACGCCGTGTTCGTCTCCGCGGCGACGGAGGACGGCCTCGCGCCGCTGCGGCGGGCGCTGCGCCACGCGATGCGTGCGCGCCGCCCTGTGTCCGACGTCTGGCTCTCCCACGCCGATGGCCGGCTGCTGGCCGAGATTCACCAGCATGGAGAGGTCCTCGACCAGCGGTCGGAGGGCGACTTCATGGTCATCCGCGCGCGACTTCCCGAGCGGCTGCGGGGCCGACTGGAGCAGGCTGGCGCGGACGTGCGCCCGGCGGCCGAGGCGCAGGCGGGCAGCGCGTCGTGAACGAGGAGACCACGCCGGACGTGGCGGAGCACACGCCATGGCCCGGCTTTCCATCCACGCTGCTCGCACTCGTCGACCGCGGCGTGCCGGACGACGGCATCGCGTACGTGGGACTGCTGCTCGAGCGCGCGCTCGCCGAGCTCGCGCCGCGGACACGCACCATCACCGTGTTTCCCGACGTCGAAGGCGGCTCGGATCCCACGTTCATCCAGCGTGGGCTGTTCACGGCGCGGCTGCTGCGTGGTGGCCGTCGCGCCGACCTCGTGCTGTTCAATCACCTCGGCGTGGCGACCGCCGAGGTGTCACTGCCGGCGCGGATGCGCCGTCCGTATGCGGTGTTCCTCCACGGCAGCGAGGCGTGGGATCCGGACATCGAGCCCGACCGCAAGCGGGCGCTGGCGCAGGCGAAGGTGCTGATCGCCAACTCCGAGCTCACGGCGCAGCGCGTGCACGAGGCGCATCCCGAGGCGCCGATGCCGTACGCCTGCCCGCTCTCGCTGCTCCCCGAGCCGCCGTCGGGAGCGCTGGACGGCGCGCTGGTGGCGACGATGACCCCGCGCACGATCGTCATCGCCGGCCGCATGAACGACACCGAGCGGCACAAGGGGCACGAGGACCTGCTCGACGCCTGGCAGACGGTGCTGGCGCGGCGGCCGGATGCGCGACTCGTCATCGTCGGTCGCGGCAACGACGTGAAGCGGCTCGAGGCCAAGTCCGCCGCGCTCGGCCTCACGGGGAGCGTGCGCTTCACCGGCTTCGTCACCGACGCCACGCTCGATGCGATGCTCGTGCGTGCGGGCGGCTTCGCCCTGCCCAGCCGCGGTGAGGCGTCGGCGCTCGGCTACCTGCGGGCGATGCGCGCTGGCGTCCCGTGCATCGGAGGCGCCGACGACGCGGGGCGGGAGGTGATCGAGGATGGCGTGACGGGGCTGCTCGTGCCGACTCGTGACCTCGACGCCCTCGCCCACGCCGTGATCGACCTGCTGGGTGACACGGAGCGGCGAAAGGCGATGGGCGACGCGGGACGGGCGCGGTTCGAGGAGAGGTTCGGCTTTCCGCGGTTCGTGGCGCGCCTGGGGGAGATCGTGGCGCCGGTTCACCACAACTGACGTATCACGTACTTCGTACGACGTATCCGGACCCAGGGGGACGCTTGGTCCAATGCGCGTCCGCTCCCGCAGCAAAGCATTGCGCCTCGTGGAAGTCGGCGGCGCATTGGAGGGGCTCGAACGTCGGTCGCGGTACGAAGTACGAAGTACTCCGTACATCGGTTGCAGTTGAAAATCGAGTCAGTGCCCCCCGGCTCCTGCGCTCAACCCGTGCTTCGGCCGCTCGAGGAGAAGGATTGCCGGCGACACGACGACGAACGTGAGGAGCAGCAGGATCCACGCGTCGTTGTAGCTCAGCATCGCCGCCTGCAGCGTCACCTGCTTGTCGAGCAGCGCGACGGCGGCGTGCTGCGCCTCGTAGGGGGACATCCCCTGCCGCATGAACGGGATCTGCAGCGCCTGCAGGCGCTGCACGGTGAGGGGGCTGCCGGCGGCGACGTCGCTCACGAGGTCCAGGCGATGCATCTGGGTGTGCTTCGCCACGTAGTTGGCGAGGATCGCGATGCCGAACGACCCGCCGAGCTGGCGTGACAGGTTGATCAGTCCCGACGCCTGCTGCGCCTCGTGCGGCTCGAGGCTGCCGTAGGCCACGTTGTTGATCGGCGTGAACAGGAAGCCGAGGCCGGCGCCACGGATGATCAGCGCCGCGCGCACGTCGGGCTCGCCGGCCACGGTGGTGAGGTGTCCGAGCTTGTACATGGACACCAGGAAGAGCGCGATGCCGATGGCGATCAGGACGCGCGAGTCGGCCAGTGGCCGCGCGCCATTCAGCAGGCGGCCGCAGATGATCGCCGTCACTGCCGTCGCGATGCCGCCCGGCATCATCGCCAGTCCCGTTTCCGTGGGTGAGAAGCGGAGGATGCTCTGGGTGAACAGCGGAAAGATGAATGTGCCGCCGTAGAGGCCGAAGCCGAGCGCCACGAACAGGAAGATCGACGCGGACAGCTGGCGGTTCTTCAGCACGCGGAACTGCACCACCGGATGCCTGTTCCGCGGCGAGAGCTCCCACCAGAGCATGGTCGCGAGGCAGAGTGCCGAGAGGATGGCCAGGCGCAGCAGCGTGGCATCGGCGAACCAGTCCTTCTGGTTGCCCTCCTCGAGCACGTACTGCAGCGAGCCGACTCCGACCATCATCAGCCCGATGCCGAGCCAATCCACCTCGCCCCGGCGGGCGCGCTGCTCGGGCGGATCGTGGAGAAAGGTGCTCACCAGCAGAGCCGACACGATCCCGATCGGCACGTTGATGTAGAAGCACCAGTTCCACTGGTAGTTGTCGGTGATCCACCCACCGAGCGTTGGGCCCAGCGTCGGCGCGACGATGATGCCGAGGATGAAGATGGCCTGCACCATCCCCTGCTGCTCGCGCGGGAAGATCTGCCGGATGGTCGCCTGTGCCGTGGAGAGCAGGGCGGCGCCTCCGGCGCCCTGGACGATGCGCCAGACGACGATCTCGGTGAGCGTGCTCGACGTGCCGCAGAAGAAGCTGGCGAGGACGAAGATGACGATGCTCGCCGTGAGGTAGCGCTGCCGGCCGAATCGCTCCGTGAAGAAGGCGGTCATCGGCAGCACGACCACGTTCGACAGGATGTAGCCGGTGGCGACCCAGCCGATCTCCTCCTGGGTGGCGCCGAGGTTGCCGGCCATCTGGGGCAGCGCGACGTTGATGATGGTGGTGTCGAGCACCTCCATCACGGCGGCGGTGATGAGGCCGAGGAGGATGAGCCAGCGATGACGGTTGACGAACGCCGCGGCATCCGCGGCGTTGGTGGGGCGCGCGCGACCGGTCACCGCGCTCGATGTCGTGGTTTCAGTCATGGGGTGAGAGTGCACCATGCGGGAGGCGTGCCGCGACGCGGCTTTCTGGCGCCGGGTCGGGAAACTACCTTCCGTGCGTGCTGATTCGTCTCCCGTCGCGTCGCTGGTTGCTGCCGGCCGCCTTCATGCTCCTCATGCCGGCCGCTCGCGCGGCGGGGCAGGGCACCACGCCCGTGGCGCCGTCCGATCCCGCCTATCGCGACGTGGATCGTCTCGCGCAGCTCGGACTGCTGGACTCGGTGATCCTCGGCCAGCGTCCCTACTCGCGGCGCGAGATGTCACGGATCACCGCGCTCGCGCGGGCGCGGCTCTCGACCGGCACCGCCGGGCTCGCGCGACCGGGCGAGGCAGCGTCCATCGTCGACCGACTCGCCGAGCGCTTCGGTGATGCCGGCGCTGCGCGCCCGGCATCGGAGCGGCTCGTCCTGCTCGATGGTGCGGCGCTGGGCGCGGTCAGCACCGATGCCGACCGTCGCGGGTTCGCCGGCACGTTCCCCGCGAAGCTCGAGGCGACGATCGATCCGCTGTCGCTGCCGCGCCGGCTCGGGCCGCCAGCGCCGCGCGGCGAGTCAGCGGCGCTGGAGCTGGCACAACGGGCCGAGCCCGTGCGATGGTTGTCGCTCCACGCGCGTGAACGGTTCGAGCTGGCGCTCCCTCGTCCGGCCGGCGGGGCCGATGCGCGCTCGGACCTGCTCCTGGGCGGCGTGCGTGCGCGGGTGAGGAATCTCGCGCTCTCGGCTGGACGCGAGCAGCTCGCGTGGGCCACCACCGACGAGGAAGGACTGTTCCTGTCCGCCGACGCTCCGGCACTGGACCAGCTCTCGCTCGCTGCCGACCGTCCATTCTTCCTGCCCGGTTTCCTGCGCGCCTTCGGGCCCACGCAGGCGACGCTCCTGCTCGCCGATCTCGGCCGGAGCGAGGTGCGGTCGCATTCGCGACTGCTGGCGTACAAGGTGAGCATCCGTCCTCAGGGCTCGCTGGAGCTGGGGGCGACGTTCCTGAATCACTTCGGCGGCGCTGGCTCGCCGGGCGCATCGCTCGGCAACCGCCTCATCGACTTTCTTCCCTTCGTGGACATCTTCCGCCGCCACAACTACACCGATCCCACGCGCCAGATGGACGTGGAGTCGGACAAGCTGCTCGGCGTGGATGCTCGCCTGCGACTCGCGCGGCTCGGCGGCCTCACGCTGGCCACCGAGCTGCTGATCGACGACTTCGACGTGCACCGCATCCCGACCCTGTTCGGCTGGGACGGGTCGCAGACTTTCTCGGCGCTCCTGCCGAGCGTTGCCGGATCCGCGTATTCGCTTCGGCTGTCGGCGGCGCACACCGGCGTGCGCACCTACACGCACGGGCCGCTGTCCAACGGGATCACGACGCGCGGCATCCTGCTCGGCGACGAGCTCGGCCCCGACGCGAAGGCGTTCGGTGCGGCCGTCACCTGGCACGGGCAGCAGGGGGCGCGAGTCGCGCTGGCGGCGCGCACGGAGCTCTACAGCCGCTCCGATTACGTGATCCTTGACCAGCTGACGCGATTCGATCTCCATCGCTCCGGCACGGTGACGAACGAGCTGCGTGATCGCCTGGTCGCGTCGGTCGAGGCCCCGCAGCCGGGCGGGCTGACGCTGATCGCGCGCGCCGGCGCGGAGCGGATCCGCAACGCGGATTTCACGGCGGCGCGACGACACTCCTACCGGCTCGACATCGCGCTCCGGCTCGACCGCTAGCACGACCGATCATGCGCGTTGCCCTCGTCTGCGACTGGTTCCTGCCACGACAGGGTGGGATCGAGCTGCACCTGCGGGACCTCGCGCTCGCGCTGCGCCGGCGAGGCGTGGATGCCCGCGTCGTGACGACGACCCCGGGCGCGGAGGAGGTGGAGGGCGTGCCGGTGCACCGCGTACGCGCCGCCCTCGCACCGGGCGCGGGCTTCGCCTACACGCCCCGCGCCATGGCGCGCCTGGGCGAGGTGATTCGCGGCGAGGCGTTCGACGTCGTGCATGCCCATGTGAGCGTCGTCTCGCCGGTGGCATACGCCGGCGTGCTCGCAGGCGCGCGCGCAGGCGCTGCGTCGGTGGTCACCTTCCACTCCATGTTGCATCGCAGCTCGTTCCTGCTGGGGGCGAGCGAAGCATTGCTGTCCTGGGCGCGGGGACGCATCCTGCTCAGCGCCGTGAGCAGCGTGGTGGCTGCCCAGGCAGCGCGGTGGATCCCCGGTGCGGGCGTCTGCGTGCTGCCGAACGGGATCGATGTCCCCTGGTGGCGTGCGGGTGACTGGGCGCCACCGGCCCGCGACGAGGTCGTGTGCGTGAGCGCCATGCGCCTGTCGCGCAAGAAGCGGCCGGAGCGGCTCCTCCGCGCGTTCGCGAGCGCCGTCCGCTTCACCGCCGGCTCGCCAGCGCTGCGGCTGATCCTGGCAGGCGATGGACCGGAGGGGCGATCCCTGCGCCGGCTCGCGGACTCGCTGGGCCTGGGGAGCCAGGTGGAGCTGCCCGGCCATCTGGACCGAACGGCGCTGCGGGAGCTCTACCATCGCGCCCACGTGTTCGTGCTGCCCTCCGAGCGCGAGTCATTCGGCATCGCGGCGCTCGAGGCACGCGCTGCCGGCCTGCCGGTGGTCGCGATGCTCGCCGGGGGCGCGCGCGACTTCATCGTGAGCGGCGTTGACGGCCTCCTCGCGCGGGACGAGGCGGAGCTGGCGCGCGGGATCTCACGGCTGGCGATCGAGGCGCCCTTCCGCGAATACGTCGCAGCCCACAATCGCGCCGTGCCTCCGGATTTCGACTGGCCCGACGTCGCCGACCTGCATCTCCGCTACTACGGTGAGGCGGCCGCACTCCGCGAGCGTGCGCCGCGGGCCAGCCAGCCGTAGCCGGGCAGGGCGAGCGCGACGAAGTAGCAGGCATGCTGGACGAGCGCCATCCCCAGTGCGCGGTCCGCGTCCACGCCAAGGTGCGTGTAGGCGACGACGATCGCCGCCTCGTACACGCCGACGTTCCCCGGCACGATCGGCACCAGCGTGGCCAGGTTCAGCGCGGCGAGCACGAGCACCGCGCTGCCAAAGGGGAGCACCACGCCGAAGGCGCGCTGGACACAGAGGATGGCCACGATTTCGGCGAGCTTCTTGAGCAGGGCGAGCAGCAGCGAGCTTCCCCCGCGCCATGGCGAGCGAAGGGGGGCGAGCGCGCCCGCGACGGCGTGGAGCACGCGTCCGCCGCGTTCCGGAAGGCGCTGCGCCACGCGGGCGACCGAGCGGTCGCCCCACGCCACGGCGAGGAGCGCGACGAGCAGCAGCGCCACCGCGAGGCTGAGCGCGCGCATGCCGCGCTGCATCCAGAGCGGGAGCGACACCAGCCAGGCCGCAAGCACGAGCACGGACACCTTGGCGATGCCGAGGACCAGCTGGTCCATGGCCAGCATGGAGAGCGCCGCGGCGCGCGAGATGCCCGCGCGGGCAACGAGGAACATCAGCGCCGCCGCCTCGCCCACGAGCAGCGGCGTGGTGTTGAGCACCGACGAATACATGGCGATGACGCCGAGCATGCGCCCGAAGCGTGATTCCCCGGTCGGCGGCGCGAGCACGCACCACTGCAACGCCCAGAGCGGCAGGATCGCCACGTAGCTCGCCACGGCAAGCGCCACCCACGCGGGGCGGGCCGTCCCGAGCACGAGGGTGAGGTGGGCGAGATCGAACCGCCGGACCGCGAGCACGAGCAGCCCCCCGAGCACCGCGACCGCCGCGACGTGCGAGACGGCGCGCAGCCGAGGCGTCAGGGCGCTCACGCCGCGGCCGACCGGGACGCGAGCGCGCGCATCGGGACGAATTCCGCCCCGCGCCTCCCGAACAGCTCGATCACCTCGCGCAGGCAGCGCACGGCCACGTCGCCCGTGCGGAAGCGGCAGTCGTAGCGGAGGTCTTCGTGGGTGAGGTCCACGAATTCCCACGGGTGCACGAACAGCACCACCGGATCGGCGAGGGCGAGGAGCCAGGGGTCGCGGATCCATGCCGGCAGGCGGAGCACCGACGACGTCATGGACGCGGGGATGCGCGTCAGTGTCGTCGGCAGCCGGGCTGCGCGATACGACGCCTTGTACTTCGCGAGCGAGGAGTCGAGCGCGAAGCCGGCGTCCTCGAGCAGGCGAACGTACGGCTCGGGAAAGCGCAGGTACGGTGCGCGGAAGCTGGCGACGGGCGCGAAGGTGCGCAGCAGCGCAGCCGACTGCTCGATCTCCCACCGCGCCGAAGGCTCGTCCAGCGTGTCGAACGCGGTGTGCGTCACGCCGTGGCAGCCGAGCTCATGGCCTGCGTCCACCAGCGCGCGCACGGCCGACGGGTAGCGCGACGCCACCTCGCCGGTGGTGAAGTACGTGGCGCGCACGCCAAGCTCCTCGAACAGCCGGAGCAGCTTCGGCGCACCTTCCTCGATCCCGCGAAACGTCGAGCTGAGGTACGGCGGGCAGTCCGGCTCGAAGTCGACGGTGATGGAGACGCGGCGCACGGTCAGCGGGGGAATGGTGCGGGTGGGACTCGAACCCACGACCTGGCGATTATGAGTCGCTTGCTCTAACCGACTGAGCTACCGCACCGTGAGTCCAGATAACCTATGCGCTCGTCGCGTGGATTCCAGTGACGGACGCCTCTAGGCGAAACGCTGCACGCTGGCGACATTCCGCGCATGATCGTCGTCGTCACCGGTTCCACGGGATTCATCGGCAGGCACCTGGTGGATGCGCTGCTCGAGCGGGGGGCCGAGGTGAGGGCGCTGGTGCGTCCCGAGACGCCGCGCGAGCGCCGTGACCCGCGCGTGGGGCATTGGGAGGCGGACCTCCTCGACGACCGCTCGGTGCGCGAATCGCCGATCTGGCAGGGTGTCACGCAGGTATACCACCTCGCCGGCGTGACGAAGGCGCGCACGCTCGACCAGTTCCGCGCCGGCAACGTGATCCCGACGGCGAACGTGCTCGCGGCGCTGGCCGGGCGCGGGGGGCGGCCACCACGCATCGTGCTCGCATCGTCGCAGGCCGCGGCCGGACCGGCGAGCGCCGGCGATGCGCCGGTGCGCGAATCCGACACCGCGGCGCCCATCGAGGCCTACGGGCGGAGCAAGCTGCAGGCGGAGCAGGCCACCCTGCGCTATCGCAACGTGCTGCCGATCACCATCGTCCGGCCCTCGTCGGTCTACGGCCCCGGCGATCGTGACTTCCTGAACGTGTTCCGGCAGGAGCGCCATCGCATCGCGCTCCGTGCCGTGCCGCGCGATCATGCGCTCTCCCTGGTGCACGTGCACGACCTCGTGCGCGCGCTACTGGCGGCGGCCGGACAAACAGTCGCCGTCGGCCGCACGTATTTCGTAGCGAATGAACGGCAGGTGACGTGGGGGGAGCTCTATGACGCCATCGACAACGTGATCGGCCGGTCGCCGACCGGCGTGCCGGTGCCAGCCCTGGTACGCGACCTGGCCGCCCGCGGCGGCGACGTCTTGAGCGCCGTCACCGGCCGTGCCACGATCGTCAACCGGAACAAGGCACTCCTCGCCCGTCCGCGGTGGTGGCTGTGTGATTCCTCACTTGCCCGGAAGGAGCTGGGCTGGATCGAGGAGGTCCCCCTGCTCGACGGGCTTCGGGGCACCTATAATTGGTACGTCGAGGCGCGCTGGTTGAAGCCACCGAAGGACAGTTCGCGCGGGCCGAAGCAGGCTACGACGGAGGAATTGACGACGTGATCGCTGGTGAGCTGTTGCGCGACGATGCGCGCGACGCGGGAGCACAGACTCTCGTCGACCTGCTCGACTATCGAGCGGCCCAGCAGCCAGAGCACATCGTCTTCCGATTCATCAACAGCGACGGCCGCGAGGACGGCACGCTCACCTTCGCGCAGCTCCAGGCGCGTGCTCGCACCATCGCCGCGCACCTGGCGGAGCACGTGGTCCCCGGTGACCGGGTCGTGCTGCTCGTGCCGCCGGGGCTCGACTACGTCGCTGCCTTCTTCGGCTGCCTGTTCGCTGGCGCCGTCGCGGTGCCTGCGTATCCGCCGAATCCCCGGCGCGCCGATCCCCGCGTCGCCCGCATCGTGGCCGACTGCGGCGCGCGCCTCGCGCTGGCCTCCGATGCGCTCATGGCGCGCCTGGACGGCTGGCTCGCCCTCACGCCGGAGCTGGCGGGACTCACCTGGCTCGACGCCGGGCGTCTCGCCGACGGCAGCGCCGCCGGCTGGCGGGCTCCCTCCATCACGGGCGCGTCGCTGGCCATGCTGCAGTACACGTCCGGCTCGACCGGCGATCCGCGCGGCGTGATGCTCGCCCACTCCAACCTGCTGCACAACTCGGCGACCATCCATCGCGTGTCGGCACATCGACCTGGCGACAACGGCGTGTTCTGGCTGCCGCCATTCCATGACATGGGGCTCATCGGCGGCATCCTGCAGCCGGTGTACGCGGGGCTCTCCGCCGCGCTCATGGCACCGGCCACCTTCCTGCAGCGGCCCCTGCGCTGGCTCGAGGCGATGTCACGCTACCGCGCGACGACCAGCGGCGCGCCGAACTTCGCGTACGACCTCTGCGTGGAGCGCATCACGGACGACGAGCGTGCCTCGCTGGATCTGTCGGCGTGGCGCACCTCGTTCAACGGGGCGGAGCCGATCCGCGCCGACACGATCGCCCGCTTCGGCGACGCCTTCGCGGCGAGTGGGCTGCGACGGGACGTGATCCTGCCCTGCTACGGCCTCGCCGAAGGGACGTTGCTCGTCTCCGGCGGCCCGGCGGAGCGGCCGCCGCTGCTCGTGCACGCCGACCGCCGCGCGCTGGAGTCGGGCGAGCTGCGCGAGCCGCGCGAGGGCGCGGCGGAAGCGGTGCTGGTCGCCTCGGGGCTGCCGGTGCCCGACGAGAGGGTGGCGATCGTGGATCCAGACCGCCGGGTGCGCTGTGAGGATGGCGACGTGGGCGAGATCTGGGTCGCCGGCGCGAGCGTCGCGGCGGGGTACTGGAACCGTCCCGACGAGACGGCCGCGACCTTCCAGGCACGCCTCGTCGGCTCGCCCGAGTCGTTCATGCGCACGGGCGACCTCGGGGTGTTCGTGCGCGGCCAGCTGGTCGTCACGGGGCGCCTCAAGGATCTCGTCATCCTCGAGGGGCGGAACTACTACGCGCACGACATCGAGGTCGCCGCCGAGCGCAGCCACCCGAGCCTGCGCGCCGGCTATTCGGCGGCGTTCAGCGTCGCCGGCGACTCGCGCGAGCGGCTGGTGCTCGTCGCCGAGGTCACGCGGCACCACAAGAGCGAGGAGGACAGCGCGCTCTTCCAGGCGGTGCGCACCGAGCTTGCCGGCACGATCGGCATCGTGCCCGACGAGATCGTGCTCATTCGCCAGAACACGATCCCGCGCACGTCGAGCGGCAAGATCCAGCGCCGGGCATGTCGCGTGGCCTACCTCGGCGGCACGCTCGAGGTCGTGGGACGCTGGAAGGTGAAGGGCAGCGACGTCGTGGCGCCGAAGGACGCGATCACGGCGTTCGTCATCGACTGGGTGCGGGAGGAGCTGGCCGTGGATCCGGCGAAGCTCGACCCCCGCACCCGCCTGCGCGACCTCGGGCTCGACTCGCTCGCCGCCACCCGGCTCATGGTGGCGCTCGAGGGGCGGTTCGGGCGGCGCATCGACCCGGCGCGGCTGTGGGAGCAGCCGGACATCGGCTCACTCGCGCGGCATCTCGCGTCGCTCAACGGCGACGCGGTGCCGGCGCGTGCGGCGCACGTGCCCCAGTGGCCGGCCTACGGGCCGCCGAGCGCGAACAGCACCGATGTGTCACAGTGGAGCGAATACCGGTCGCTGCGCGCGCGGCTGGATGCGCTGGACGCGCAGGGGATCACGAGCCCCTTCTTCCACGTGCACGACGGCGTGACCGGCAGCGAGGCGGTGATCGGCGGGCGTACGCTGATCAACTTCGCGAACTACAACTACGTGGGCCTCTCCGGCGATCCCGACGTCACGCGGGCGGCACAGGAGGCCACGGAGCGCTACGGGACGTCGGTGTCGGCGAGCCGCGTGGTCTCGGGGGAGCGCGCCGTGCACCGCGAGCTGGAGCGCGAGATCGCGCGCTTCCTCGGCACCGAGGACGCCATTGCCTACATCGGCGGCGTCACCGCCAACGTCTCCACCATCTCCCACCTCGTCGGGCCGGAGGACGTGGTGCTGTGCGACCAGCTCGTGCACAACAGCGCGATGCAGGGGGCGGAGTTCTCGGGCGCGCGGCGGCTCGTCTTTCCGCACAACGACTGGACGGCGCTCGACGGCATGCTCGGCCGCGTGCGCGCGCAGCATCGGCGCGCGCTCGTCGTGATCGAGGGCGTGTACAGCGCAGACGGCGACATTCCCGACCTCGCGCGATTCGTGGAGGTGAAGGAACGCCATCACGCCATGCTCATGGTGGACGAGGCGCATTCGCTCGGCGTCCTCGGCGCGACGGGACGCGGGATCACGGAGCACGCCGGCGTCGACGCGCGGCGCATCGACGTCCTGATGGGGACGCTGAGCAAGTCGCTCGCGAGCTGCGGCGGGTACATCGCCGGGAGTGCCGCGCTGGTGGAGTACCTCAAGTACACGTCGCCCGGCTTCGTCTTCAGCGTGGGGATGACGCCGGCGAATGCTGCCGCGGCCGTGGCGGCGCTGCACAAGCTGGAGGCGGAGCCGGAGCGCGTGGCGCGGCTGCACGAGCGCGCGGCGCGGTTCCTGGCGCTGTGCAAGGCGGCGGGCTTCGATACCGGCGCGAGCGGCGGCACCCCCGTCGTGCCGGTGATCGTCGGCGAGTCGCTTCGCGCCGTGAGGCTCTCGGCGATGCTCTTCGAGGCAGGCGTCAACGTGCAGCCGATGGTGGCCCCGTCGGTGGCGGACGACCAGGCGCGCCTGCGCTTCTTCGTCGCCTCCACGCACACCGACGACCAGCTCACCGCCGCGGTCGAGGCCACCAAGCGGGCGCTGGCGGAGCTCGAGCGGGAGACGACGTCGACCGCCCGTGCTGCGGGGAGCGCGCGCTCGTGAGCCGCTCGCTGCGAGCGCGTGTCATGCGCTGGCCCTCCGCCGACGCCGCGCGGATCGGTGACGCCGACGTGAAGGTCTATATCGCCAGCCTGCTCGCCGACGACGAGCAGCTCGAGCGCGCGGCGCGACTGTTGTCCACGGCCGAGCGCCAGCGATTTGCCGGCTACTCGAATGGCGTGGTGTCGCGTCGCTTCGCGGTCGGACGAGCCGTGCTGCGCGAGGTGCTGGGGGCGCTCCAGTCCATGGACCCGGCGGCGGTGCGGCTGACGGAAGGGGAATTCGGCAAGCCCGAGCTGGCCGGCAGCCCGGCGAAGGCGCCCCTCTGGTTCAGCGTCGCGCACTGTGACGAGCTCCTCCTCATCGCGCTGAGCCGCGAAGGCGAGGTCGGGGTGGACGTCGAGCGCGCGCGCCCCATCGACTGCTGGGAGCGCGTCGCCGATCGCACCCTCGCGCCCGATGAACGTGCCGAGCTGCTGCGCGCCGTCGAGCGCGGCGAGGAACCCGACCGCGTGTTCCTGCGGCACTGGTGCCGCGTGGAGGCGGAGCTCAAGGCGATCGGCTGCGGCATCCAGGGCATCGAGGCGCACCGGGCGGGAGCGCGCCCGGCGGGGCTGCGGGTCGCCGACCTCACCGGGCTGCCCCTGCCGAGCGAGCTGGCGGCGACCGGCGTTCGCTACGAGGCTGCCGTCGCCCTCTGTCCGGCGAGCGAGAAGGCGCGCCAGGACCGCCGTGCCACGAGCCAGCACGCGACGCCGAGCAGTGCGCCGACGAGGGCGTCCACGGCGTAGTGAAAGCCGCCGTAGACCGTGCCGGCGGCGAGTCCCACGGTGAGCACCGCCAGCACGACCCCCAACCGCCGCTGGAAGGTGAGCGCGCACAACGATGCGACGACGGCGGCCGCCACGTGCGACGACGGAAACGCGGTGCCCCGCGACGATCCCGCCTCGAGCAGGTGCAGCACGAAGGACCGTACCGGGCCGACGGGCGCATTCGCGGGACCCACGAGGTAGCGCGGGCCATCGACCGGAAAGAACAGGTACGTGGTGAAGCACGCGCCGTACACGATGGTGAGCGCGAGCATCGTGGCGGCGAAGGCATCACGCTTGCCGCGCAGGTAGAGCACGAGGGGAGGCACCAGGACGATGGCGTAGTACGACGCGTACGCGAGGTGCAGCAGCTCGCTCAGCGTCCGCCAGGGCATGGCGGGCGCCCAGGTGGAAGAGGGGGTGCCACTGAACAGCGCGCGTTCCCAGGCGACCACGATCGCATCGTGATGCGGTCGGCCCATCCCCGGGATGAGCCAGCGCAGCTCCACGTAGAGAAAGGGGCCGAGCAGCAGTGGGAGGAGGTCGCGCAACCGGCGCAGCGCCGGCTGCGTGACGGCCACCACCGAAATCGCCGCCAGCAGGGCGATAAGATGAATCAGCGCCGGCACGAGGTCCCCCGTGCTCCGCGTGTACTCGGCCATCGGCCAGGTCGTCGCGGCCAGGTAGGCGGCGATCACGGCGTTGGAGAGCCGTGCCGCGCGATCGGCCGGCGTCTCGATCGCCGGAGAGGGAAGGGGGACTACGCTCATTGCCGGGCAGTATTACACTTGGCGCACTCGGCTGCCATACCGCGTCGAGTGCGGGATGACTCTCATTCGGAAGTAGATCGTGCCTCTCGAGATTCGCACCGTCACGAACAAGGCTGACCTGAAGCGCTTCGTCGCCTTTCCGTACGACCTGTACGACAGGCGTCGCTACCCGCAGTGGGTGGCGCCGCTCCGCGTGGCCGTGTTCGACGCGCTCGATCGCGAGAAGAATCCATTCTACCGGCAGGCGGACCGCGAGCTCTTCCTTGCCTTGCGCGATGGCGAGGTCGTCGGCCGCATCGCGGCGATCGAGAATCGCGCGCACAACGACTTTCACGGCGACCGCACCGGCTTCTTCGGCTTCTTCGAGTCCATCGACGACCAGGCGGTGGCGGACCTGCTGTTTCGCGTGGCGCGCGACTGGCTCGCGGCGCGCGGCCTCACGACGATGCAGGGCCCGATGAATCCGAGCACCAACTACGAGTGCGGCCTGCTCGTGGAGGGTTTCGAGCACCAGCCCACCTTCATGACGTCGTGGAATCCGCCGTACTACGACACGCTGCTCGAAGGCGCCGGCTTTGCGAAGGCGAAGGATCTCCTCGCCTTCTGGTTCCCGGCAGCCGAGCCGGGGTACGAGCTTCCCGAGTTCGTCCAGCGCCAGGCGCAGCGCGCGCTCGAGAGTGGCCGCATGGAGTTCCGCGACCTCGATCCGCGCCGGTTCGATCGCGAGGTGGCCGCCTGCTGGGAGATCTACAACGACGCGTGGGAGCGGAACTGGGGATTCGTCCCCATGTCGCGCGCCGAGTTCGAGTACATGGCGAAGGACATGAAGCGGCTCCTCTGGCCGGAGCTCGCCTTCATGGCATCGGTGGAAGGGGAGCCGGCCGGCTTCATGCTCGCCGTCCCCGATTACAACGTGGCGCTGGCGAAGAACCGCAGCGGCCGGCTCTTCCCCTTCGGCCTCCTGCGCCTGCTGCGCGGGAAGAAGACGATCCGCACGGCGCGCGTCATGGCGCTCGGCGTGAAGAAGGCGTATCGGACGCGGAGCATCCTCGCCCTGTTCACGCACGAGGTGATGCGTCGGGGGCTGGCCATGGGGAAGATCGGCGCCGAGGCGAGCTGGCTCCTGGAGGACAACCAGCTGATCGTGAAGCCGATGCGCGCGATGGGGGCACGGGAGCGCATGCGCTGGCGGGTCTACGAACGGGCGACGTGAGGGCGGTCGCGGCGTATATTCCTCGACTGTCATCCCGCACTCGCAGAGCGAGTGTCGGGATCCATTATACGACGCACCGAAGGCACATGGCGCCTGGCAAGAAGGTCCCGACAGGGGCTTCGCCCCTGCGGGATGACATCAGATGAGCCCTGAACGCCTCCTGATCACCGGCGGAGCCGGATTCATCGGGTCGGCGCTCGTGCGTCGCGCCGTGCGCTCCGGCCATCGGGTGCTCAACCTCGACAAGCTCACCTACGCGGGGAGCCTGACGACGGTGGCCGAGGTGTCGGAGGAGCCTGGCTACGAGTTCGTGCAGGGGGACATCGCTGATCGTGCGCTGGTGCGGTCGGTCATCGAGCGCTTCCGCCCCACGGCGATTGCGCACCTCGCCGCGGAGTCGCACGTGGACCGGTCGATCGACGGGCCGGCAGCGTTCATCGAGACGAACGTGGTCGGCAGCTTCGTCCTGCTCGACGAGGCGCTCTCGTATTTCCGGACGCTCGCGGGGGCGGAGGCCGAGCGCTTCCGCTTCCTCCACGTGTCCACCGACGAGGTGTTCGGGTCACTCGGCGCGGAGGGCGCATTCGACGAGCGCTCGCCCCATCGGCCGAACTCGCCCTACTCCGCCTCGAAGGCGGCAGCGGACCACCTCGCGCGCGCCTGGTTCCACACCTACGGACTGCCGGTGGTCACCACCAACTGCACGAACAACTACGGCCCGTTCCAGTTTCCCGAGAAGCTGATCCCGCTCGTCATCCTCCGCGCCCTCGAGGAGCGGACACTCCCGGTGTACGGTCGGGGCGAGAACGTGCGGGACTGGTTGTACGTGGACGATCACGTGGACGCGCTGCTTCTCGCCCTGCGTGTCGGCCGACCGGGCGAGACGTACGCGCTGGGGGGGCGGGAGGAGCGGCGCAACATCGAGGTCGTGCGCGAGATCTGTCGCGTGCTCGACGTGCTGGCGCCGAGCGCGAACGTCCCCGACAGGCGGACGCTGATCGAGTTCGTCACCGATCGCCCCGGCCACGACTACCGATATGCCATGGACATCTCGAAGGCGGAGCGCGAGCTCGGGTGGACGCCGAAGGAGAGCTTCGAGTCCGGCCTCACGCGCACGGTGCGCTGGTACCTGACCAATCGGGACTGGTGCACCCGCGTGCTGCAGGAGAGCCGCTACGCCGGCGGCCGGCTCGGCGAGGCGGTGCGCGCGTGAAGGGCATCGTGCTCGCCGGCGGCACCGGCACCCGGCTGCATCCCGTGACGACGGTGACGAGCAAGCAGCTGCTTCCCGTCTACGACAAGCCGCTCGTCTACTACCCACTGTCCACGCTGCTGCTCGCCGGCATCCGGGACATTCTCGTCATCACCACTCCGCGTGACGCGCGCGCCTTCACCGAGCTCCTGGGCGACGGCTCCGCGTGGGGAATCTCGCTGTCCTACGCGGTGCAGCCGGAGCCCGCGGGACTGGCGCAGGCGTTCCTCATCGGCCGCGACTTCATCGGCGACGACTCCGTCGCGCTCATCCTCGGCGACAACATCTTCTACGGACTCGGTCTCGGGAGCGACCTCCGTCACATTGCCCGCGGCAACAGCGGGGCGACGATCCTCGGCTACTACGTCACCAATCCCGAGCGCTACGGCGTGGTGGAAGTGGACGCCCAGAACCGCGTGATCGGCATCGAGGAGAAACCTCGCGCGCCTCGCTCGAACTACGCGGTGACGGGACTCTATTTCTACGACAACGACGTCGTGGACATCGCGTCGCGGCTCACGCCGTCGGCGCGTGGGGAGCTGGAGATCACCGACGTGAACGTCGAATACCTGCGACGCGGGCGACTGCGGCTCGAGATGCTCGGCCGCGGCGCGGCGTGGCTGGATACCGGCACCTTCGACTCGCTGCACGAAGCGTCGTCGTTCGTGCAGACCATCGAGCGCCGGCAGGGTCTCAAGATCGCCTGCCCGGAGGAAATCGCGTGGCGGATGGGGTACATCGACCGCACGCGGCTCGCGTCGCTCGCCAACGGCCTCCTCAAGAGCGGGTATGGAGAGTACCTGCTCGGACTCCTCGAACGGGAACCCCAGCACAAGTGAAGGTCGAAACGACAGCGCTCCCCGGCGTGGTGCTCATCACGCCGGTGGTTCATGCCGACGCGCGCGGCTCTTTCCGGGAGGGATGGCAGCGCGAGCGATACGCGAAGGCAGGACTGCCCGACGAGTGGGTGCAGGACAACGTCTCCACGTCGCAGCGCGGCGTGCTGCGCGGGCTGCACTATCAGCATCCCAGGGCGCAGGGCAAGCTGGTCACCGTGCTTCGGGGCGAGATCATGGACGTGGCGGTGGACGTCCGCGCTGGCTCGCCGCACTTCGGGAAGTTCGTCGCCGTGAACCTTTCCTTCGAGAACGCGCGCCAGCTCTGGATCCCCGAAGGTTTCGCGCACGGCTTCGCCGTGCTGTCCGACGAGGCGCTGGTGCATTACAAGGTCTCGCAGCCGTATCATCCCGGCGGCGACCGTACCATCGCCTGGAACGACCCCGACATCGGCATTCGGTGGCCAGTCTCCACCCCGATCCTGTCGGCGAAGGACGCGGAGGGGCGGCGCCTGTCGGAGTTTCGCCCGGACGAGCTGCCTCAGTATCGCGCGACGACATGAGCTCACGGTCTGCGCCGACCCGACCGATCCTCCTGCTCGGCGCCGGCGGCCAGGTGGGCCGCGCGTTGGCGCCGCGTCTGGAGACGATGGGGCCAGTGGTCGCCCTCGACCGTCGTGCCGCTGACCTCAGCCGCCCCGACAGCCTGCGCCCGATCGTGCGCGAGCTGCGCCCCTGGCTCGTCGTCAATGCGGCCGCCTACACCGCCGTGGATGCCGCCGAGAGCGACGAAGCGACCTGCCTGCTCGTGAACGCCGAATCCCCGCGCGTGCTGGCGGAGGAGAGCGCGGCGGTCGGGGCGCCGATCATCCAGTACTCCACCAATTACGTCTTCGACGGGACGCTCGACCGTCCCTATCGCGAGGACGACGTCACGGCACCGCTCGGCGTCTACGGGCTGTCGAAGCTCCTCGGCGAGGCGGCCGTGACCGCCAACCCCGCCCACCTGATCCTTCGGCTGGCTGCGGTGTACGCTCCTGCCGGCCGGAGCTTCGTCCGTCGCATCCTTGATTTGAGCCGCGAGCGTGAGGAACTTCGGGTGGTCGAGGATCAGCTCGTCGCGCCGACGCCGGCCTCGAGCGTAGCCGATGCGACCGTCGGAATCGTCGGAGGGCTGCTGGACGGGACGCACGAGCTGCGGAGCGGCATCTACCACCTGACGTGTGCGGGCTCGACCTCGTGGTGCGGATTCGCCGAGCGCATCCTGACGCTCGATCCGCAGCGAGAGGATCAGAAAGTGCAACGGGTGGTGCCGGTATCGTCGGCCGAGTTCGTCACGGCGGCGCGCCGGCCGCTGAATGGAGTGCTCGACTGTGGCCGCGCGGCGCGCGAGCTCGGCATCACGCTCCCGGATTGGGAGACGGAGCTCGAGCTCACGCTGGCGGGCCGCGTGACATGACCGTGAGAGGAAGATGATCGCAGGGAAGGGACGTTCGTTCGCACTCGCGGCCGTGCTCGCGCTGCTGGCTACGCCGGTGGCGTTCACCGCACGCGCGCAGGACTCCACGGCGGCCGCGCAGCGCGCGGCCGAGGGGCGCATCGAGCCCGGTGATCGCGTCGGGGTGAAGGTCTACCTCGAGCCGTCGCTGAGCGACGAAGTGCTGGTCAACAGCCAGGGCAACATCGTCCTGGCGCGCATCGGCTCGATCCACGTCGCATCCATCGCGGTGGGCGCGCTGCAGGACACCCTTCGTGCGCGCTACGCCACCTTCCTGCGCAACCCCGACGTCTCCGTCACCGTCCTGCGCCGCGTCGTGGTGAACGGCGACGTCGGTCGGCCCAACGTGTACTACGTGGACGTCACCTCCACGCTGCGCGACGTGATCGCGCAGGCTGGTGGCATCACCGAGAACGGCAATCCCGACAAGGTGGCGATCATCCGCAACGGGGAGAGCATCCCCGTTCCCAACTGGCGTGACGACGTGTCCCGCGCCTCCGACCTGCGCTCGGGCGACCAGATCTTCGTCCCCAAGCGCTCGTGGCTGTACCGGAACATGTTCTCCATCGCGAGCACCGGCGTGCTGATCAGCTCCTTCCTCTACACGGTGCTGCACAAGTGAGCACGGCGACCCCGGATACCATCGACCTCGCCGACGTCGCCCGCTCGGTGCGCCGAGGATGGCGTGTCGTGCTCGGCAGCATCGGGGCGTGCCTCGTGCTCGCAGTGCTGGTCATCCTCTTCGGCCCTCGCCGGTTCGAGGGGAAGGCGAGCGCCATCGTGCGATCGGCGGACCCCAGCAGCTCGCTGCTGTCGCGCATCGGTGGTGACGCGATGGGAGGACTGGCGGCGGGAGCGGGCGCGCTGTTCGGGGGCGGTGGCGCGCAGCTCGAGACGGAGATCCAGATCCTCCAGAGCAAGTCGGTGCTCGGCGAGGTGGTGGATTCGCTGAAGCTGCAGGTGCAGCCCCGTGAGCCATCCGGCCTGCCGGCCACGAAGTTCGTGCGCGACGTGCGGCTGCCGGGATCGTTCGAGCCGGTCGACCTCGACTTCGAGCGTACCGCCGCGGGACAGTACAAGGTGACCGGCGATGGCGTGAACGCGACGGCCACCGCCGGCGGAGCGCTCGCGACGCCCGCGGGCACGATCGCCCTCCGGGATTCGCTGCCGGCCTCCTTCAGCCTCCGGCTGGTGGATCGCCAGGATGCCGTTGCCAGGGTCGGCAAGAGCCTGAACGTGAAGAAGGCCGGCGGTGAGGTGCTCGCGGTCAGCTACCGCGCGCCCGACTCGATCACGGCGGCGGCGGTGCCGAACGTCGCGATGTCCACCTACCTGGCGCGCAAGAAGACGTCGGATCGGGGCGTGAACGCACACCGCGTGGAGTTCCTGTCGGCGCAGCTGGATACCACGGCACTTCAGCTCGCGACGGCGGAGCAGGCACTGCGGCAATTCCAGGAGCGCAGTGGCCTGCTCGACCCCGAAGTGATGGGCAAGCTCGAGCTCGAGCAGGCGGCCGACCTGCGCAAGAGCCTCGGCGAAGTGGAGGTGGAGCAGGGCGCACTCGACCAGATGCTCACCCAGGTCGCCGCCGGGCACATGACCAAGCGGCAGCTGGCGGCCTTTCCGGCGTTCCTGAAGAGTGCCGGAATCAACGACCTGCTGAGCCGGATCTCCGAGCTCGAGACCCAGCGGACGAAGCTCCTCGAGACCCGCCTGGAAACCGACCGGGACGTCGTGGCGCTCGACAAGAGCATCTCCGACCTCGAGTCGCAGCTCGTACCGCTCGGCAAGGCGTACTCCGGCGCGCTGCAGCGCCAGCGGACCGAGATCGAGGGGCAGCTCGGCACGATGGCGGCGCAGCTCGAGCAATTCCCGGGTGAGGCGCAGACGAGCGGGCGCCTGGTGCGAGAGGTGAAGCGGCTCGGCCTGACGTACGCGGCGCTGCAGACGCAGCTGGTGGAGGCGCGCCTGAGCGCGATCGCGGAGGGCGGGGACATCCGCGCGCTGGATGTGGCGACCGTGCCGAAGCGCGTTGCCTTCCCCAACCCCGTCATCACCACGGCCGCCGGCCTGGGTGCGGGGCTGGTGATCGGCTTGCTCCTCGCCCTCGTCACGGGCTCGCACGGTCGATACCTCGAGGGGCCGTACGCCATCGAGCGCGCAGCCGGCGTGCCGGCACTCCGCTTCGATCCGCGGACGCCGTTGCTGATGTCGGGGCGTTCGGCCATCCGCACGGTGCTGCTGATTCCCGTCGAGCCGGGCGTCGCGACGCTCGCGGTGGCCGAGCGTCTTGCCGACACGGCGCTCGCGCGTGGGGAGAGCGCCACGATCCTCGACCTGTCCGGGCCGGCGGTCACGGCTCCTGCCGGCGCCAGCGTCGGCGGCCTCATCTCGCGACTCGAGCAGGAGCACTCGCTCGTCGTCGTGCGGCTGCCGGGACTCGAGTCCACCGCGACCGCGGCTGCGCTCAGCGACGCTCGTCCCGTCCTGCTGGTGGCGCCGCCTCGCCGAGTCGGCCGCCGCGAGCTCACGAGCGCGGTCGAGACCCTGCGCCGCCTCGACGTTCCGTGTGCGGGAGTGGTGCTGAGCGACAGCGAACGGCACGAGCTGGTTGCGGGTTAGGGAGCGCGGCGTCGTGGGACACGCGGCTCTCCGCATCGTCGCCCCCGGTTCGTCGGCTCCGGTCGGCATTCGATTCCGGCCGGTGGTCGTCCTTCGCGCGGCGCTCGCCCTGCTGATCGTGGCGCAGCTCGGCCGGATCCCGATGCTCTCCACGGGGAGCACCGAGGCACCGCTGCTCGTCAACGACATCTGCGTGATGGCGGTGCTTGGCGTCGTCTTCCTCGCCGCGCTGCATGCCCGGTCGTTCCGCGTGGACGCCGTCGGCGGCGTCGCGCTGCTCTTCTGCACCGTCGGCGCCGTGTCCGCCGTGATGGCGGTTCCGCGCTTCGGCCTGACCACGACGCAGCTCGTCGTGAGCCTGGCGTACCTCGCGCGCTGGATGGTGTACTTCGCGCTCTACCTGGCCGTCATCAACGTGGTGCGCAGCGACGACGTGATGTCCGTCTGGCGCACCATGGAGGCCACGATTCTCGCCCTCGCGGCGTTCGGAATCGTCCAGGCCATCTTCCTGCCCCACTTCGCGCAGCTGGTCTATCCGGACTCCGTGGTCTGGCGCGACTGGGACGAGCAGGGCCACCGCCTGGTGTCCACCGTGCTCGACCCGAACATCGCCGGCGCGATGCTCGTCATCATCCTGCTCGTCCAGATCGCACAGCTGGCCAGCGGAGAGCGCATCCCGCTCTGGAAGCCTGTCCTCCTCTTCGCGGCGATCATCGCCACGCTCTCGCGCAGCGCCATCCTGTCGTTGATGGTCGGCGGCGTGTGCATCCTGCTCGTCCTCGGGATGTCCCGTCGCATGATGAAGCTCGTCGCCGTCATCGGCGTGCTCGGCCTGGCCGCCCTGCCGCGCATCCTGTCCTTCGCCGCCCAGTTCAACAAGCTGCGGCTCGATGACAGCTCGGCGCTCGGCCGGATCGTGAACTGGCTGCGCGGACTGCAGGTCTGGGCGGACAATCCCATCATCGGCATCGGATTCAACACCTACGGCTACGTGTCCGAGCGCTACGGCGGCGTGCGCCTCGGAACCACCACGTATTCGCTCGACGGCGGCCTGCTGTTCATCGCGGTCATGACCGGCATCGTGGGGCTGACGCTCTACGGCTTCATGCTCTTCCTGGTCGTGCGCCATTGCCGTCGGGTCTGGCGCGACCGCAGCCTGCCCGCCGCCTGGCGCGCACTGGCGACGGGAACGGCGGCCGCCACCGCCGCGATCTGCGTGAACAGCCTCTTCGTCAACAGCCTGCTGACGACCTTCGTCATGGAGCTGCTGTGGGTGCTGTGGGCGATGGTGTTCGTCATCGCCACGACGGCGGTGCGCCCCGAGGAGGTGCGAACTCGCGCGCGGCTCGTCGCATGCCGACACGCGGCGTAGGCGTGGCAGCTCCGGGAGATGTCGCGCCGCGTGTCACCTTCGATGGCCGGCTCGTCGGCTCCGGTGGCATCGGCACCTACATCGAGGAGATGCTGCCGCGCGTGATTGCGGCGCTCCCGTCGGTCCGCTTCACCCTGCTCGGCGACACCGCCGCGCTTCGCTCGCTCGTGCCGGCGTCGACGCGCATCGAGCTGCGCTCGTTCACCCCCCGCATCTACTCGATCCGGGAGCAGCTCGCCTTTCGGGCGGCCATTCCCTCCGATACCGCGCTGTTCTGGGCACCGCACTACAACATTCCGCTCGCCTGGCGCGGCCCGCTCGCCGTCACCATTCACGACGTCGGTCACCTGACGCTGCCGCAGGGCTCGTTGGCGAAGCGCCTCTACGCGCGCGAGATGTTCGCCGCCGTGCGTCGGCGGGCGACGGTCGTGTTCTGTGTCTCGGACTGGACCGCGGCAGAGGTGGAGCGCCAGGTCGGAACGCCGCGGCGCGTCACGGTGACCAGGAACGGCGTGTCCCCCCGCTGGCTGTGCACCGCTGACCCGGCGCCGGTCGAGGGCTCGCCGTACTTCCTCTATGTGGGGAGCATCAAGCCGCACAAGAACCTGGACCGTCTGCTCGATGCGTACGCCGCGGTGGCCGGCGAGCTGTCGCACCGTCTTGTCATTGCCGGCCCCTCCGATGGGCTGCGGACCGTGGACCGACGCGTCCTCCACCGCATGGCCAGCGTCGATGGCGTGAGCTACGCGGGCCACCTCTCGAGGAGCGGGCTCGAGGAGCTCGTTCGGGGCTGCGATGCGCTCGTGCTTCCCTCCATCCACGAGGGGTTCGGCCTTCCGCCTCTCGAGGCCCTCGCCGCCGGTCGTGCGGTGGCCGTGTCCAGGATCGCCGCACTGCAGGAAGTCTGCGGGCCGATGGCGGAGTACTTCGATCCCCTCGACGTGTCGAGCATCGCGGATGCACTCCTGCGCCTCGCCCGTCGCGGTCCCGATTCGTCCGCTACCGTCGACGATCGGCGCGCGTGGGCTCGCCAGTTCGACTGGGATGCTGCCGCTCGCGCCACGACCGACGGCCTCAGGCAGGCGCTGGCCGACTGACCCCCGCCAGTACACCCCTTAGAATTCCGTCATGGCTGCACTTCCTCGCGTCGAAGTACTCCTCCTGAACTGGAACGGCTGGCGGGACACGATCGAGTGTCTCGAGAGCGTGTTCGCGCTCGACTATCCCGATTTCGGCGTGACCGTCTGCGACAACGCGTCCACGAACGGCTCGGTCGAGCGCATCGAAGCCTGGGCGCGCGGGGAGCTGAAGGTCGATCGGACCTTCGCGCGCTCGCTCGGTCAGGATGCGGTCGTGTCGCGCGCACCCGTCCGTTTTCGCATCCTGGACCGCGCCGCGGCAGAAGCCGGTGACGCTGCCGACGATGCGGACCTGGTGATCGTGCGCACCGGCGGGAACCTGGGTTTCGCCGGCGGCAACAACGTGGGTCTTCGACGCATCCTCGCCCGCGGCGAGGCCCGATATGTCTGGCTCCTCAACAACGACACGGTCGTCGCGCCGGACTCGCTCACGCACATGGTCCGCCGAGCCGACTCCGACGCCGCCATCGGCGTCGTGGGCGCCACGGTGCTCGAGTTCGACGAGCCCGACGTTGTCCAGTATCTCGGCGGGGCCAGATTTGCCCCGTGGCGGGGCCGGATCACCCTGCTCGGCAGGGGGCAGGCGGCGAGCGCGCCTCGACCGGAGCCGGCCGATCTCGACTACGTCAGTGGCGGCTGCATGCTCGTGCGCATGTCGGCGGTCGAGCAGGTCGGGTTGCTGGACGAGCGCTTCTTCATGTACAGCGAGGACGCGGACTGGTGCTTCTGCATCCGCGAAGCCGGCTACCGCCTCGCGCTCGCAGCCGATGCCGAGATCTGGCACAAGGGAGGCGCCAGCTCGGTGCCGGGCAGCCCGCTGCACGACTACCACAACATGGTGGGCAACCTGCTCGTGATGCGGAAGCATCATCCGTGGCACATGCCGTTCACCGTGCCGTACTCGCTCTACCGCTACCTGGCGCCACGCATCGTACGCGGCCAGTGGAAGCGTGCCGCCGCCGTTGCGCGGGCCTTTCTCGACGTGGCGTTCGGCGATACCGGCGCGCCGCCGTCGCAGGTGCCATCCGAAGCGCCGCCGCCCCGGGCGCTCGGCGAACCGCGGGTTTCCACCGAGACGCCATGACGGAACGGTCGCTCCTTGCGACCGGGGCGACAGGCGTTCGCCGCTCGCCACTGCGCGGGCGATACCTCGCGCGGAATCCGCTCCTGCGCGCCGCCATGCTCGCGAGCGACCTCGCCCTCGCGCCCCTGCGCCTGCGTCGGCGTTCGGCGCCGACCACGCCGCGTCGCGTGCTGCTCGCCATCGGAGGTCATCTCGGCGACGCCGTCATCGCGACGGCGGCAATCGGCCTCCTCTCCGAGGCGCTTCCGGACGCGGAGATCGGCGTGCTGGTTCCACGGTGGTCCTCTGCCGTGCTCGACGGCGACCCGCGGATCCGCCACCGCCACCAGGTGGACCACTGGTTCCTGGACCGCGGAGCACGCTCCCTGCCGCGGCGATGGTGGGCCTATCGAATCTCGCGGCGTCGTGCCCTCGCCGAAATGCGCGCCGTCGGGTACGACGCGGCCGTCGACCTCTACGACCACTTCCCGAATGCGGCGCTCCTGTTGTGGCGTGCGGGCATCCCGGTGCGGGTCGGATTCGACGCGGCCGGCTTCACGCCGCTATATACGCACCCGGTGCGGTGGCCGGACGACGATCGGCACGTGGCGGAGCGCCAGGCCCTGCTGCTACGCACGCTCGTCCCGACGATGCGCGCGCGCGCCGTCACGGCGAGTCTCCCGCCGGCGCCGGCCGACGTCGCCGCCCGCGTGCACCGGTTGCTCGCCGACGCGGGGGTCCCGCGAGGGAAATTCATCGTCCTGCATCCCGGCGCTGGCGCACCGGTGAAGGAGTGGCCTGCCGAGCATTGGCGCCGCGTGGCCGAGGGTCTCTCGGCCACCGGCGTCACGCTGGTCTTCACGGGACAGGGTCCGCGCGAGCACGACGTGATTCGTTCCGTGATGGCCGGCCTTCCGCGCTGCGTCGACCTGTGCGACCGTCTCGACTGGGCGTCGCTGGTCCAGGTCATTCGCCTGGCGCAACGGGTGGTCTCGGTGGACACCGTGGCGGCCCACGTGGCGGGCGCCGTGGGCACTCCGGCCACTACATTGTGGACGAGTCCGAGCGACCCGCACCACTGGGGACCGCTCGGCGCGACGAGCGTGATACTCGACGCTGCCGCCCCCGATGCGGTGCAGCGGGTTCTCGGCGCGGCACGCTAACCTGACCTCATGGCTTCCGGCTTCGACTCAAGGTTCTCCGTCCGTTCCATTCGTGGAACGGATCGTGGATATACCGCGTTCCATGCGCCGCGGTACGCGCACGTGCTCGAGACGCTCGGCCGTCACGGGGTGCACGCCGGCTCACGGCTGCTCGACATCGGTCGCTCGCGCCTCACGGAGCTGATCCACGAGCGCTTCGGGTGCACCGTGGATTCCCTCGGGTTCGGTCCTGACGCGCCGACCCCGGAGGGCCGGCACTTCAACTACGACCTGAACCGCAGCCAGCGACGCGAGGACTGGCGCACCGACCTGCCGCGCTACGACGCCATCGTGATGGCCGAGGTGATCGAGCATCTCTACACGGCGCCACAGCTCGTGCTCGGCTTCCTTCGCACGCTCGTTGCACCCGGCGGGCTGCTGCTCATCCAGACGCCGAACGCGGCCGACCTGTCCAGGCGCGTGAAGCTCCTGCTCGGCCGGAACCCGTACGACATGATCCGGCTGGACAACACGAACCCGGGACACTTCCGGGAGTACACGCGCGCCGAGCTTCGACGCCTCGCCGAAGGAGCGGGATTCTCCGTGGAGCAGATGCGAACCCACTTCTACTTCGACATGCGCTACTCGCGCCATGGGGAGAGCGGCGACCATCCACGGCCCCTGTTCGGCACCCTGAAGAACCTGGTGTACGCCACGCTGCCCCCCTCGCTGCGCTGGGGCATCACGGCGGAGCTGCGCGCGCCGCGAGAGACCGGCGACCATGCCTGAGCGCGCGCCCTCCCGCACGCTGCTCCTGGCGCTTGGCACCGCAGCGGCGCTTGCCGCGTCGCTGGCCGCCTGCGATCCCTGCAGCGGTGTCCTGAGCTGTGCGCCGGGACCGTACCTCGCGATGGACGGCCAGACAGTCGACCTGGACCGGGGCTTCCCGCTGCCGCACGTTCGCATCGATGTCGTGCGCACCGGCGGCATCGCGCTCGCCACGGATTCCACCTCGGTCACGTCTGACGAGCAGGGGCTCTGGCACCTCGAGCTGGATCCACAGGGGTGGGGCACGCTCGTCGCCGACGTGAAGGTCTCGCCGCCAGGACTGCCCTCGTACCGCCTGCACGACGTGGCGCTGCAGACGAAGGACCACCGTGGCGATGGCAACCTCAACGAGCGCTGGACCTCGGCGCTCTACTTCGCGGCGTACGGCGAGTTCTACGTGGCCGGTACCGCCGACCAGCGACTCGTTGGCGCGACGGTGGAGTTCCGCCGCCTCGGCGGCATCCCCTGGTCCGGCGCCGGCGTTCACGGCGACGTCTGGACTGCGATCACCGACGAGCTCGGCCATGTGCAGCTCTTCCCCTCCGGCGGGTCGAACGCGGTGGTCGTGACCGAGGGCGCGCCGCTGATCGGCGAGATCACGGTGACCGCGCCCACGGGCGGAGTCATGCACATCAGGAACGTCCATCTCGGGCCCAGCCACGATTACCGCGGACGTAACAGCTACCCACCCGTCCTCCGCGTTCCGGTGCCGTCGGTCGGCAGCGACTCGCTGACGCTCGCCAGCCCATGACCAGCTCGCGGCTCCTCGCGCGCAACACGCTGCTGAACACCGGCGCGCAGCTCGTGCCGATGGTTGCCGCGTTCGTCGCGATCCCGATCCTCATTCGGAGCCTCGGGGCGGACCGCTTCGGCGTCCTGACGCTCGCCTGGGCGGTGATCGGCTACTTCAGCCTGTTCGATCTCGGGCTGAGCAGGGCGCTCACGCACGCGGTGGCGCTGCGGCTCGGCCGCGAGGAGGATGGCACCGACCTCCCGGAGGTCGTCTGGACGTCGATGGCGCTCATGTTCGTGCTCGGCGTCGTCGGCGGCGTGGTGCTCGCGGCGCTGGCGAGGTGGGTTGTCGGACACGGACTCAACGTCCCCGCGGAGCTCGTGGACGAGAGCCGGAAGACGCTGTACCTGCTCGCGCTCTCGATGCCGCTCATCGTCACCACGGCCGGCTTTCGCGGGCTGCTGGAGGCGCACCAGCACTTCGGCGCCTCGGTGGCGCTCCGGGTGCCGCTCGGCGTGTTCTCCTTCGTCGGCCCGCTGCTGGTGCTCCCGTTCTCGCACGCGCTGCCGCCGATCGTCGCGCTGCTGGTCGTCGGCCGCGCGCTCACCTTCCTGGCGCACCTGATCGTGTGCCTGCGGCGCTACCCTTTCCTGCGCGAACGCCTGGCCTTGCGCGCCTCCGCCGTGCTGCCCCTGCTGCGCATCGGTGGCTGGATGACGACGACGAACGTCATCAGCCCGCTGATGAACTACCTGGATCGATTCTTCGTCGGGGCGATCCTGCCCATGGCCGCGGTGGCGCACTACGTCACGCCGTACGAGCTGGTCTCGAAGCTGTCGCTCTTCCCGCAATCGCTCATGGGCGTGTTCTTCCCGGCGTTCGCCTCGAGCTTCGTCAGCGACCGGGAACGAACCGCCGCGCTCTTCGGGCGCTCGCTGCGCGGGTTGCTGCTCTTCATGTTCCCCCTCGCCCTCGTGCTCGTGCTGTTCGCGCGCGAAGGGCTGACGCTGTGGGTGGGCGCGGCATTCGCGGCGGCGAGCGCGCCCGTCCTGCGCTGGCTCGCCGTCGGGATCTTCATCAACGCCATGGCGC
>DASURL010000206.1:0-3671 GCA_036280075.1 Gemmatimonadaceae bacterium | reverse complement strand
CCGGGCTCGCTGCGCTCGCCTGTGCTCTCGGGGCGGCGGCGCTTCGCGCCGCCTTACGGGGAAGGGCACACTCTTCCGGCTAACGCTCCACCAATCCGGCGAAACGCCCCACCGAAACGCCGTCGCAGAAAGGCGGCGCCCCTGCGCGCCGCCCCGAGAGCGAGCCGCAGGCGAGCACCCCGAAAGCAAGCCAAGGCGGCGCAGCCGCCGGGCAGCGCCCGGACTAGCGGTCAGTGCGTTCCACGCCGCCCGCCCCGACCAGCTGTCAGTTCGCCTATATTTCCCCCTCTCTCAAACTGTGCAGTCCCATGCCGTCACAGACCGAACCCGCGCTCCGGCTCGCGCGCGCCGATCAGCCGTCGAGCCCGCCGGAGGCACCAGCCAGGCCTCGGCTCACCGACGAGCACGTCGAGCGCAATCCAGGCATGCCGCTGGATCTCGACATCGTGCGCGCGCTGCGCGTCAACCGCTCCGCCGTGGAGCGGCGCGCCGCCACGATCCCGACGCGGCGGACGGTGAAGAAGGAGTGGCAGGCGGCGTGGCTGCTGCGCGCCATCTCGCTCATCGACCTCACCACCCTCGCCGGCGACGACACGGCGGGCAACGTGAAGCGGCTGTGCGCCAAGGCGGCGCACCCGCTGCGCGACGACCTCGCGCGTGCGCTCGGCGTGGACGACCTGCACCTCACCACCGGCGCCGTGTGCGTCTACCACCAGCTCGTGCCGGTGGCGGTGGAAGCGCTGAAGGGAACAGGGATTCCCGTGGCCGCGGTGAGCACCGGCTTTCCCGCCGGCCTGTCGCCGCTCGAGGAGCGGGTGCGCGAGATCCGCGCGTCCGTCGCCGCGGGGGCGAGGGAGATCGACATCGTCATCACCCGCGGCCACGTGCTCACCGGCAACTGGCAGGCGCTCTACGATGAAGTGAAGCTGTTCCGCGAGACCTGCGGCGATGCGCACATGAAGGCCATCCTCGCCACCGGCGAGCTGGCGACGCTCGGCAACGTGGCGCGGGCGAGCATGGTGGCGATGATGGCCGGCGCCGACTTCATCAAGACGAGCACGGGCAAGGAAGGCGTGAACGCGACGCTGCCCTTCTCGCTGGTGATGGTGCGCATGATCCGCGAGTATTTCCAGCGCACCGGCTATGCCGTGGGCTACAAGCCCGCCGGCGGGATCCGCAGCGCGAAGAACGCGCTCGAGTACCTCTATCTCATGAAGGACGAGCTGGGGAACCGCTGGCTGAAGCCGGACCTCTTCCGCTTCGGCGCCAGCGGGCTCCTCACCGACATCGAGCGGCAGCTCGAGCATTTCGTCACCGGGCGCTACTCCGCGGCGCACCGTCATCCCATGGTGTGACCATGACATCAGTGCGCGAGATCTTCGGGACCATGGAATACGGGCCCGCGCCCGAGTCGGCGAAGCCGGCACAGGAGTGGCTCGACCGGCACGACGGCCGCTTCGGTCACTTCATCAATGGCCGCTTCACCAGGCCGTCGGCGACGTTCGAGGTGATGAACCCGGCGACCGGCAAGCGCATCGCCGACGTCTCGGAGTGGTCGAAGAAGGACGTCGACGCAGCGGTCAAGGCCGCGCGCCAGGCCCTCCCCGCGTGGCAGGCCCTCGGCGGACATGGGCGCGCGCGCCACCTGTACGCGCTCGCGCGCATCGTGCAGCGCAACTCGCGCCTGCTCGCCGTGCTCGAGAGCATGGACAACGGGAAGTCGATCCGCGAGACGCGCGATCTCGACATCCCGCTCGTCGCCCGGCACTTCTATCATCACGCCGGCTGGGCGCAGCTCCTCGACACGGAGTTCCCCGGCTATCACGGCGCCGGTGTCGTCGGGCAGATCATCCCGTGGAACTTCCCGCTGCTGATGCTGGCGTGGAAGGTGGCGCCGGCGCTCGCCGCGGGATGCACGATCGTCATCAAGCCCGCCGAGTTCACGCCGCTCACCGCGCTGTGCTTCGCCGAGCTCGCGGCACAGGCGGGGCTGCCGGCGGGCGTGCTCAACGTGATCACCGGCGACGGTGACACGGGCGCCGCCATCGTGGCGCACGACGACATCGACAAGATCGCCTTCACCGGGAGCACGGAAGTCGGCCGCATCATCCGCAAGGCGACGGCGGGCTCCGGCAAGAAGCTCTCGCTCGAGCTGGGCGGAAAGTCACCGTTCATCGTCTTCGACGACGCCGATCTCGACTCGGTCGTGGAAGGAGTCGTCGACGCGATCTGGTTCAACCAGGGCCAGGTCTGCTGCGCCGGCTCGCGGCTGCTCGTCCAGGAAGGGATCGCCGACCGCCTGTACGACAAGCTGCGCGCGCGCATGGAGACGCTGCGGCTCGGCAGTCCGCTCGACAAGGCGGTGGACATGGGCGCCATCGTCGCGCCCGTGCAGCTCGAGCGCATCCGCTCCCTCGTGGAGCAGGGCAGGACCGAAGGCGCCGACTTCTGGCAGCCCACGTGGGCATGTCCCACGGAGGGCTGCTTCTATCCGCCGACGCTGTTCACCAACGTCGCGCCGTCGAGCACGATCGCGCAGGTCGAGATCTTCGGCCCCGTGCTCGTCGCCATGACCTTCCGCACGCCGAGCGAGGCGGTGGCCCTGGCGAACAACACGCCGTACGGGCTCGCGGCGAGCGTGTGGAGCGAGAGCATCAACCTCGCGCTCGACGTGGCGCCGAAGATCAAGGCGGGCGTGGTGTGGATCAACAGCACCAACCTGTTCGACGCCGCCGCGGGGTTCGGCGGCTATCGCGAGTCGGGCTTCGGTCGCGAGGGCGGACGGGAGGGGATGTACGAGTACCTGAAGAAGGACCGGTGGACCGATGGACCGGAGGACCGGAAAAACGGAGGACCGAAGGACCGGAGGACCGAAAACGGGAAACGCCGTTCCGGTCAATCGGTCATCCGGTCCTCCAGTCAAACCGGCAAGTCCGCGAAGTCCTCACGGCGGGCTGCGGAACTGGATGACATGGACCGCGGTCCAATACTCGATAGAACGGCCAAGCTCTACATCGGCGGCAAGCAGGCGCGCCCGGATTCCGGCTACTCGATGCGCATCACGTCCCACGACGGCCGGCTGCTCGGCGAGGTGGGTGAAGGGAACCGCAAGGACGTCCGCAATGCCGTGGAGGCGGCCCATGCGGCGCTCGGCGGCTGGTCGAAGTCCACGGGCCACGCCCGTGCGCAGATCCTCTACTACATCGCCGAGAACCTCGCCGCGCGGCGCGACGAGTTCGCGCGTCGCATCAACGCGCTCACCGGTGGCGATGGCGAAGCCGAGGTGGATGCCTGCGTCGAGCGGCTGTTCACGTATGGCGCGTGGGCCGACAAGTACGACGGCCAGGTGCACCAGGTGCCGCTGCGCGGCGTGGCGCTGGCGATGAACGAGCCGATCGGCGTCGTGGGCATCGTGTGCCCGGACGAGCAGCCGCTGCTCGGCTTCATCTCTCTCGTCGCGCCGGCGATCTGCGTGGGCAACACGGTGGTCGCCGTGCCGAGCGAGTCGGCGGCGCTCGCGGCGACGGATTTCTACCAGGTGCTGGAGACGTCCGACGTCCCGGCCGGCGTGATCAACATCGTCACCGGCCCGAAGGACTCGCTGGCGAAGACGATCGCCGAGCACGACGACGTGGATGCCGTGTGGTACTTCGGCTCCGCGGACGGCGTGA
>DASURL010000205.1:0-3631 GCA_036280075.1 Gemmatimonadaceae bacterium | reverse complement strand
CGACGCTACGATCGGCGCCTCGTGCGACGGCTCTTCCACTACGTGCGGCCGTACAAGAGCCTCGTTGCCGGCGCGCTCGTGCTCCTCATGATGGAGGGGCTCCTGCAGCTCGTCGGGCCGATCCTCACCGAGCGGGTGATCGATGTCGCGCTTCCGGCGCGCGACGTCGCGATGGCCTGGCATGCCGCGCTGCTCTTCGCCGGCTCGCTCGTGCTCGCCTTCGGCTGCTCGTACGGCGAGACGCTCCTCACCGCGCTCCTCGGCCAGCGCGTGATGCGCGACCTGCGCCAGGAGCTGTTCGAGCACGTGCAACGGCTCTCGATCGCCTTCTACGACCGCACACCGGTCGGCCGCCTCGTGACGCGCGTGACGAGCGACGTGGAGTCGCTCAACGAGCTCTTCACGGCGGGGGTGGTGGCAGGGCTCGGCGACGTGTTCACCCTGCTGGCGATCGCGATCATGATGATCGTCACCGACTGGCGCCTCGCCCTCGCGGCGTTCGCGGTGATCCCGCTCGTGTACCTCACGTCGCACCTGTTCCAGACGAAGGTGCGCGTGGCGTATCGCGAGATCCGGCTGCGCCTGGCGCGCATCAACGCCTTCCTGCAGGAGCGCATCACCGGGATCCGGGTGGTGCAGCTGTTCGGTCGCGAGGCGGGGGAGACGACGCGCTTCGCAGGGCTCAACAAGGCGCACCTGGACGCCAACCTGCGCTCCATCACCATCTACGCGCTCTACTTCCCCGCGATCGAGTTCCTGACGTCGGTGGCGCTCGCCGTGCTGCTCGTGGCCGGCGCGCACCGGGTGGGCATCGGCACGCTGAGCGTCGGCGTGGTGGCTGCCTTCCTCCAGCTCCTGCGTCGCTTCTACCAGCCGTTGCAGGACCTCGCCGACAAGTTCAACACCCTGCAGCAGGCGATGGCCGCGTCGGAGCGGATCTTTCACCTGCTCGACACCGAGCGCGAGCCGGCCGACCTGCCGGCGGAGCCGACGCGCCACCTGGAGCAGGATGCGCGGGTGACGATCGCCTTCGAGGACGTGTGGTTCCATTACGGCGAGGCGGACGATGGCGCCCCGGCGTGGGTGGTGCGCGGCGTGAGCTTCGTCGCGCGGCCCGGCGAGACGGTGGCGCTGGTGGGCCACACGGGCGCGGGCAAGACGACGATCGTCAACCTGCTGCTGCGCTTCTACGAGCCGCAGCGCGGACGGATCACGGCGAACGGCATCGACATCCGCGACCTTCCGCTCGACGAATGGCGCCGGCTCATCGGCTACGTGCAGCAGGACATCTTCCTGTTCGCGGCGGACGTTCGCACCAACATCCGCCTCGATGCGGAGGTGGACGACGCCACCCTGATGGCCTCGGCCGCGCGCGTCGGCGCCGATCGCGTGGTGGGGCGGCTGCCCCTGGGACTCGACCAGGTGCTCGGCGAGCGCGGCGGCACGGTGAGCGTCGGGGAGCGACAGCTGCTCTCCTTCGCGCGGGCCCTCGCCGCCGATCCCGCCGTGCTCGTGCTCGATGAGGCGACGAGCGCAGTGGACAGCGAGGCGGAGGCGGAGATCCAGCGCGGGCTGGCGGAGCTGATGCGCGGCCGCACGACGATCGCCATCGCGCACCGGCTGAGCACCATCACCTCGGCGGACGAGATCCTGGTGCTGCACCACGGCGAGGTCCGCGAGCGCGGCACGCACGCACAGCTTCGCGCGCGCCAGGGCCTGTACGAGCGGCTCTATCGCCTGCAGGCGGGAGAGCGCGGCACGCCGGCAGCGGGCTCCGCCGCGCTTGCCAGCCTTCCGGGCGTCCAATAGCTTCCGCCCACACCGGGTCCCGGGCGCTCCCGTCGCGATACCGTCCGCGTCGTCCGCGCCGAAGTCCGACCGCGCTTCGCCCCGCCATGCCCGTCCTCCAGCTCAACGATCGCCATTATCCGCTCGGCGCGGGACCGACTCGCATCGGTTCCGGGGACGGTGTGCACATCGCCCTGCCGGGTGAGGCGTCCGATGGCGCGCAGGCGGAGATCGACCGGCCATCCGGCGGCCCCGTGACCATCCGGCGCGCGAACGCGGCCGCGCAGGTGCGCGTGAACGGCGTGCTGCTGGGCGCGGAACCCACACCGCTGATGCACGGCGATCGCGTGGAGATCGGCGGCCTGGAGCTGCGCTACGCCGACGACACCGTGGGCGGCGCCACGCAGTTCGTCCGCCTCGGAGAGCTCGGATCGCTTCCCGGCGCCGAGCGCGCGCCGACGCCGCGGCCCGCCGCGCCGTCCGGGGGACGCCTCGTCTCGCTGGTGGATGGGAAGGAATACCTCGTGCCGGAGAGCGGCCTGCTGCTGGGCCGCGACGCCTCCTGCGACGTGGTGATCGCGCAGAACGAGGTGTCGCGCCGCCACGCCGAGATCGCGCCGGGTGAGCTGGGCTACGAGGTCCGGGACACGAGCGCCAACGGCGTGTTCGTGAATGGTGACCGCGTACAGGGCTCACGCCGCCTCGGGCGCTCGGACGTGCTGCGCATCGGGACGGAGGAATTCCGCTTTCATGCTGATGCTGCACCGGCGGCGCCTGCTGCGGTCCGCGCGGCGCCGGCGGCTGCTGATGCGGCACGTGCGGCAATGGAGTCGCAGCCGACCTCGCCGGCGATGACCCGCATGGAAGACCCGCGGCCGGAGCTCGCGTCGCTCGAGATCCTGAACGAGGGGCCGGCCAAGGGAACCCGGTTCGCCATCCGCAGCGCGCTCGCGCACGTGGGTCGCGGCGCCCACAACGACGTGCGTCTCGCCGACGACAGCGTGAGCGAGACGCACGCCAAGCTGCAGCGTCGGGACGATGGCTGGTACGTGGTGGACATGGACTCGACCAACGGCACCTACGTCGCCGGCACGCGCATCGATGGCGAGCGGCGGCTGGAGGGCACGCCCGACGTGCGGTTCGGGGGAATGAAGATGCGGTTCGCCCCCGCGGATGCGTCGCTGGACGCCGAGGGGAAGGGCACTCGCGCCATCGCCTCGGTGGAGCGGCTTCGCCGTACGGTACCGGCATCGGCGCCGGCGCAGCCGACCCCGGAGCCGGTGAAGGGCGGGGCATCCATCTGGGTCTGGGTTGCCAGCGTGCTCCTTCTGGCGGCCGCGGCCTTCTTCCTGCTCGGGGGACGAGCGTGAAGCTACTCCACGCCGCACGGACGGATGTCGGCATGATCCGGTCCGGGAACGAAGACAATTTCACCGTGGACGCGAGTCCCACTCGCGGCATCTTCATCGTCGCCGACGGCATGGGCGGGCACGCCGCCGGTGAGGTCGCGAGCGAGATGGCGGTCGGGATCGTGAGCAAGGAGCTCGCGACGCTCCCCTCGATCGACGGCGAGGGCGCGCCCGAGCGCGTCGCCGAGTCGCTGGCTCCGACACAGCGCGTGATCACGTTGGAGTACGGGTGATACCGCGCCTGCTCCGGCGTCAGGAAGCCGGCATCCACCTGCTCCTGCACGTACGAGTGGTCCTTCGTGAGCTGGCCGAGCCGGCCGTCGCGCAGCAGGTAGACGCGCGAGTCGCCGACCTGGCCGATCAGGTACCGCTTCTGGTCGATGATCAGGACCGACGCGGTCGTCCCCATCCCCTGCTTGTCCGACTCCGCGAGC
>DASURL010000204.1:0-4473 GCA_036280075.1 Gemmatimonadaceae bacterium | reverse complement strand
GGCCGAGGTGCCCGAGCTGCGGCGGTGGCAGGTGAAGGAGCTCGCGCCGGCGTTCGTGGAAGCACTGAGACATCATAGCTAGTCGGGGCGGCCCGCGTGGAACGCGGGCCTGTCCGGGCGCCGGGCTCGCTGCGCTCGCCTATGCTGTCCGGGCGCGCGCTGCGCGCGCTTTCGGGGAAGGGCACACCCATCCAGTAAACGCCTCAACGAACGCCCTGCCCGAGAGGCGCGCCCCCGCGCGCCGCCCCGACAGTGAGCCGAAGGCGAACGCCCCGAAAGCAAGCCAAGGCGGCGCAGCCGCCGGGCAGCGCCCTGACTAGCTGGCAGTGCGTTTCACGCCGGCCGTTCCACGTTTCCTAACGTATTCGCTTTCCCCCGCGTACTACCTCAGCCACCGGGCACCTTTTCGTGCCTGCGGGTGTCCAACCGCGGCGAACGCCGAAGGCGTTCGCCGGCACGCCCTCTCCTACGCATCCCAAAGTGTTCCGCCGCATCGCAGCGCTTGCAGCCTTCGCCCTCCTCGTCGCCGCCGGCAGTGCGCGCGCCCAGGGCGTGGACGTCATCCGTGGCCAAGTCACGGGCCCCGACGAAGCTCCCATCCAGAACGCCAACGTCACTGCGACCTCGGTGAGCGGCGGCGTGAACCGCACCGCCCGCACCGACCGCAACGGTCGCTTCACCATCACCTTCCCCGGTGGCGAAGGCGACTACTTCATGACCTTCGCCGCACTCGGCTTCCAGCCGCGCCGATTCGAGCTCAAGCGGGTAGCCGACGAGGAGATCCTCGTCGCCGATGCGCGGCTGCAGCGCGCCACCGCGATCCTCGACACCGTGAAGGTCGCCGCCGACCGCCAGCGGGTGGACCGCAACGCCGACAAGGCGCCCGACATCAGCGGCACCGAGCAGGCAGCGAACGCCGCGGCCGTGGCCGCCGCCGACCAGGGGAACCTCGACGCCCTCGCGGCCACCGTGCCCGGCGTCACGGCCGTCACCGGGGCCGACGGCGATCCCGCCGGCTTCTCCGTGCTCGGCCTCTCGGCCGACCAGAACAGCACCACCCTCAACGGCTCTCCCTTCGGCGCGAGCAACCTCCCGCGCGACGCCAGCATCTCCACCTCCGTCGTCACCACGCCGTACGACGTGAGCCGAGGGGGATTCAGCGGCGCACAGCTCAACATCCGCACCGGTTCCGGCTCCAACTACATCCGGCGCAGCACGTCGCTCAACTTCGACGCGCCGCCCCTCCAGTGGACCGATCCTGCCGCGCGCGCCCTCGGCCAGCAGTACACGAACCTCTCCCTTGGCGGGGCGCTGTCGGGACCGATCGTCTTCGACAAGGCGTTCTACAACGTCGCCTGGCAGCTCGGCCGCCGGAGCAACGACCTGCACACGCTCATCAACACCGATCCCGTCGGCCTCGAGGCGAGCGGCATCTCCATCGACTCCGTCGCGCACCTGATCCAGCTGCTCAACACCGCGGGGGTGCCGACGACGGTCGACGGCCGCATCCCGAGCAGCCGGCTGAGCGACAACGGGTCCGTCTTCGGCACGCTCAACCTCACCCCGCCCAGCTCGAGCAGCGGGCAGACGTACAGCCTCACCTTCAACGGTTTCTGGAACCGGCAGACGCCCACCGGGCAGCTCGCCACCGAGGTGCCGGCGCACGGTGGCGACCGCACCAGCCTCAATGGCGGGCTGCAGCTCAATCACACGGCGTACGTGAAGAGCGTGGTGCTCAGCGAGACCACCGTCGGCGTGAACGGGAACCGGAGCTACGGCTCGCCGTACGTCGACCTGCCGAGCGCGAGCGTGCTCGTCAACTCCACCTTCGCCGACGGCACGAACGGCGTGCGGACGCTGGCGTTCGGAGGCAGCCCGTCGCTCAGCACCCGCAGCAGCACGCTGGGCCTCGCCGCGACCAACCAGCTCTCCTGGTTCAGCCGCAGCAACAAGCACCGCCTGAAGCTCACCACCGAGCTGCGGCAGGACGCGTACGACCAGGACCAGACCACCAACCTGCTCGGCTCCTTCTACTACAACTCCCTCGCCGACGTGGCGGCCAACAAGCCGGCGTCGTTCACCCGCTCGCTCCTGCCGCGCACGCAGAGTGGCAGCCAGAGCGTGGCGGCGATCTCGCTCGGCGACTCCTGGAAGCGCACCGACAACCTGCAGATCCAGTACGGCCTGCGGGTGGACGCCAACCACTTCTCGTCGTCGCCGGCGTACAACCAGGCGGTGCAGCAGCTCTTCGGGGTGCGCAACGACGTGGCGCCGAACGACGTCTACGCCAGCCCGCGCCTCGGCTTCTCCTGGACGTACGGCAAGGCGCCGGAGATCAGCGCCTTCGAGGGCGCGGCGCGCGTGCCGCGCGCGGTGGTGCGCGGTGGCGTCGGGGTGTTCCAGAGCCTCTCGCCCGCCTCGCTGCTGAGCGCGGCGATCAACACCACCGGCCTCGCCGGCGCGGTGCAGCAGCTCGCGTGCATCGGTGCCGCCACGCCGGTCCCGGACTGGGATGCCTACGCCCTCGATCCGTCGACCATTCCGTCCACCTGTGCCGACGGCACCACGGGGAGCGTGTTCTCCAACAGCGCGCCCAACGTCACCCTGTTCGCGAACGACTTCAATGCGCCGCGCAGCGTGCGGGGCAACCTGCAGTGGAACGGACCGGTCCTCTCCAATCGCTTCAGCCTCACCGCCGAAGTCACCTGGTCGCGCAACCTGAACCAGCGGAGCTTCGTGGACCTGAACTTCAGCCCCGTCGCGCAGTTCTCCCTGCCCGACGAAGGCGATCGTCCGGTCTACGTCTCGGAGTCGAGCATCGTCCCGGCGACCGGGGCGATCGCCAGCGGCGCATCGCGCGTGAGCACGCAGTTCAATCACGTGAGCGCACAGCGCTCCGACCTCACCGGCCAGTCGCGCCAGCTCCGGCTCTCCCTCTCGCCCACGCGGTTCAGCAGCGGCTTCTTCTGGAACGCGAGCTACGTCTTCTCCGACAACCGCCAGCAGTACCGCGGCTTCACCAGCGCCGCCGGCAACCCGTTCGACGTGCAGTGGGCGAACGCCGACTTCAGCTCCCGCCACCAGGTCACGTACACCCTCGGCTACAACTTCTTCGACGCCGTGCGCGTGAGCTGGTTCGGCCGCTTCTCCAGCGGCGTGCACTTCACGCCGATGATCGCCGGCGACGTGAACGGCGACGGTTACGCCAACGATCGCGCCTACGTGTTCAACCCGAGTGCGCTGGGCAACGATCCGGTCATGCAGTCGGCGATGCAGCAGCTGCTCACGAACGGCTCGGAGTCGGCGCGGAACTGCCTCACGAGCCAGGAGGGCCATGTGGCGCAGCGCAACAGCTGCACCGGTCCCTGGACGTCGACCGCGAACATGAGCCTCTCCCTCAACCCGCTCAAGTTCCGGCTGCCGCAGCGCGCCACGCTGTCGTTCAACGTGAGCAACCCGCTCGGCGCCGCCGACCTCCTGCTGCACGGCCAGAACGGGTTGCACGGATGGGGGCAGTCGACCACGCCCGACCAGACGCTGCTCTACGTGCGCGGCTTCGATGCGCAGAACCAGCGCTTCCGGTACGAGGTGAACCCGCGCTTCGGCAGCACCAACCCGCGCTTCAATGCCTTCCGCCAGCCGGTGACGATCACGATGGCGCTGCGCGTGGACGTCGGCCCCTCGCGCGAGCGGCAGACGCTCACCCAGCAGCTCGATCGCGGGCGCACGCGCGAGGGGGTGAAGCTCACCGAGCAGATGCTGAAGGCGATGTACGGCTCGGGGGGCGTGCTGAACCCGATGGCGCTGCTGCTCCGCCAGAGCGACACGCTGGAGCTTACCGGTCCGCAGGCCGACTCGCTGGCGACGATGAACCGCGCCTACACGATCTCGGTGGACTCCATCTGGACCGGCGTGGCGAAGGATCTCGCCGCGCTGCCGAACCACTACGACCAGGACCTCGCCTACGATCGCTACAAGCACGCGCGGGAAGCCACGGTGGACCGGCTCATCGCGCTCGCGCCACGCATCAGGGCGCTGCTCACCCCGGACCAGCTCCGCAAGCTTCCTCCGCTCGTCGCCAGCTACCTGGACACGCGCTACCTCGCCGGCATCCGGAGCGGCACGCAGGGGAACACGGGTGGCGGGGTGTTCATGCCGATCATGGGCGGTGGAGGGGGGAGGGTGATCATTCGGCAGTAAGTGCAACCGAAGTACTTCGTACCGTGTACTTCGTAGCAGGACCCAGGGGGCTGGCCATCCCAATGTGCCGCTGGCTTCCTGGCTGGATGAACTGAACGGCCCCGCATTGGACCAGCTTTCCCGCAGGTCTTCGTACGAAGTACGAAGTACGTGCTGCTTCAGTTGTCGTTGTTCGCTTCCCCCACGTGCCTCCCATGAAGTCACCAGTCATAGCTCTCCTCCTCGCCGCCGCCCCCCTCGCCGCGCAGGCGCCAGCGAAAGCCGCTGCGCCCG
>DASURL010000203.1:0-3098 GCA_036280075.1 Gemmatimonadaceae bacterium | reverse complement strand
GTGGACACGAGAGCCTGCACGCTGGTCGGCGTCTCCGCATTGTTCACCGCGATCGCAATCCCGCGGTTCGCCGCCGGCCCACGGTCGTTGAAGATGAGCGTGTAGTCGGTGCTGCCGATCGTCAGCGACTGCGCCGAGGGGACCCACATCAGCGAGCTGAAGTCGTTGTTCATCATCACCGCCCCGCTCAGTGAGCCCATGAGCGTGCCGGTGCCGCTGGTGGGATCCGTCTGCTGGATGGCGAGGGTGAACAGCACCGCGCCGGGGGTCAGGTTCGCCGAGCCGGTGACGGTGAGCGCGAAGCTGCCGAGGCTCACCACGCTGCCGCTGGCGATCAATCCGGGGTTCGGCGCCTTGGCCGAGTAGGCGAGCGTGTACGACGACGTGGTGCAGGTGCTGCTGAACGGCGCGCCAGCCGCGGGCGCCGCGCCGTTGCACGACGCGTCGGCGCTGGTGAACCAGCCCTGCGTGTAGTAGTTGATCTGTGCCTGCGCCGGCGTGGCCGCGACGCCCAGCATGCCGACAGCCGCCACGGCGGCCAGTACTCGACTCCTCATCACATCACCCTCGGCAACGGTTGGCGATAGATCCCGGGAGGGAGAAGGGCACCGTCCGTACCGCGATGCGTCTCGTACGTCGACCCTCCGGACGACGCCGCTTGCCGCCGACGAAAAAAGGGCCGGCCCATTGCAGGGCCGGCCCTTTTTCATTGTTGCCGCTCGAGCTTACGCCTGCGCGAGCTTGCGACGCCGGCGCGCCGCGCCGAAGATGCCGATGAGGCCCGTGGCGAGCAGCGTCATGGACGCCGGCTCGGGGGTGGCCGTCACCATCGCCTGGATGCTCGTCGGGTTCGCGGCGTTGTTCACGCCGATGGCGTAGCCCTTACCAGCCGCCGGTCCGATGTTGTCGAAGATCAGGCTGTACGACGTGTTGCCGATGACGACCGTCTGCGGAGCGGGCGTCCAGATCAGCGAGCTGAAATCGTACGGGTTCGTCTGCACGGTGCCGGAGAGCGAGCCGACCGTGGTGCCGGTGCCGGTGGTCGGGTTGGTCTGCTGGATGGCGAGCGTGAACATCACCGCGCCCGACGGAACCGTGACGTCACCAATGCCGGTGAGCGCGAAGTTGCCGAGGCTCACCACGCTGCCGCTGGCGATGAGGCCGGGGTTCAGGTCCTTCGGCGTGTAGGTGAGGGTGAACCCGCCACCCGCGCACGTGGCGCCGATCGGCGCGCCGGGAACCGGCGTGACGGCACCCGGGGTGCCGCATCCCGGGTAGGAGCTCGTGAAGAACCCCTGCGTGTAATAGTTGATCTGCGCCTGCGCCGGTGCCGCGGCCAGCGCTCCCGCCAGCAGCGCACCCGCTGCTGCCACCCTGTTGATTCTCATCTCTGCTCCCCCGCTCCTGTGCGACGTGTTGCACGCGAGGAGCGATGTCTCCGTCGCGTGCGCCGTGAGATGCTGCGCGACGCGTGCGACGCTGCAACCGGCGGCGTGACGCAAAGCACTATCCATACCATCGTCGGACATCGCACGCGTGTGCGCGCTGCTCGGCGCTCTGTTCGTGCATTGGTACGCCACCTGCACATGCTGGGAGTCCCTTGCAACCGGGACCCACACGGCGGAGATGGATATGGAACGCAACGCGAACGACAATTTCGGCAACCAGAACACCGGCGACTCCACCACCGGCAGCTTTGCCTCGGGCACCGGCTCGCAGGTCGGCTCCCAGGGCGGCTCGCAGGGCAGCCCGTCGTCGGGCAGCTACGGCGCCGGCGCGCCCGATGTGTCGGGCAGCGTGGGCAGCAGCAGCGGCGCGAGCACCGACGACGCGAGCTTCTCGCGCGGCAGCATGGGCGGCGACGCGGGGAACCTGACCGATCGCGCGAAGAACATGGCGAGCACCGCGGGTGACAAGCTCTCGAGCGCCGGGTCCACCGTGCGCGAGAAGGCGGGCACGTGGAAGAACTCGCTGGCCGACGCGCTGGAGAGCGGCGCCGAGAAGCTGCGCACGCAGGGCGCGGGGGGCGGGCAGTTCGCCGGCGCATCCGCTACCGGCGGCAGCGAGGCAATGGTCGCTGACAACAGCCGCGTCCAGGGCGCGACGAACCAGATCGCCGGCGGCCTGCAGGCCAGCGCCGACTGGCTGCGTGATGCGGACCTCGACAGCATGAAGTCGGGGATCGAGCGCCAGGTGAAGGAGCACCCGGGCCGCACCCTCGCGATCGCGGTGGGCGTCGGCTACCTGCTCGGCAAGGCGATCCGCAAGTAGGCCCGCCATGGCGACGAGCTACGTCAACAACGACGGCCGTCGCGGCATCGGTGCCCTCCTCCGCGACCTTGCGGAGGGGAGCGCCGACCTGGTGCGCGGTGAGGCTCGGCTCGCGAAGATGGAGCTCACTGGCGCCGCCACCGCCGCGGGGCGGGGTACCGCGTTCGTGGCGGTGGGCGGGGTGCTGCTCCTGCTGGGAACGCTGGCCTTCTTCACTGGAATCGTGCTGCTCATCGGCGACCAGTGGCTGCCGAAGGACCTGTACTGGGTGTCGGCGCTGCTGTTCGCGGTCATCACCGGCGGCGTGGCCGCCTGGCTCGCAATGCGGGGGCGCCGCGCGCTCTCGCCGTCAGCGCTCGCTCCACGGGAGACGGTCGCGACGCTCAAGGAGGACAAGGAATGGCTGAAACATCCGCTGACGTCCGGCGCGACATCGAGATGACGCGGAACCGGATCTCCGACACGCTCACGGAGCTGGAGCAGAAGATGAACGTGACTCAGATCGTGAAGGACAATCCGTGGCCGGCGCTGGCGCTGGCGGTCGGGGCCGGGATCCTGTTGAGCGGATCGGGATCCGACGTGAAGGCCGCCGCGGCCACCGTGACGGCCACGAAGGGGGCGAGCAGCCGGCTCGGCACGGTGCTCGACGACCTGGTGGCGCAGGTGGTGAGCGGCTTCCACGGCGCGATCGAGTCGAAGGTCGAGGACCTGGCCAACGACGTGAAGCGGGCGATCGGGGCGCCGACGAACGGCTCCGCGCGCAGCTACGGCGCGAACGTGAACACCGGGGCGAGTGCGTCGTCGTCGTACAACACCGGCGTTGCGGG
>DASURL010000202.1:0-34182 GCA_036280075.1 Gemmatimonadaceae bacterium | reverse complement strand
TGTTGACGCCGAGGATGTCGGTGAACTGGAGGCGAAGGAAGCGGACGTCGAGCTTCCGGGCGAGCTCGAGCACGTCCTTCGGTCTGGCATCGGTGAGATCGGGGATCTCGAAGCGGGGTCGCGGCACGACGGAATGCTCGTCGCCTGCCCGGACAGTGTCAATTCACCCGTGGCGCCCGGCACATCATGGGCACGTCGCTTGCGCCTCGGGCCACCCCGGCGCGCCGACGCGCGGCGCGCCGCGAGGGCATCTCAGCAATCGAGGACGACGATGAACATCTCCGAGCTCATGTCGAAGGATCCGCGCACGGTCACCCCGGACACACCCGTGTCCGAGGCCGCGCAGCTGATGAAGGAAGAGGACATCGGGATGGTCCCGGTGATCGAGCGCGTCGGCGGCGCCGAGACGCGTGGCCGGCTCGTGGGCGTCATCACCGACCGCGACATCGCCATCCGCACGGTGGCCGAAGGGCGCGCCGTCGATTCACCCGTGCGCGACGTGATGTCGAGCGGCGTGCGCACCGCCACGCCGAACGACAGCGTGGAGTCGGTGATGGAGCTGATGGGCCGTGAGCAGGTGCGCCGCGTCCCGATCGTGGACGAGCGCGGCTCGCTGGTGGGCGTGGTCTCGCAGGCCGACCTCGCGCGCAAGGCGAAGAACGAGGGCCGCGTGGAGCGCACGGTCGAGGAGATCTCGCAGCCGGGCGGAAGTCACCAGAACTAGGAGGACCGGAGGACCGGAGGACCGGAGGACCGGAGGACCGCACACCGAGCGAATTCCGGTGTGCCGTTCGGCTTTTTCGGTCCCTCGGTCCATCGGTCCATCCGTAGTTAGCTTTCCCGTGTGACGAATCCCTCCTCCTGCCCCTCCTGCGGCGCCGCCGCCACCGGTCGCTTCTGCTCCGCCTGCGGGACCGCGCTCGCCGGCGCGGCCTGCGCCAACTGCGCCGCTCCGCTCACCGCCGGCGCCCACTTCTGCCATCGCTGCGGGACCCCGGCGGGCACCGCGGCGCCCGCGGCGAAGGGCGGCCTCGCCAGCGTGCTCCCGTGGGCCGTGGCCGCACTCGCCCTCGTGTCGCTCATCGCCCTCGTCGTCGGCCAGCGGTTCGGCTCCCGGCAGACCGCGGGCGGCGTCGACGTGCTCGAGGGGGCCAACGGCCAGGGCACGACCGTCATCACCGCGCCCGGCGCCGCCCAGAGCGGCATGCCGCGCGCCCCGGACATCAGCCAGATGTCCCCGGGCGAACGTGCCGAGCGGCTCTACGACCGCATCATGACCGAGCACGAGGCGGGGAACGACGCCAACGTGCGCGCCTTCATGCCGATGGCGCTCGCCGCCTACGAGATGATCGCTCCCCTCAACCTCGACCAGCACTACGACGTGGGGCGTATCGGGGTCGTCGGCGGCGACAGCACCCTCGCCCGCGCCGAAGCCGACACGATCCTCGCCAGCCGCCCCACGCACCTCCTCGGCCTCATCCTCGGCGCGCAGGCCGCGCGCATGGCCGGCAACGAGTCGCGCGCGAAGGAGTTCGACCGCCGCTTCGCCGCCGCCCTCCCCCAGGAACGCAACGCCGGCCTCGCCGAGTACCTGCTGCACAAGAACGACATCGACTCGGCAGCAGCGAAGAGCGGAAAGTGAGAAGGTCGGAAGGTCGGGATGTCAGCACCGACCTTCCGACCTTCCGACCTTCCGTCTCACCCGTGCAGGTCGTCGATGAACGTCAGCGTCTTCCCGCGTTCCACGACGGCCTTCAGGGCCTCATACACCTTGGGATCGAGCAGCCGTCCGACCTCGTTCCCCAGGTAGCGGATCGTCTCGTCCTGGTCCATCGCGTCGCGGAAGGCGCGGCGTGAGGTGAGGGCGTCGAAGGCATCGCACGCCGCGAGGATGCGGCCGCCGATGCTGATCTCCTCGCCGCGCAGGCCGCGCGGGTAGCCCGTGCCGTCGTAGTGCTCGTGGTGGTCGTGCACGTAGTTCATCGCCACAGGGATGTGCTTGAGCGGGGCGAGGATCTCCATGCCGAACTGCACGTGCTGCTTCACGTGCTCGAACTCCTCCACCGTCAGCACACCCGGCTTGTTCAGGATGTCCTCGCGAATGCCGATCTTGCCGACGTCGTGAAGCCGGCCGGCGAGTCGCACGTTCTCCACCTCGTCGGGATCGAGCCCGAGCTCGTCGGCGATCGACGCCGCCTGGTCGGCCACCCGGCTCGAGTGTCCGCGCAGGTAGACGTCCTTCGCTTCCATGGCGTTGATGAGCGCCTCAGCCACGCCGATCGTGAGGTCGCGCAGCGCCGCCTTCTCGCGCTCGAGCTCCACCGTGCGGAGCTCCACCTCCTCGCGGATGTGCTCTTCCACCCGCCGCCGCTCGATCTCCAGCTGCCGACGGTGCGCCGCGCGGACCACGGCGTCCTGCAGCTGCGTGAGCTGCACCGGCTTCACCAGGTAATCCATCGCGCCGTGCGACAGCGCATCCGTCGCCGTGTGCGCGTCGTTCACCGCGGTGAGCATGAGGATGGCGAGGTCGCCGTCGAGGCGTCGCGCCTGCGGCACGACGTCCAGCCCGGTCATGTCCGGCATGCGGACGTCGCAGACCATCACCGAGAACCGCTCGTGCTCGAGCCGCCCGATGGCCGCCGACCCGTTCTCGGCCACCTCCACCAGGTAGCCCTGCGAGCGGAGGTAGCGCGCGAGCGCCATGCGGATGGTTTCCTCGTCGTCCACCACCAGCACGCGGAGCTTGGGACCGTGTGCGTCAGTGAGGCGGCTGGAGCTGGACAACTCGGTGATCGGGAGGGCAGCGGATGTCATCATCGGAGGGACGAGGGTCGACGCCTTGAAGTATCGGACACCTCGGCGGAATCCTTGAGCCCGGGACGGCGGGAGGGGAGAAGGGGAGAAGGTCGGATGGTCGGGAATCGGCTCCGACCTCCCGACCTCCCGACCTCCTAGTGATGATGCGACCGCGCGTGCGTGATCCAGCTCACCACGTGCGCCACGCGATGGCCGAGCTGCCGCGCCGACTCCGCGCCGTCGCCCGATGCGGGCACGAGGACGAGTCCGAGGGCGCCGACCGCGCGGAGGAGGGCCCAGCGCGCATCCTCGACATCCGTCGCCCTCGCGCCCGCCACGAACGCCGCGCCCACCGATGTGCCCAGCGCCTTCTGCTGCCGAAGCGCTCCCGCCTCGGTCAACAGTCGGGCGACCGCCTCCGGCAGCGGCCCGTCGCCGTCGGTGCCGATCACCAGCCCGTCGTAGGCGGCGAGCTCGTCGGCACCGCCGAGGGTGCGGACCCGTCCCGCCCCTGCGCCCTCACCCGAGCCGGCGAGCCGGCGGACATCCACTTCGGCGAAGCGGACCGAGCGAACTCCGTCCGCGACGGCGTCCGCGAGCGCGGCGATCTCGTTCGAGTTTCCGTGAAACAGGACCAATGTCTTTGGCATCGTGTAGACGTTCGGGGGAGAGGCGGAAGCTAGCCTGAGCGCTGCATGGATGCCGGCGCGCCGCACGCACGCCGTGCATCCAGCATTCGCCCCCTGCCAGCCGTATTACTCTCGATGAATCCGTCACAAACGTTGCTTCAGGTCGGACGGCGCCTGGCGCTGTCCGTCATTTCGCTCGTCGTGCTCCCGGGCGTGCTCCCGCTCCGCGCGCAATCACCAGCTCCCCAGGTGGCTTCCGACACGCTGCGCCTCTCCGTGGAGGACGCCGTCGCGCTCGCGCAGCGTCAGAGCGACGAAGTGGGCATCGCGGCCGCCCAGGCAGAGGTGGCCGACGCCCGCTTCGGCGCCGCCCGCGCCAACGCGCTGCCGCAGCTTCGGCTCAACAGCACCTACACGCACGTCTACGAGAGCGCGCGCGGCCAGGCGGTCGGCTCGGTGTTCAACCAGCCGAACACGTATACCGTCAACGCGAACCTCTCGCAGACGCTCTTCCAGGGCGGCAAGCTGGTCAACGCCACGCGGTCGGCGGGCGAGCTGCGCGAGGCGGCCCGCTACGACGAGCGCGAGCAGCGCGCCCTCGTCACCCTCGAGGTGCAGCGCGCGTACCTGCAGGCGCTCTACACGGCGCGCATCGCCGCGCTCCAGGACACCAACCTCGCCCTCGCCACCAGTCGGCTCGCCCAGGTGGAACAGTTCGAGCGCGCGGGGCAGGCGGCGCGCTACGACGTGCTTCGCGCGCGCGTGGAGCGCGCCAACATCGAGCCTCTCGCCATCCAGGCGCACAGTGACCAGGAGCTCGCGCTGCTCGACCTCAAGCGCGTGCTCAACGTGCCCATCACCCAGCCGGTGGTGCTCACCAGCCGCATCGACGCCGGCGAGGCCGCCGCCGTGCTCGCCCAGCTCGCCGACACCGCTGCCGCGATCGACCGCGCCAGCGTGCGCGCCGCCGAGCGCACCGTCGCCTCGCGCAAGCTCGACATCGCCGTCGCCCGCGCCGACTACTTCCCCACGATCAGCGCCTTCATCCAGTCGGGATACTCCGCCTTTCCCCTCGTCGGCCAGGGCTTCCCCACCTCGCGTGGATCGCTCGACGAGAGCTTCTGTCCCGCCGGCTCGGCGCCGGGCCGGCTCTGTCAGAACGGTGGCTTCTTCTCCGACCGGCAGGCCGGCGTCAACCTCTCCTTTCCGCTCTTCGACGGCTTCCGCGTGAAGTCCAACGTGGATCTCGCCCAGGCCCAGGAGCGGCTCGCCGAGCTCGAGCTGCGCCAGCAGCGTGAGGCGGTGGCGGTGGACGCGGCACGGGCGCGTGCCGAGCTGCGCCGCGCGCAGGCGGTGTTCGCCGCGCGCCAGCAGAACTCCGTCGAGGCAGCCGAAGCGTTCCGGCTCGCGTCGCTGCGCTTCGCCCGCGGGTTGAGCACGCAGCTCGAGGTGTCGGATGCGCAGCTCGCCCTGCTCACCGCCGAAAGCACCGAGGCGCGCGCCACCTACGATCTTTTCCTTGCTTCGGCGGACCTGGCGCGCGCGCTCGGCCAGCCGATCCCCCTGCCGCCGACCGTCGCTGCACCGGCGCCGTCGCACTGACTCGAATTTCCGTGATGCTCGTGATCGTTTCCCACCGTCCTCGCCACGCTGCGCTCGCCGCGCTCGCCGCGCTGCTTTCCGTCGCTGCCACAGCGTGCGGGAAGGCGGCGTCCGGCGAGAAGGCGGACACGAACAAGTCCGCCCCATCGGCCGCGGCAGCGCGTCCCGCAGCCTCCATCACCCTCGCCGCGAACGACGTGGCCACCGTGTCGCCCGCCACCATCGAGGACGGCGTCGCCCTCACCGGCGACCTGAATCCCATCGAGACGGTCGAGGTGCACGCGCGCATCGAGGGCGACCTCACCGGCGTCTATGTGCGCGAAGGCCAGCAGGTGAGCGCGGGCCAGCTCCTCGCGCGCTTCGAGTCCAGCGAGCAGGAGAGCGCGCGCTCGAGCGCCGAAGCCGATCGCGTGGCCGCGCAGTCGGAGCTCGCCAACGCGCAGTGGACGCTCGACCAGAACGCGCAGCTCTTCAAGGCGGGAGCGATCGCCGAGCAGGCGTACAAGAGCTCGCAGCAGGCGGTGGTCGCCGCGCGTGCGCGGCTCGCCGCCGCCGAGGCACGGCTGCGCGCCACCGGCAACGAGGCGCGCGACACGCGCGTGGTGTCGCCCACCCGCGGCGTCGTGAGCCGGCGCCTCGTGGAAGCGGGGGAGCACGTGGCCAAGGGCGCCGCACTGTTCACCGTGGTGCGCAACGACGTGCTGGAGCTCGCGGCCGCCGTGCCTTCCCGCCAGTCGAACACCCTGCGCGTGGGCCAGGTGGTGCACTTCGCCGCCGACGGGCGGCGATTCGACGGCACCGTGGCGCGGCTGAGCCCGACCGTCGATCCCGCCACGCGCGCCATCACCGTCTACGTGCAGATCCCGAACCCCGGCGGCCTGCTGCGCGGCGGCACCTTCGCCACCGGCCGCGTGGTGAGCCGCACGCTCACCAACGTGCTCGCCGTGCCGAGCGGGGCGCTGCGCCAGTCGCCCGAGGATGGCAGGCCGTACGTCTATCGCATCGACGGCACCACGCTCAACGTGGCGCCCGTGCAGGTCGGCGCCTCCGACGACCGGCTCGGTCTCGTGCAGGTCACCGATGGATTGCAGGCGGGCGACCGCGTGGTCGTCGGCAACGTCGGTGCCCTCGGCCGCGGCATGCAGGTCACCATCGCCGGCCAGGAAGCCAACGTCAGCGCCACCAGGTAGCGGCATGTTCCTCTCCGACGTCTCCATCAAGCGCCCCGTCTTCGCCACCATGATGATGGTGGCGCTCGTGGTGCTTGGCGTCGTCAGCTACAAGCGGCTGGCGATCGACGAGTACCCCGACATCACCTACCCCGTGGTCATCGCGCAGACCACGTATCCGGGGGCCTCGCCCGACGTGATGATGCGCGACGTCTCCAAGCCGATCGAGGAGGCGCTCAACACCGTCCAGGGAATCAAGGAGATCACCTCCACCTCGCTCGAGGGGGTGTCCATCGTCCGCCTCGAGTTCAACCTCGGCGTGGACGTCGCCGTGGCGCAGCAGGACGTCCAGGCCAAGGTGGCGCGCATCCGCCGCTCGCTGCCCGAGGACATGGAAGACCCGATCATCCTGCACTTCGACCCCAACGACTCGCCCATCATGTCGGTGGCGCTGCAGTCGAAGGAGCGCTCCATCCGCGAGCTCACCGATCTCGCGAACGACGTGGTGCAGACGCGCATCGAGGCCATTCCCGGCGTGGGCGGCGTGAACATCGTCGGCGGCAACGAGCGGCAGATCCGCATCCAGGTGGATCCGGACGCCCTCCACGCCTATGGTCTCTCGCCGGCGCAGCTCTCCGCCGCGCTGGCGAAGGAGAACCAGGAAGTGCCGGCCGGCCGCGTGGAGCACGGCACGGTGGAGCGGCTGGTGCGCATCACCGGTCGCATCGTCGACCCGAAGGCCTTCGCCGACATCCCGGTGGCGGTGCGCAACGGGACGCCGGTGCGCATCAGCGACGTGGCCACGGTGGTGGACGGCGCCGAGGACCGCCGCACGGGCGCCGAGATCAATCACGTGCCGGCTGTCTCGCTGGACATCCTGAAGGTCTCCGGCTCCAACACGGTGGCCGTGGCCGACGCCGTCCGCGAGACGGTGGGCGAGCTGGAGAAGCAGCTGCCGGCCGACGTCCACATGACCATCATGCAGGACGCCTCGCAGCGCATCCGCGAATCGCTGCTCGACGTGGAGATCACCATCGTCGCCGGCGCGCTGCTGACGGTGATGATCATCTACCTGTTCCTGAACTCGTGGCGCTCCACGGTGATCACCGGACTCACGCTCCCGGTGTCCATCATCAGCGCCTTCTTCACGATGTGGGTGTTCGACTTCACGCTGAACACCATGACGCTGCTCGCCCTCTCGCTGGCGATCGGCCTCCTCATCGACGACGCCATCGTGGTGCGCGAGAACATCGTCCGCCACCTGGAGATGGGGAAAAGCCACGACGATGCGGCACGTGAGGGGACGAACGAGATCGGCCTCGCCGTCATGTCCACCAGCTTCGCCGTGATCGCCGTGTTCATCCCCGTGGCGTTCATGGGGGGCATCATCGGCAAGATCTTCTTCCAGTTCGGCGTCACCGTCGCCTTCGCCGTGCTCGTGTCGCTCTTCGTGAGCTTCACCCTCGACCCGATGCTCTCCAGCAAGTGGGCCGACCCGGATGTGGAGCACGCGGTGAACGACGGCGGCGCGCACATGGCCGAGCAGCGCGCCCACGCGAACCCCATCCGGCGCGTGGCCTTCGCCTTCAATGACTGGTTCGAGCGCACGGCGGACCACTATCCGAAATGGCTCTCGTGGGCCCTCGGCCACCGCGCGCTCGTGCTCGGCGTCGCGGCGGCCACGGTCGTCGCCAGCTTCCTCATCCTGCCGAAGCTCGGCTTCACCTGGATGCCCGACGTCAACGGCGACGAGTTCACCGTGAACTACCGGACCGCCCCCGGCTCGCGGCTCGAGTACACGATGGACAAGGGGCGCGACATCGCCGACTTCCTGCAGAAGCAGCCGGAGGTGGACTACACCTACCTCTCCGTGGGCGGCGGCTTCCGTGGGTCGCCCAACAACGGCCGTGTCTTCGTCGCGCTCAAGCCGGGGCACAAGCGGTCGCTGTTCGACATCCAGGACAGTGTTCGCGCCCAGCTGAAGAAGATCTCGGGCATTCGCCCCACGATCCAGGGACAGCGCTCCATCTTCAGCCGCGGCGCCCAGCCGATCATCGTCAACGTGCAGGGCCCCGAGGCCTCTCGGCTCAAGATCGCCGCCGATCGCACGCTCGAGGCCGTCAAGTCGGTGCCCGGGGTCGCCGAGCCGAACTCCAGCGAGGACGGCGACATTCCGCAGCTCGACGTGCGCGTGGACCGCCAGGAAGCATGGCGTGCCGGGCTCGGCGTGGGTTCAGTTGCCGCCACACTGCAGCCACTATTCGCCGGTCAACGCGCCACTACATGGGAAGACCCGCTCGGGTTCTCGCATGACGTCGTGGTCGTCTTTCCCGACTCGCTCCGCAGCTCGGCCGCCGACGTCGCGCAGCTGCCCGTCCAGAGCTCGCTCGTCGACCCGCGCACCGGGCTCTCTGCCATGGTGCCCCTCGCCCAGGTGGCCGACGTCCGCGCCGGCGTGGGCCCGCAGCAGATCGAACGGCGCCAGCTCGAGCAGCAGGTGCAGATCCGCGCCGGCGTGCTCCCTGGCTACGCCATGGGCGACGTGGCGAAGGCCGTGGAAGCTGCCATTGACCGCATCGGCCTTCCCCCGGGGTACCACGCCGTCTTCACCGGCGACGTGCAGAACCTGGCCGAGACCAAGGGCTACGTGCTGGGCGCGCTGGGGCTCGCGGTGATCTTCATCTACCTGATCCTCGCGTCGCTCTTCGGATCATTCCTGCAGCCGCTGGCCATCATGCTGGCGCTTCCGCTCAGCTTCATCGGCGTGGTACTCGCGCTGCTGCTCACGGGCGGCAACATGAACGTCATGACCATGATCGGCATCATCATGCTCATGGGCCTCGTCACGAAGAACGGCATCCTGCTCGTGGATTTCACGAACCAGCTCCGCACCACGGGTCACGACCGGGTCTCCGCCCTGCTCGACGCCGGCCGCATCCGCCTGCGCCCGATCATCATGACGACCGTGGCGATGATCTTCGGCATGCTGCCTCTCGCGCTCGCGCTCGGCGCCGGCGCCGAGGCGCGCGCGCCGATGGCGCGCGCCGTGATCGGGGGGCTCATGACCTCCACCCTCCTCACCCTCTTCGTCGTGCCGGTGATGTACACCATCCTCGACGACGCCGGGAGCTGGGTGGTGGCGCGCCTCACCGGAAGCACCCCGCAGCCGACGAAGGCACCACGCGACACGCGCAGGGTCCCCGAGGTCGCCACCGGCGACTGAGCACCCGAACGCCCACTCCCTCGATCGATACCCCGTCCCTGATGCGCGGAATTCGCTTGACGAATTCCGCGCATTGTCGTACAAGGGTGTCTGTGCACGAGTGCGTCGCGCACGTGCGGTCGCTATGATGGGGCAGTGTGGCGAAGCGCACCGACACGGCACGGCGATGACCGCCATGATGGGGGCACACGTCGTGCAGCGGCGCCGCACCGGGTGCGCGTCCCGCATCCGCGGGTCGGCGCGCGGTCCGCGCCGCAATCTCGAGACGACACGCAGGTCCGACTGGCCTATCTCCACAGGAGGCAGTGATGCCGCGCGGTGACGAGTTGAACGACGAGCTTCGATTTTCCGATCGCGACGATGACGCCGACGATCTCGGCTACGGTGGTGGCGGTTCCTCGTCCTACGACGATGACGACGAGGAGGATGGTGGCTGGACGACCCACAAGGACGACAGCGACGACCTCTGGGACAGCACCGACGACTCCGACGACGAGGAGGACGAGGGGCTGGGCACGCCGGTCGTCGAGGATGAGGAGGAGGAGAGCCCGCTTGTCGTCGCCCGCGCACCGCGCGGGGGTACGGCCAGCGGCCGCCCCATCACGCCGCCCAGCACCGGCGGTGCGGCCGCCGGTGGAATGAGCACGCCACGGCCCCCCGCGTCCTCGCAGGGTGCCGGCGCTGGCACGAGCGCACGTCCCAGCGCCGGTGGCGCGACGGCTGGTGGCGGCTCGACCAGCGGCTCCTCCACCGCCGGCCGGAGCGCCACCAAGTCGGCCACCAAACCAGCCACCAAGTCGGCTGGCAAGTCGGCTGGCAAGTCGGCCACCAAGTCGGCCACCAAGTCGGCCACCAAGTCGGCCACCAAGTCGGCCGGCAGAAGCGCCGCGAAGAAGGGAGGGGCAAAGAAGTCCTCCGCCAAGAAGTCGGCGAAGAAGTCGTCGGCCAGGAAGTCGTCCGCGAAGAAGACCTCGGCCCGCAAGGGCGCCGCAAGGAAGGGTGCGGCGAAGAAGGGCGGCGCGAAGAAGTCGTCGGCCCGCAAGGGCGCGGCGAAGAAGCCATCCGCTCGCCGGTCCATGCCGAAGCGGGGTGCTGGCCGAGGCGGCGCGGCCCGCAAGGGTGGCGCGAAGAAGAGCGCTCGCCGCGGTGGTCGTCGCTGACCTTCCAGCCCTCGACGCAGTGAGCAACGGGGTGCGACGTCACGTCGCACCCCGTTGCGTTTGCCTCGACACGACGCGCGGCCCTAATATCCGGCCATGAAGCACGCGTCTCCCCCTTTGTCTGCTCCGGCTCGCGACAGCCACGCCGAACCCCACCAGGAGGGGCTCGGCGAGATTGCCGCCGGCATCGCCCGGGAGCTGCGCCAGCCGCTGCTCGCCATCTCCTCCGCCGCCCAGCTCCTCCGCTTTCGCGTTGCCGAGGACCCCGTGGTGGAGAAGAACATCGGCCGCATCCTGCGCGAGGTCGAGCGTCTCAACACCTTCAGCACCGCGCTGCTCGACTACGCCAGTGCCGACGCGCTGCAGCTCGCTGCCGTGAACCCCGATACGCTCTGGGACGAGGTGCTCGACAACGAGCGCGGTCGCCTGGAGAGCCGCGCGCTGCTCGTCCAGCGCACTCGTGCCGAGCCCGCGGTGCGCTGTGCGCTGGACGCGGCACAGGTGCGCCGCCTGTTCGTGGAGCTGCTGAAGAACGCCGCCGAGGCCGCGCCCGAGGGCACCGACCTCGTGCTCGATGCGTCGGGGGATGGAGGCGCATGGCGCTGCCGGCTGCACAACACCGGCGCGGCGCTTCCACCGGATGCGCTCGACCACGCCTTCGACCTCTTCTATTCCACGCGCGCCGGCGGTGCCGGCATCGGGCTCGCCCTCGCGCGCCGGATCGCGGAGGATCACGGCGGCACGATCACCCTCGCGAGCGACACCGGCGGCACCACCGCCACGCTCACCCTGCCTGCCGCGCCGCATCACGGAGGCGCCTGATGCGTTGGCGAAAGGCAGCTGCCGCCGGTGGCGCCGCCATCGGCGCCGCCGCGCTCTACAACGCCTCGGCGGCGCGCGGCATCGACCTCCTGGAGAACGAGCTCGGGGGCGAGAGCTGCGAGCTGCTCTGGCGTGGCCATCGCGTCGCGTACACTCGCCGCGGTCGAGGCGAGCCGGTCCTGCTCGTTCACGGCATCTACGCCGGCGCCTCGTCGAACGAGTGGCGACACACCGTGGACTCGCTGGCCGAGCGCTACACCGTGTTCACGGTGGACCTGGTCGGCTTCGGTCGGAGCGACCGTCCGCGGCTGCGCTATACGCCGGCGTTCTTCCAGGCCTTTCTCGGGGACGTCATGAGCCGGCTTGGCCGCGGCCCGCTCGCCGTCGTGGCTACCTCGCTCTCGGCGGCGCTCGTCGTCACCGTGGCCGCGCGCGACCCCCGCCACGTGGCGGCACTCGCCCTCATCGAGCCCACCGGCCTCGGGCAGCTCTCGGGGCCGCCCACCGCCGCCCAGGGCGCCGCCCAGCTCCTCCTCGAGGCGCCGATCGTCGGCACCTCGGCGTACAACGCACTCACGTCGCCGGCCAGCGTGCGGCGCTATCTGGAGGCCGTGTACGCCGACGACCGGCTCGTCACCGACGAGCTCGTGGAGTCGTACGTGCGCAACGCGCGACAGCCGGGCGGCAAGTATTCGGTGGCGGCGTTCGTCGGCGGACAGCTGAACGTGGATCTCCGCCAGTCGCTGCGCCGCGTGCGCCAGCCCATGCTGCTCCTCTGGGGCGAGCAGGCGCGCGAGAATCCGGTGCAGCACGCCCACGGCTTCCGCGTGCTGAAGCCGGAGGCGGACTGGGCGCTGGTCAAGGGCGCCGGCGACCTCCCGCACGACGAGCAGCCGCGCGCCACGAACGAGGCGCTGCACCGCTTCCTCGAGCGCGTGCGGGATACGCAGGGCAGTCGTCCTTCCACGCGCGCCAACCGCTGAACGTTCGCGCGCCGTGAGTCGCCGGGAACGATCGGCGACTCACATCGAGCGCGAGCGCCTGTTATCTTCCGCCGCCTATGCCGGAGTCGTCCCTCTCCCCCGTTGCCCTGCTGCGTGCTCATTCGCGGCACGCCCCGTGGAACGCCCGCGGGCTCGCGGCCCACGTCACTGCCCTCGTGGACGCCGCAGGCATCCGTCCCACCAACGCCTCGGCACGCGTGGCGCCGAGTGCGCGCTCGGTGCGCTTCTACGTGGCCAACGGCCTGCTCGATCGCCCCGAGGGCGCCGGCACGGCGGCGACGTACAACTACCGGCACCTCCTCCAGCTCCTCGCCATCAAGATCCGCCAGCGTGAAGGCGCCACGCTCGAGGGAATCAAGAGCGAGATGAAGGACATGACCGGCGACGCGCTCGAGCGCCGCGTGGCGGCGTCGCTCGCCCCCGCCCTCGGCGCCCAGGCGGATGTGGCCGTGCGCGAGACGGACGAGGAACGGTCGGCCAGCTGGCGCCGCGTCCCCGTGGCCGACGGCATCGAGCTCCACGTCCGCGACGACGCCCCCGCCGCGCGCGACGAAGCGCTGGTCGCGATGCGCGAAGCGGTGCGCGCGGCGCTGGGACGGGAAGACATCCGATAGAGGCCGTGAACCGTCTACCGTGAACCGTGAACCGCAAGAGCGAACGGCACACCGAACTCAGTTCGGTGTGCCGTTTTCGTTGACGGTTCACGGTAGACGGTTCACGTGCAGTTCACAGTACCCTCGACAGGATGGCCGCCCCGTTCTCCACGATGTGATCGTACCACGGGCGCTTCTGGAACTCGGAGAGGATGATCTCCTTCGACCGTGACAGGTCGTCGAAGAACGTCGAGTCCAGCTGCGCCCCCTGCGTGGAGTCGAGGAACACGAGGTTCGACTCGTTGTTGAACGCCAGCGACCGGTTGTCGAAGTTCATCGAGCCGATCGTGCCCCAGATCCCGTCGGCGATGAACGTCTTCGAGTGCATCATGGACGGCTGGTACTCGTAGATCCGCACCCCCCCCTTGAGCAGCTCCTCGTAGCGCGAGCGGCCCGCCCACCAGGTCGTCTTCACGTCGGTCTTCGAGCTCACCGTGAGGATGCGCACGTCCACGCCGCGCTGCCGCGCGCGAATGAGCAGGCGCCGGAAGTCGTCGTCGGGGACGAAGTAGGAGTTCGTCACGTACAGCGTGCGCCGCGCACTGGCGATCGTGAGCGCGTTGAACCGCTCGGCCGGCGTGCTTCCCGTCGTGGGTGACGAGAAGAAGAGCCCCGCGTTCACGCCCCCGGGGATGTCGGCGAACGACTTCCGCGGGAAGAAGGTATCGCCGGCGATCAGCTCTCCGGTGCACTCCGCCCACGCCGCCGCGAAGGCCGCCTGCAGCCCCATCACGGCCGGCCCCTCGAACCGCACGTTGCTGTCGCGCCACTGGTCTTCGTGCTTGCCGTCGCCCAGCCAGTAGTCCGCAAAACCGAACCCGCCGGTGTAGCCGATCAGGCCGTCGATCACCATCGCGCGCACGTGCGAGCGGTCGCTCGCGTTGTGCAGCGTGTACCAGTGGAGCTGCCGCAGCAGCCCGACCTCCACGTGCGCCGCACGCAGGCTGTCCGCCCACTTCTGGCTCAGGTTCTGGGAGCCGAAGGCGTCCAGGACGAGGAGGACGCGTACGCCCGCCCGAGCGCGCTCCTTCAGGATGGCGGCGATGGAATCCGCCACCTGCCCCGGCTGGGAGTAGTAGTTCTGCACCGTGATCGTGCGCGTCGCGTGGTGCAGGTCGGCGTACAGCCGCGTGTAGACCTCGCCGTTGTTCACCTGCTCCACCACGTTGCCTGTCGTCAGGTGCAGCCCCGTGTAGAGCTCCATCGAGCGCGCGAACAGTGAATCGGTGATGGGCGGCGGCCCGTTGCGGTCACCGATGGCGATGACGGAATGAACCGGGGTGCCTCGCGTGACGGTGAGGATGCCGATCAGCGCCAGGACGCTGACCAGCAGGATACCGAGCACGATGGCTACGCGCTTGACTCGAAGGGCCTTTCGCATTTGCGCCGCTGCTCTCACATACTTCGTGCCACGCGGCCGGTGCCCTCGGGCGATCGGCCACGATCACTCACGCCGGAGAGAGATGCGCATGGAATTCGACGGCCGCAACGTGCTGCTCACGGGAGTGGGCCGCGCCGGCCAGGTGGGGGAGGCCGTGGCGGAGGCGTTCGCCCGCCGCGGTGCCCATCTCCTGCTCGTCGCGCACCGGATCGAGCAGGCGCGCGAGCGCGCCGACGCGCTCGTCGCGAGCGGGCATCGCGCCACGCCATTCGCCGCCGACCTCACCGACGTGAGCGCCGTCGCCTCGCTCGCCGATGACGTCCGCACCCGGACCGGCGGACGGCTTCACGCGCTCGTTCACATCGCGGGCGGCTTCTCCATGAGCGGGCCCGTCGCCGAGAGCGATCCTGCGGAATGGACGCGCCTCTTCGCCATGAACGGCACCACCGCCTATCTCGTCGCACGGGCATTCGTCCCGCTGCTCCGGACGACCCACGGTTCCCTCACCTGCGTCGCCTCCGAGGCCGTGCTGCCTGGCGCAGCGGCGAAGAATCGCGCCGCATACGTGGCCGCCAAGGGCGCCGTCGTCGCGGTCGTGCATGCCGTGGCGGAGGAGGAACGCGCGAACGGCGTGCGCGCGAACGCCCTCGCCCCATCCACCATCCGCACGGCGGACAACGTCGCGGCGATGGGTGAGCATGCCTCGATGGTCTCGCGCGAGGCGGTGGCCGACGTGGCCTGCTGGCTCGCCTCCGACGCGGCACGCGCGGTGAGCGGACAGGTCATCGCCGTGCGCTGAGGAGCGTCGCCAAAGGTTGCCGCCCCCTGCGCGAGCGGGCAGCTTCCCCGCATGACCGTCGTCGCCCGCCGCCGCGTATCCGCACGGGTTGTCCGGCTCGATCGCTCGCTGGAGGCGCTGCCGCTCTTCCGCCTCAGCGACTCGGCCGAGGACGGCGCGATCTCGTGGAGCGACGAGCAGGGACGTCGCTGGCGCGTCATCCCGAATCCGGGCGACCGCCTGCCCGGCACCTTCGACCAGGATGTCTACGTCGAGCTGATGCACCGCTTCCACGAGGCGGGCGAGCCGGCCGACGGCGCCATCCACTTCACCCTGCACGCCTTCCTGCGGGCGATGGGACGCCGCGTCGACGGCCGCACCTACGAGCAGCTTCGCGGCGCGCTCGGCCGCCTCGAGCGAACGACCCTCGAGTCGCAGGGCGTGTATGAGGTCGCGCCGTCCCTCGCGCGCCCGGAGCTCCGCTTCACCATCCTCACCGCCGCCGTCGTCGAGCGACGCCGCACCCTCGATCGCGAGCAGCTCCCCCTCTTCCCCAGCATCACGACCGCAGAACCGGGCGTGGCCCGCGTCGTCATCTCGTCGCCGTTGCGCGAGAACATCGCCGCCGATCACGCCATCACGCTCTCCGCGCCCTTCTACTGGTCCCTCGGCTCGCCGGTGGCGCGGCGGCTGTATCGCCTGCTCGAGGTCGCTCGCGCCGATGGCCGCCTGACCTGGCGCATCGCCCTCGACGAGCTCGCTCAACAGCTCCCCCTCGCGCAACGCTACCCGTCGCACCTGCAGCGCGTGCTCCAGCCCGCCCACGACGTGCTCATCGAGCGCGGCCTCCTCCGCGCCGCCCTCATCCGGCAACAACAGCGCGAGTGGTTCGTCGATTACATGCTGGGCTCGCGTCCCCCCTGAGGCGTCGGGCCAGCCGGTGGCGCGAACCCTGCCACCCTGTTCCGCATTGCTCCGGTGCGTGCCCGGGAACCCATGGCAGGCCGGGGCGTAGTTAATCGGGACGTCTCTCTCTCATCATCCAGCAGGCCGTCATGCTCCGTCGCCGCACTGCCGTCATCGCGCTCGCGCTTCTCCCCGCCGTCGCCGGCGGATTCATCGTTCAGGACCGCGCGTCGTCCGACGGCGCCCGCCTGCTCGACCAGGTCTTCACCCTCGTGTCGAACCGCTACGTGGACACCGTCGGCCAGGCGGCGCTCTACGAGAAGGCGGCGCGCGGCATGGTGGAACAGCTGAACGATCCGTACAGCCAGCTGTTCTCGCCCAAGGAGCTCGCAAGCTTCTCCCAGCAGACGAACGGCAAGTACGCCGGCATCGGCATGCAGATCCAGGATCTGCAGGGCGCTATCACGGTGAGCACCGTCTTCCCGCATACGCCGGCCGAGCAGGCCGGCGTGCGGGAGGGTGACCAGATCATCTACGTGGATTCCCTCTCCACGCAGGGCTGGAGCACGCAGAAGGTCTCCGACTATCTCATCGGCGAGCCCGGCACCCCGGTGAAGGTGAAGTTCAACCGGCCCGGCGTGGCCGAGCCGATCGCGATCAACTTCACGCGGCAGGTGATCCACATCCCCGCCGTGCCGTACGCCATCGTGCTCGACGACAAGGTCGGCTACGTCCCGGTGCAGCGGTTCAGCGAGTCCGCCGCCGAGGAAGTGCAGCACGCCGTCAGCCAGCTCCAGCGCGAAGGCGCCAAGGGGATCATCCTCGACTTCCGGGGCAACCCGGGCGGGATCCTCGAGCAGAGCATCGCGATGTCGAATCTCTTCCTGAAGGGTGGAGAGGAGATCGTCAGCGTGCGCTCGCGCGCCTCGGAGCCGCAGAGCTACGGCACCTCGGGCAACCCGCTCTATCCCACCATCCCGCTCACCGTCCTCACCGACGGCGGCACCGCGTCGGCGAGCGAGATCGTCTCCGGCGCGCTGCAGGACCACGACCGCGCGCTCGTGGTGGGCACGACGAGCTTCGGCAAGGGGCTCGTCCAGACCCTCTTCCCGCTCGACGGCGGCTACGCGCTCAAGATCACCACGGCCAAGTGGTACACGCCGAGCGGCCGCAGCATCCAGCGTGAGCGGAAGTTCGAGAACGGCCACTTCGTGGAGGAGAAGCCGGATTCCACCGAGACGGAAGCGAAGAAGAAGGCGCGTCCGGCCTACCGCTCGGACGCCGGCCGCGTCGTCTACGGCGGCGGTGGCATCACGCCCGACGTCATCGTGCGCGACGACACCCTCACCACCCCGGAGCAGAACTTCAACAAGGCCATCGCGCCCAAGTCGCAGGAGTTCTTCACCGCGCTGAACGACTACACCCTCGAGCTGTCGCACAACGCAGGCATGAGCTTCAACGTGCAGCCGCAGTGGCGCGACGAGTTCTATCGTCGCCTCGCCGCCAAGGGGATCCAGGTCAGCCGCGCGCAGTACGACTCGGCCGGCCGGCTCGTGGATCGCCTGCTCGAGCAGCGCGTCGCGCGTCTCGTCGGCGGCGACTCCACCGCCAAGCGCCGCGACCTGCGCTTCGACCTGCCCCTCCAGAAGGCGCTCCAGCTGATGGAGAAGGGCTCCACGCAGAAGGATCTCTTCACCCTCGCCGCGGCGTCGCCGGCCACCGTCCGGAAGTAGGAGAAACCCCGCGTGCAGGGAGGGCGCATGGCGCGATAGATTTCGCGCCATGCGCCCTCTTTTTTTCCCCCTCCTCGTCCTCGGCGCCGCGCTCGGCTGCGCCCATCAGGCACCGTCGACCCTCGCCCCGGAAACCGGCGAGCGCCACCTCGCCAATCTTCGCCAGCTCACCAACGACGGCGAGAACGCGGAAGCGTACTTCAGCGCCGACGGCAAGCGCCTGATCTTCCAGAGCACGCGCGACGGACGGGCGTGCGACCAGGAGTACGTGATGAACGTGGATGGCACGGGGCTGCAGCGTGTCTCCAACGGCACCGGCAAGACGACCTGCGGCTTCTTCTACGCCAACGACCAGCGCATCCTGTTCGCGTCGTCGCATGCGCGGCAGCAGGACTGCCCGCCGAAGCCCGACCCCTCGAAGGGCTACGTGTGGGGCCTCGACCCGTTCGACATCTACACCGCGAAGCCCGATGGCTCCGACCTCCGCCGGCTCACCGACTACGGCGTGTACACCGCGGAAGCCGTCGTCTCGCCGGATGGGAAGAAGATCGTCTTCACCTCGCTCAAGGACGGCGATCTCGACATCTACACCATGAACGTGGATGGCACCGACGTCCGGCGCCTCACCACCACGCCGGGCTACGACGGCGGGCCATGGTGGTCGCCGGACGGGAAGCAGATCGCCTACCGCGCGTGGCATCCCACCGACACCGCGCTCGTGAGCTACCGCGAGCTGCTGGCGCAGCGGCTCGTGCGCCCCAATCGCATGGAGCTCTGGGTCATGAACGCCGACGGCAGCGGCCAGCGGCAGATCACCCAGCTCGGCGGCGCCAACTTCGGACCGTCGTGGACCCCCGACGGCAAGCGGCTGATCTTCTCCTCCAACTACACCCAGCCGCGCAGCGGAAACTTCGATCTCTACCTCGTGAACCTCGACGGCACGGGGCTCGAGCGCGTGACGACGAGCGATACCTTCGACGGCTTTCCGATGTTCAGCCCCGATGGCCGCAAGCTCGTGTGGGCGTCCAACCGCCACGACGCCAGGGCCACCGAGACCAACCTGTTCATCGCGGACTGGGTGCCGTAGCGGGGAGCAGCTGGCGGAGCCGCGCCACGCGCTCCGCCAGCACCCTGTCGTCGTCGAGGTCGGCGCGCGCGCGCGACAGCGCCGACAGCACCGTGGAGCTGTCGCGGTCCCCGAACGCCGTGCCGATCTCGCGAATCGAGAGCGAGAGCAGCTCGCGGCAGAGCAGCATGCCGATGCGCCGCGGCGCCGCGATCGTCCGCGCACGGCCCGGCCCCACGAGCGCGTCCGGCGACACCCCCCACTCGGCGGCCACCGCTTCCTGCACCGCCTGGGCGCCCGTGCTCACGACGCCGGATTGTCGCCGCGTCGGCAGCGCACGCCGCGCGAGGGCGAGCGTGACGGGCGCGCCATCCAGCGCGGCCACGGCGAGCAGTCGCACGAGGTCACCCTCCAGCTCGCGCACGCTCCCCGCGCACTGCGCCGCCAGGTGATGCACCACGCTCGGCGGCAGCTCCACGTCGAGCGACCGTGCCTTGGCCGCCACGATCGCCACGCGGTGCGCGAAGTCGGGCGCCCCCAGCGTGGCCACGTGCGCGCCGCGGAATCGCCCCACGAGGCGCGTCGCCAGCGCGGCTGACCCCGCGGCGTCGTCGCTCGTGAGCATGAGCTGCCGCTCCGACGCCACCGCGTCGCCGGCCAGGTCGGCCAGCGCGTCCTGTGCCGCGGCGTGCCGGTCGAGCACGTGCACGTCGTCCACGATCAGCAGCGTAGCCTTGCGGAGCGGGGCGAGCTCGGCCGTCGGATCGCCCGCCGCCACGCCCTGGGCGAGACGGCGGAGGAATTCGTCCGCCGTGAGCAGCGCCCAGCGCCGCCCGGGACGCATCGCCGCCTCGCTGGCCACCGCGTGCGCCAGGTGCGTCTTGCCCAACCCCGTCGCCCCGGTGAGCAGCACCGGGTTGTGCACCTTCCCGGGGGCCACGGCTGCCGCCGACGCGGCGGCATACGCCGCTTCGTTGCTCCGGCCGACGACGAATTCCGTGAAGGTGTAGCGGGGATTGAGGGTGGTGGACACGTCCGGTCTCAGGCGCAAATCGCGTGACGCTGGGAAGCAGGCTCTGCCGTCATGTGGAGAAGTGGTGGAGAGCACGTACCCTGCCCTTCCACGGGGCATGGCATCCATCTGGACTGGCGCCCTGTCCTTCGGGCTCGTGAACATCCCGGTCACCCTCACCAGCGCCGTGCGCGCCGCGGAGAGGACCAGCTTCCGCATGCTCCACAAGGAGGACCTCACCCCCATCAAGTACGAGCGCGTCTGCCCGCGCGACGAGGAGGTCGTGCCCTGGAACGAGGTCGTGAAGGGCTATGAGTACGCCAAGGGCAAGTATGTCGTCGTCACCCCCGAGGACTTCGCCCGCGTGCGGACCCCGTCGAGCAAGGCGGTGGAGATGACCGATTTCGTGAAGGCCGACGAGATCGATTCCCGCTACTTCGACACGCCCTACTACCTCGTGCCGCAGAAGGGGGGCGAGAAGGCCTACGCCCTCCTCCGCGAGGCGCTCGCCAATACGCAGATGGTGGGCATCGGCAAGCTCACCCTCCGCCAGAAGGAGCACCTCGTCGCGGTGCGTCCGCAGGAGGACGCACTCGTCCTCGAGATCATGCGCTTCGAGCACGAGCTCGTGGAGCCGGAGAACATCAACTTCCCCGACGCCGATGCGCAGCAGGTCCGTCCCCAGGAGCTGGCGATGGCCGAGCAGCTCATCGGCAACCTCGCCGAGCCCTTCGATCCGTCCAAGTACAAGGACGAGTACGAGGAGAAGCTCCGCGCCCTGCTCAAGGCCAAGCTCAAGGGGAAGAAGCTCCCCGACGAGGTGGTCGAGAAGCCGGAAAAGACCAAGGTCATCGACCTCGTCGCCCGGCTGCAGGAGAGCCTCGAGTCCACCACGCCGCGGAAGCGCTCGTCGCGCAAGACTTCCTCTCGCAAGACGACCCGCGCCCGGAGCACCAGGAAGCGACGGGCTTCCTGACCGCTCCGGCGGGCCACGCTCTTGCACCGACAACGGGACGGCGCCCAACGTCCCGTTGTCGTTTTTTGTTGTCTTGCGATGCGGTTGCAACAACGTTGAGAGGAAACTGCGGACACAGCTGAAACGGCAGGATCCGCCCTCTCGGGATCACGGCTTCGTGCAGCGAGTCTGTCCGCTACGACGTCAAGGATTCGAACAGATTGGAACGACCGCGGAATCCTCGTCGACACATGACGGTCGAAGTGCAGAGGAGACCATCCTGCTGTTTCCGTAGTTCCAGTCGTTTCCTCTCTCCTGCTTTTTTCGGTTCCACCCTGAACTTTCAAGAGAATGGACTCCCCCGCCGTCCGCGCGCCGGACTTTCCCGACACCCTCGACTGGATCCACACCGGCGGCAAGCACCTCTCGCTCGCCGACTTCCGCGGGCGGTTGCTGCTGCTCGACTTCTGGACCTACGGCTGAATCAACTGCATCCACGTACTCCCGCAGTTGCGGGAGCTGGAAGCACGCTATCCTGACTCGCTCGCCGTCGTCGGCGTGCACAGCGGCAAGTACATCACCGAGCGAGAGACGCCGCGCATCCGCGACGCGACCATCCGCCTCGACGCCGTTCACCCCACGCTCAACGACCGCCAGTTCCGCGTCTGGCGCGCGTACGCCGTGCGCGCGTGGCCCACGCTCGTCGCCATCGACCCCGCGGGGCGCGTGATCGGGATGCACGCCGGCGAGCTCACCGCCGAAGCGCTCGTCCCCTTCATCGATCGCACCCTCGCCGAGGCGCGTGCGGCGGGAACGCTCGTCGAGGGCGGGGCGCACGTCGAGCCCGAGTCGCCCACCATCATGCCCGGCGAGCTCGCCTTCCCCGGGAAAGTCGCCCTCGACGGACGACGCCTCGCCATCGCCGACAGCGGCCATCATCGCATTGTCATCGGCACGCTGGATGACGACGGCCTGCGCCTGCGCATCGACCGCATCGTCGGCGACGGCATGGCCGGCTATCGCGACGGGGACGCGCCGCGCTTCCGTCATCCGCAGGGCCTCGCCTTCCGTGGCGACCTGCTCTACGTCGCCGATGCCGGGAACCACGCCGTGCGCGAGCTCTCGCTCGCCACGGGCGTCGTGCGCACCATCGCCGGCACCGGCCACCAGCTCCGCACGCAGCGCGACCTCTCGGCAGGGGCGCTCAGCTCGCCGTGGGATCTCTGCGTCGCCGGCGAGCGGCTCCACGTCGCCATGGCCGGCATCCACCGGCTCTGGACCATCCACCTCGACACGGGCATCGCCGCACCATCCAGCGGCACCGGCGCCGAGGCGCTGCACGACGGCCCGCATGCGCAGGCCGCGCTCGCCCAGCCCATGGGCATCTGCGTCGCCGGCGAGTCGCTCGCCTTCGCCGATTCCGAATCGAGCGCCATCCGCCTCGCCGACCTGGGTCCCGCGGGCAGTGTGCGAACGCTGGTCGGCACCGGGCTCTTCGACTTCGGCGACGTGGATGGCGTCGGCGACGACGCGCGGCTCCAGCACCCCCAGGGCATCGCGGCCGCCGAGGATGGCCGCCTGCTCGTCTGCGACTCCTACAACGATTCGCTGCGCTGGGTGGACCCCTCCTCGCGCCGCGTCACGACCTGGGTGCGCGGCCTACACGAGCCGGAAGGGCTCGCCCTCGACCAGCGCTTCGCCTACGTGGCCGACACCAACGCGCACCGCATCGCCGTCGTGAACCGCACCGACGGCAGCGTCCAGCCACTCGTCATCGAGCGCTGAACGCGCGCGTCAGCACCGCCAGGCGCTCACGTTCTCCGTCACGTGCTCGCGCTGGCGCATGCCGGCCAGCACCGTGCGCACGGCGGGGAGCGACGCGGCGAAGCGCAGCGCGCGCTGGGCGTCGGTGGTGCAGCCGGGCAGCAGCTCGCGCACTTCCGCCGGCAGTGCATCCGTGAGGCGTCCCTGCATGAGCGGCGCGCTCGCCACGACGGCCACGCCGAGTGCGTCCGCGGCTTCGAGCAGTGGAACGCGATGGCGGCCGAGTGCCTGCGTCGGCAGGCGCGCCGCCTCGGGCATGGCCAGGCTCACCGGAAGCTGCACGGCGCGGAAGTGATGGAGCGTCCCTCCCACCTCGCGCGCCAGGGCCACCAGCGATGCGAGGGAGAGATGCTGCCGGTGCTCGGGAGGGACGCGCAGCCCCGTCCACGTCGCGCAACCGTAGCCGCCGATCTCGCCCGCCGCCGCACGCTCCTCGAGCAGCACGAACGCCGCGCGCAGGCGCACGGTGAACGTCGCCCGGTCCACGCCGAGCAGCTGCTCTTCCGGGTTGTGCAGGTAGTAGAGGTCGATCGCCTCGACGCCCAGGTTCTGCCGGCTGCGCGCCAGCTGCCGCGAGAGGAACCTCGGCGCGATGCAGTGGCCGCCGCGCACCAGCTCCTCGCGCGTCACGATCCCCGTGTCGAAGAGCTCGCGCCCGAGCCACGCCTCGTACGCCTGGCGCGACGCGGGTGGCGTACCATCGAACTCCACATAGCCGCCCTTCGTGCAGAGCACGACCTCGTCGCGCGAGGCCGCACCCTCGGCCAGGCACTCCGCCATCGCGCGCCCCACGGCGCGCTCCGAACGCTGGCAGCGGTAGTTGATCGCCGTGTCGATCACGTTCACGCCGGCGGCGATCGCCGCGCGAACGGCGCCTGCGTACGCGGCATCATCGGCGTCGGTGCAGTCACCCAGGTACGTGCCGACGCCGAGCGCACTCACCGACAGCCCGCGCGGCAGCTCGCGGCGGAACTCCGCCTCATGCGCCGATCGCGCGGCAAATCGTCTCGTACCCTCCGTCGTCGCCTGGCGCGCATCGCGCGGAGCGAGGGTGGACGGTGGCGGGGCGAAACGCGCTCCGTCCCGCGGCAAGGAGTCGTACGCACGCGGGGCCATGGACTGCAGACGCTACGGCCCGAAGCCCGTCGCAGCAAGCCCCCCGCCCGCCATCCTGCCCGTCCCGGCACTTACGTTGCGGTCGTGTCGGGTTCCGTCGCCGCGCCGGTGGTCCCTCATGCGCCGCCGCGATGTTCCAGCCTCGCTCCTCAACCGGAAGCTGCTCGTGAAGCGATTCATCGCCCTTCTGCTCGCTGGCGCCGTCGCCTGCGCGCCCCAGCATGCACAGGTCCTCACCCCCGTGCGCATCGACACGTCGGGCGCGATGACCGTCGCGTCCGCTTCCGTCGCGACCGCTGCGCCCGCCAGCACGCCATCGGTCCGCACCACCGCCGACGACCCGCTCGCTCGCATCGATCGCATGGACTGGCCCGGCCCCAACGTCTATCGCACGGCGAGCGGCACGCCGGGCCCGCAGTACTGGCAGCAGCGTGCCGACTACGCCATCACCGCCACGCTCGACACCACGGCCCAGCGCGTGAGCGGCACCGTCACCATCCGCTACACCAACAATTCGCCCGACACGCTGCGCTTCGTCTGGCTCCAGCTCGATCAGAATCTCTACAAGCCCGGCAGCAAGGGCTCGGCGCTCTTTCCCGCCGATTCGCGCTGGGGCGTGCGCGGCTTCCAGGGCGGCTTCGAGCTGAGCGGCGTGCAGGTGAACGGCCGCAGTGCCACCGTCCACGTGGACGACACCATGGGCCGCATCGACCTCGCGCAGCCGATCGTGCCGTCGGGTGGCAAGGCCACGATCTCCATGGCCTTCGCCTTCCGCGTCCCGGAGCATGGCTCCGACCGCATGGGGCGCGACAGCGCGCTCTACGAGATCGCGCAGTGGTATCCGCGCATGGCCGTGTATGACGACATCCGCGGCTGGAACACCGACCCGTACTTCGGGCAGGGCGAGTTCTACCTCGAGTACGGTGACTTCGACGTGAGCATCACCGCGCCTGCCGGCTATACCATCGCCGCGAGCGGCGTGCTGCAGAACCCGGCCGATGTGTTGACCGCGGTGCAGCGCGAGCGCCTCGGGCGCGCCTCGAAGTCGGACAGCGTGGTCGCCATCATCACGCGCACCGAGGCCGTGGCGACGCCGACGGCGGGCACGAAGACCTGGCGGTTCCATGCCGACAGCGTGCGCGACGTCGCATGGGCGGGCGCACCCGACTTCCGCTGGGACGCCGTGAACGCCAATGGCGTGCTCGCCCAGGCGTTCTACCAGCAGTCGCGGGCAGGAGCCGCCTGGGAGCAGGCCGCCGAGCAGACGGCGTGGACCATTCGCAACTTCTCCGAGCTGTTCGCGAAGTATCCGTACCCGCAGGCCACCTCGGTGGCGGGTCCGGTGGGCGGCATGGAGTATCCGATGTTCGTCATGGTGCACTACGGCAACGCGGCCGGCGACCCGAAGTCCATCTTCGGCACCATCAACCACGAGCACGGGCACGAGTGGTTCCCGATGGTCGTCGGCTCCAACGAGCGCCGATACGCCTGGATGGACGAGGGCTTCAACACCTTCATCGACGCCTTCGCGCTGGATCGCCGCTATCCGGGCACGAACACGTACCCGAGCTACGTCGCGAACTGGAGGGCCATCGTCGACGCCGGCATCGACACGCCGCTCATGACCCCGCCCGATCGCATCGACGCGCGTGCCCTCGGCGCCATCGGCTACCGCAAGCCGGGCGCGGTGCTGCTCGCGCTCCGCAACAACGTGGTCGGGCGCGAGACCTTCGACCGCGCCTTCCGCGAGTACATCCGCCGCTGGTCGTACAAGCATCCCTCCCCCGCCGACTTCTTCCGCACCATCGAGAACGTCTCCGGGATGGACCTCGGCTGGTACTGGAATGCGTTCTTCTATGGCACGGGCCGCCTCGACATCGGCATCGACGACATCGTGATGCGCCAGCAGGAGGGGCAGAACTTCGCGGCCATCGCGCTGCGCCGGAACGGCCCCGTGCCCTTCCCGGTGCATCTTCGTCTCCGTTTTGCCGACGCATCCACGCAGGACGTGACGCTGCCGGTGGAGATCTGGTCGCGAGGGGATCGCTACGAGGCGGTGATCGCGGTGAAGGCGCCCGTGGTTGGCGCGCGGCTCTGGCCGGAGGATGTGGTGCCCGACTGGAATGCCACGAACGACACGTGGGGCACGCCACCGGCGGCGAGCGCGACTGGCTCGGCTACCACGGGCGGCCTGAGCGGCGAGATCGGTGGTCACGCGGTGCCGTGATCACTGTCATCCCGCACCCGCGCAGCGAGTGTCGGGACCTGTCTTGTCGGGAAACACCCGCATGGTCGCTCATCCGGCGAGCGGTTAGATTCAGGGTTCGGCGCGACGGACGCTCGTCGCGCCCGAACAGATCGTCACATGTCAGCGAGGGTTCGCAATGCTCCATTTCGGTGCCTGGGCCAGCCACTGGTGGATGCCCGTCCTGTTCATCGTCGTCGCAGGGCACATCACCAACGTCTGCGTCACGCTCTTCCTCCACCGTTCCCAGACCCATCGCGGCGTCCGGCTTCACGCCATCGCCGCGACCCCGATGCGCATCTGGCTCTGGCTCACCACGGCGATCGTCACCAAGGAGTGGGTCGCCTGTCACCGCAAGCACCACGCGTTCGCTGACCGCGAAGGCGATCCACACAGCCCGGTCGTCGAAGGGCTCCGCGAGATCCTCCTCAAGGGTGCATTCTACTACCGCAAGGCGGTACGCCAGCCAGGCATGCTCGAGAAGTACGGCAAGGGAACGCCCACCGACTGGCTCGAGCGGCACCTGCTCACGCCACTCAACTGGCTGGGCATCCTGCTGATGCTCGGCATCGACATCTGGCTGTTCGGCTTCTTCGTCGGCCCGCTCGTGTGGGGCGTCCAGATGATCTGGATCCCGCTCTGGGCCGCGGGCGTCATCAACGGCATCGGCCACGCGCTCGGCTACCGCAACTTCCACGTGAAGGACGAGAGCCGGAACATCTCGCCCATCGCCATCTGGCTCGGCGGCGAGGAGCTACACAACAACCACCACGCCGACCCCAAGAGCGCCAAGTTCAAGGCGCGCTGGTTCGAGTTCGACATCGGCTGGATCTACATCCGCGCCCTCAAGCTCCTTGGCCTGGCCAAGATCGAGTACGCGCGCAACTACGGCTCGGCCGCGAAGCGGAAGGACGAGCTGGCAGTGGAAGGGCTGACGACGGTCTAACCCGCCTGGCGCCTGTGGCGCCGGCACCCGTCTGACCCGCACGGGGGCGCCATGAGGCGCCCCCGTGCTCGTCTGACCCAGTCGCGGCGCTCGCGCCGCTCTTCGCCGGACGGTCGAACGGCACACCAGACCGGGCCCGGTGTGCCGTTATCGTGACCGTCAGACAGACGAGCGGGCGGCGCAGCCGCCCGAGCGAGTCCGACGAGCGAGCCGCGCAGCGGCGTGCGGGTCAGACCTCCGACCGTCAACGAGTGTAGATTCCGGCAGAGAATCCATCCGCCAGGAGAAGTCCCATGCCCGCTACCGTCACCTGCGCGCGCTGCGGCCAGACGCGCGCCGGCTTCGAGCGTCCCCCCTTTCCCGGCGCCATCGGCGCCCGCGTCGTCGATGAGATCTGCCAGGACTGCTGGGGCCAGTGGCTCCGCCAGCAGACCATGCTCATCAATCACTACGGGCTCAACGTGATGGACCCGCAGGCACGCAGCTTCCTCACCAAGAACATGGAAGCCTTCCTCTTCAAGCAGGGCGGCGAGGAAGACGTGGACACCTCGAAGCAGGGCACCATCTCATGGTAAGGATGCCGCAGTCCCGTTCGCGCCGCGCGCTCGTTGCCGGCGTCACGTCGCTCCTCGCGCTCGGCATGCTCGGCGCCTGCGCCAGCGCGACCGCGCGCACTTCCGCATCGGCAACCCCCGCTGTCGGCTCCGCTGCCGATCTGGCCTGGGCCGACTCCATCCTCGCCACCCTCTCCCTGCGCGACAAGGCGGCGCAGATGGTGTGGCCCTGGGTGCTCGGCGACTACACCGCCAGCGACGACCCGGCCTTCGAGCGGATTGCCGACCTCGTACGGGACCAGCACCTCGGCGGCCTCATCGTCTCCGTGGGCTCGCCCACCGAGATTGCCGCCAAGCTGAACGCACTGCAGCGCGTCAGCCGCCTGCCCCTGCTCGTGGGCGCGGACCTCGAGACGGGCGCTGCCTTCCGCGCGCGCGGCGGCTTCTTCCTCCCCAACGGCATCGACCTCGGCGGCGCCACCGCGTTCCCGTACGAGATGGGCATCGGCGCCACGCGCGACTCCACCCTCGCCTACGCCATGGGGCGCGTCACGGCGCGGGAAGGACGCGCGCTGGGCATCCACATGGCGTTCGCACCGGTGGTGGACGTCAACAACAACCCGAAGAATCCCGTCATCTCCATCCGCTCGTTCGGCGAGAACTCGCGCCTCGTCTCCAGGCTCGGCGCCGCCTTCGTGCGCGGCGTGGAGGAGAACGGCATGCTCGCCACCGCCAAGCACTTCCCCGGCCACGGCGACACCGAGCAGAACTCGCATCTCGAGCTCGCGCGCGTCAACGCCTCGCGCGCCGAGCTGGACACGGTGGAGCTGCCCCCCTTCCGCGCGGCCATCGACGCCGGCGTGAGCGGGGTGATGACGTTCCACGGCTACATCCCCGCACTCGATACCACCAGGACCGCCGCCACGCTCAACCCGCGCATCATGACGGAGCTGCTGCGCGACAGCCTCGGCTTCAAGGGCATCATCATCACCGACGCGCTGGACATGAACGGCGTGCTCGGCGGCATGACGATGGGCGAGGTGAGCCAGCGTGCGGTGCTCGCCGGCGCAGACGTGCTGCTCATGCCCAGCGACAACGTCGGCGCGATCGACGCCGTGGTCGAGGGGGTGCGGAGCGGCCGCTTCCCCGAGTCGCGCATCGATTCCTCGGTGCGCCGCCTGCTTGCCGCCAAGCATCGCATGGGGCTCGACCGTAACCGCTACGTCGACATCCAGGCCATGCGCTCCGTCGTCGGCGACAGTGCGGACCAGGCCGTGGCCCGGATTGCCGCCGAGCGCGCCATCACGCTCGTCAGGGATTCGCTCGGCATCGTGCCGCTCGGCCGCCTGCCGAAGACGGCACGGGTCGTCAGCCTCACCATCGCGCCCAAGGTGGATCTCGGCGCCGGCTCGACGTTCAACGCCGAGCTCACGCGCGTGTTTCCGTCGCTTCGCGCGCTGACCCTGTCGCCCGAGTCGCTCTACGGCTCCTCGGGTGCTGGCGCCGGCGCCGCGGTGACCGGCGGCACCTACGTGGCCAGCCCGCAGCCCGCGCTCTTCCCGGCCTCGGTCGAGAACGCGCTTCGCGCCGCGCAGGGCGCCGAGGTGGTGATCGTGTCGTCGTACTTCGGCGCCAGCTCGTCGACGGCCTCGCTCGCCGCGCCCACGGGAATGGCGGATCTCATCACCGGCCTCCAGAAGGCGGGCTCGCGCGTCATCCTCGCGACGTTCAGCAATCCCTACATCGCGAGCGAGCTGCCGCCCACCGAGGCGTACCTGATCTCGTGGGGAAGCCTGCCGGTCTCGCAGCGCGCGGCGGCGCGCGCGGTGCTCGGCCTCGCGCCGATCACGGGCCAGCTTCCCATCACCATTCCGTCAGTCGCCCCCTACGGCGCGGGGTTGCAGCGCCAGGCCGTGTCGGCGTCGCTCCCCTGACCCGTCGTGCGCGCGCGGCGATGCCGTGGTCGCATCGCCGCGCGCTCTTGACTTTGGTGTCGTTCGGCTACTAATTCGCGCTCCTCATGCGCGACCGTCCCTCTCCCCCGGCCCGGCCCGCGACCCGTCGCGTTGCGCTCGCGGTGGACGTGGTGACGCTCTCGCCGCGCGATGATGCGCTCGCCGTGCTGCTCGTGCCGTCGGTCGCCGGGGCGCGCGAGCGGTGGGCGTTGCCATGGGATGGCCCGCGCGACGGCGAGCGGTTGGAGGAGGCGGGCGCGCGGGTCGCGCGCGCGTTCCTCGGCACCGCCCCGACCCTCGTCGAACAGGTCGGCGCGGCGAGCGACGGCCGGCGTCACCCGGGGGGCGCCGATGTGTCGATCGGCGTCGTGGCGCTCTCACCGCTCGATGATGACGCCCCGGCGAGCGGCTCCGGCGCGGCCTGGTTCCCCCTCGACGCCCTCCCCCCGCTCGCGCCCCGGCATCGCGACATCGTGGAGCGCGCGGCCGTCGCCGTGCGCCAGCGGCTGGACCATTCACCCATCGCCTTCCGGCTCCTGCCGGCCACGTTCACGCTGAGCGACCTGCAGCGGATCTACGAGTTGCTCCTCGGCCGCCGGCTGCACAAGGCGAGCTTCCGTCGCGCCCTGCAGGGCAGCTTCCTCGTGGAGCCCACGGACGCCTGGCGCAGCGAGGGACGCGGCCGTCCTGCGCAGCTGTTCCGCTTCGCCCCGAAGAAACGCCGTCACGCCAGCCGCAGCGTGCGGTTCGACCTGTCGAGCGAGTGACCTGATTCACTCCAGCCAGCCTCTGGCTTTGGCACATTAGTCGCAATATGCTTCTAACGTCCACTCTCGGGGCGACCATGCTGGACTACCTGGATGGCCTCTGCGCGGCGCTCCTCGCGCGCAATGGAACGGAGATCAGGCGGCTCCTGCGCCACCCCCTCGCGCGCGCCCTTCCCCGCCGCGTGCGCGAGGAAGCCCATGCGATCGCTCGCGCCGGTCCGGAGACCTTCCGCGCGCCGATCCAGACGCTGCACTTCTACCACCAGACGGTTCACCTGCTCGGTGCCCGTCCGCTGGAGGCACGCAGCGAGCAGCCGCACGACGCGGCCGACGACGCCTCCAGTCCCGACGCCGCCGCGTCACAGATCGAGATCCCGCTCCCCTCGGCACGGCGCGCGGTCGGCGGCTGATCGCCGGCGCGCCGACACGCGGAACTAGTCGGCCCGCGGGGCCACCGCAGCGCGGCGACGCAGCACGCGCCGCGCAATCGCCGCGTTGTCGCGGGCGATCCGGAACAGCTGCTCGACGACTTCGTTCTCGTCGTCGCCTTCCACCTCCTCCACGATCAGCGGAATCGCCTCGCCCACCCGCGCCAGGGTCCGCTGCTCGATGACCACCCGGCCGCGCCGTCGCTCGCTGGCCACCGCACCTCGGTCACTCACCACCAGCTCCACCCGCACGTACCCGCCGCCAGGCATCGGGCGGGTATACAAGGCTTCACTCGCGCGTGGTGTGCGCTCGTCCTCGCGGACGTCGCGCGTCTCCTGCTCCAGCATCCCGCCCTCCGGCTCTCCCGCGTTTCCGCGCTCGCGGCGCCCTGGCGTCCTTCGCCGGGGCGTCGAGCGCGTCCTCCAGCATCTGCAGCGCCCGGGTCAGCGCCCGGGCCGTCGGCCGCCCCTCGAGGGCGCTTCCCCAGATATCCCCCTTCCGCGCGATTCGTGCCGGCACCGTACGCACCGTGAACGCGCTCATCCGGAGCCGGCTCGTCAGCTCGCCCGGCTCCACGGGGGTGGACACCGTCGCATCCTTGCGCGCCCGGACGCTGTACGCGCTTGCGGCGCTCTTGCCGCGCGCGTTCTGCATGGCATCCACGTAGATGCTTCCCGACGGCCGGCCGTGGATGGATCGCTCCACGGTGGCCACCGTGGGGCGCAGCGTCACCGTGAGCTCGGCGATCCGGCTGGCCAGCCGCACCGACGTCTCGTAGCTCGTGCCAGGCGGCAGGGGCAGCACCACGTGCATCCCGGTCGAGCCCGACGTCTTCACTGCCGCGCTCAGGCCGCACTCCTCCACGATGCGCAGGATGTCTCCCGCCAGCGCCACCACCGACGGGAACGGCACCTCGTCGTCCGGGTCGAGGTCGATCAGGCACCGGTCGGGGGCATCGATGTCGGTCACGCGTGACAGCCATGGATGCACCTCGATGGCGCCGAGCTGCACGGTGTAGAGCAGCGTCGCGAGATCGCCGCCGATGATGCGCATGCGCTTCCCCTTCTCCTCCGTGTCCAGCGCCTGCACGCGGACCACGTCCGGGACGTGCGGCCCCGCATCCTGCTGGAAGAACATCTCTCCCGCGATCCCTTCCGGATAGCGCTTGAGCACCAGAGGGCGCCCGTCGAGCTGCGGGAGCAGCACGGGCGCCACCTGCGCGTAGTAGCGCATCAGCGCTCCCTTCGTCACGCCGGCGTCGGGGAAGTAGAGCTTGCCCAGGCTCGACACATGGAGTTTGACACCGCGGCCGAGCGAGACGTCGCCGACGCCGCCGTCGCGCTCGATGCCCTCGAGCTGCGCGACCACGGAGCCCGACGCAGCGGAGGTGCCGGCACCGCGCCGCGCCGTCGCCTGCCGCGCGGGCTTTTTCGCCGCCGGGCGCGGCGACTTGCGGGCCGACTTCGTCGATGCCTTCCGCGCCCCCTTCCGCGTCGTCCTCCGCGGCGTCTTACGCGGCGTCATGCTTGAGCTCCCCCGTGCCCCACCGCTGCATGCTCACCCCCTCGATCGTCACGTCGCGCGCCGCCTTGTCGTCGCGCGTGCCCAGGTAGATCGGCTGGCGCAGCAGGTGATCCGACGTCCACTCCGCGAACTTCACCTCGACGACCACCTTCGGCGCCACCCAGTGCGCGGGCTCGTTCGTCTTCGGTGGCACGGCGAAGGGCGACGAGCGACGCTCCAGGCGCTGCAGCCTGCCGTACATCTCCGCCAGCCCGTCGCGCGTGAAGCCACCGCCGGTGTGCCCGACGTACACGAACGTGCCGCTGCTGTCGTACGCACCGAGGAGCAGGGCGCCGAGGTATGGCCGCGTGCGCCGCGGCTCGGTCCAGCCCCCCACCACGAACTCGGCGCGATACTGCAGCTTGAGCTTGAGCCAGTCCTCGGAGCGTGAGCCAGGCTGGTAGGGCACGTCGGTCCGCTTGGCGATGATCCCCTCCCAGCCGGCGCGCCGAGCGCGGTTGAGCATGGCGGCGCCGCGCGGGCTCGTCTCGCTCGGACGTACCGACTGGTCGTCGGGATCGCCGGCCTTGGCGAAGAGTGCATCGAGGTGCGCGCGACGCTCGCTCCACGGCCGGCCGGTGAGCCTCGTCCGGCCGTCGCGCAGGATGTCGAACACCACGAGTGACGTCGGCGCTTCCAGCGCGAGGCGCAGGATCTCCTCGTGGTTGCGCAGGTGCATCCTCGCCTGCAGCTGCTGGAACTCTCCTTCGGCGGGCGCGCCGCCAGCGCGCTTTCCGCCTGCCACCACCTCGCCGTCGAGGAGCACCGTCCGGCCGGCGCGGCGCGCCAGCTCGCGCAGGCCGAGCACGATCTCGGGGAACTGCTCCCCCTTTTCCTTGCCGTTGCGCGTCATCAGCCGCACGCGGCGCGCGCTCGCCTCGGCGATCACGCGCATGCCGTCGTACTTGGGCTCGAACACCCAGCCGGGGCCGCGCGGCAGCTCGTGGCCCAGCGTGGCGTACATCGGCTCGGGGAGGGTCGCGCGCGTGGTCGACACGAACGGGACCCGGCGCAAGACGAGTGCCCTCGACCCCTCCCGCCAATCGCGCCGGCCGCCGCGCGCGGTCCACCGGAGGGGAAAGCAAACGCCCCGGAGCCAGCTGGCTCCGGGGCGTTCACGTCGGTCCGTGCGGGGTCAGCTGATCTTGGTCACATCGGCCGCTTGCGGGCCCTTCTGTCCCTGGACGATCTCGAACTCCACCTTGTCGCCCTCGGCAAGGGACTTGAAACCGTTCCCCTGGATGGCGCTGAAGTGCACGAACACGTCGGGACCACCTTCACGCGAGATGAAGCCGAATCCCTTCGCGTCGTTGAACCACTTCACCGTGCCGTTGATGCGAGCCATGCCGTACCTCTTACCAGAGCTGGTGCCTGATCCCGCGTTCGAGGGTGGTGTCCATCATTGCCGCCGCCACTCGCCCCACGTGATCCGTGTGATGCCCCGAAGCGCCCGTCGACGCTCGGAGCGGGACGTACCGGTCCAATCGGGCAAGTTTTGTGCACAGGACCACTTGCGGCACTGCCCCGTACGGTATCCGGGGGTCGGAAACGCAAAACGGGGCCTCGAGGGCCCCGTTCCGCGCTGGTCGTCCTTTCCCAAGCCGCCTTCAGGCAGCGCCGGCGATGTATCGCGCAACGCGTCCGCACTCGCGGCACTGCAACGTCACTTGCGAGCGGGGAGGCGGTGGAAAGTCGTCTGGCGTTCGATTGATCTGCCCAGAGCAGGACGGACAGCTCAGTGGCGAGCCGTTCCGGTCGTTCGCGATCAGGTGGAGCGCTTGCACTGGGTTATACGTAGCCGGGCGCGGCTTGCGCATTGGCCCTCCAGGAAGTGATTCGCATCAGCCCGGGCATTCGGCGCCGGGCCGCCCTTTGACGAATAGTAACCACCAAA
>DASURL010000201.1:0-15104 GCA_036280075.1 Gemmatimonadaceae bacterium | reverse complement strand
TGCGTACGGGCTACGAAAACCGCACGCGCCAACTGCAGTCAAGGCTATGCTCGCGAATAACACTTTGCGGTTCACAGTTGCTGCACGAGATAGTGGTACACGCCTAACGCCGTGGATAACCTGCGGGCGGTCACTCAATATGGGGAAACCCTCGAACGGTCGCGATAGCGATCGCGCGCAGCATAAGGATGCTCTCACGCGCCCGACAGGTTCAGCCATTAGTTAGAGCGCCGCCACTTCGCATTAGCTCCGGCACCTGAGACCCTGCTCAGCGAGCGAGCCCTCGTGCCGGACGACCGGCGCGCCGACGCTCTGGCGATCAAGGCGCGTTGCGGAAGACGTGATGCCCTCGAGCATCGGCGCGGCGCGAGCAGTGGCCGGCGGGTTCATGGCGCACCAGGCTCTCTCCTGCGCACCTCAAACAAGTTCTTCCGTCGCGCTAACTGCTCTTCAGCTGCAACCCCCTCCTACCCCATCCCCGCCCTCTGCCCAGGCTAACTCCACTCGCACCTGGCGTTCTGCTGCCTGGATCACAGCATAAGGCGAGAACCCGCAGGATTGCTCCTCACTTCCGTCACGGACTGGTGACTCCCGTACTTCCGTCACTGACTGGTGACTCCCGTCGCGCCATTCTGAGTGTTCCGTCCCCCCGAGTCAAGCGGAACATCACCCACGCGGCGACGCTTGGAATCCTCTTGGCATCCTTACCGCCCTCCTGCCGTCGAGCGTCGCCTTCGCCGGCCCATGACGTCTCCCGCGAGCTCCCCCGCCATCGCCGCCACCCCTCGAGCGCGCCGCGCACCTGCCCTTCCCCCTTTCTCCCCGTCCCTCCTCCCCCGCGGGCACGGATTTCCCATCCCTTCCGATTCAAGACGTCCGCCCGCCGGAGCCACGCCCATATGAAAGACATAAAGCACCTCACCGTCGTCATCACCGGCGCCTCCTCCGGCATCGGCGCCGAGCTCGCCACGCAGCTTGCCGCGCAGGGAGCGCGCGTCGCCCTCGTCGCTCGCCGCGAGGATGCCCTGCGCGACGTTGCCAATCGCTGCGGCAGCGAGGCGCTCCCCGTCGTCGCTGACGTCACCCGCCGCGACGAGGTGAAGCGCGTCGTCCATGCCGCGCTCCAGCGCTTCGGCCACGTCGACGTCTGGGTCAACAACGTGGGACGCGGCATCACGCGCATGCCCTCCGAGCTCACCGAGGTGGACATCGACGACATCATGCGCGTCAACGTGAAGTCGGTGCTCTACGGCATGCAGGAAATCCTGCCGCACTTCCGCGAGCGCGGGCGCGGCCAGGTCGTCAACGTCTCCTCCATGCTCGGCCGCCTCCCCTTCGCCACCATGCGCTCGGCGTACAACGGTGCCAAGCACTTCCTGAACGCACTCACCACCAACTTCCGCGACGAGCTGCGCGAGTCGGCCCCAGGCATAGAGGTCACCCTCGTCTCGCCCGGCGTGGTGCGCACCGACTTCGGGCTCAATGCGCTGCACGGCGGCATGGACTCGCGCCAGCTTCCCGAGTCGCAGGGCGCGGATGAGGTGGCCGCCGTCATCGTGTGGGCCATCCGCACCGGGAAGCCCGACGTCTACACCCGCGTCGGCGCGAAGCAGCGGGTGGTCGACTACTTCACGCGCATCGGCGAGGATCCGGACGTCACCGCGTGAGTTAGAACATCAGCGCCGCACCAGGTAGTGCAGCTGCGCCAGCCCGTCGTCGAACGTCTCCACCGACCGGAGCTCGAGCGGCGTCTGACGGTGCCGGCGCGCGATCAGCGGGATCCCGTCGCCGATGAACACCGGCACCACGCTGATCACGAACTCGTCGATCGCCTGCGCGTCGAGGAAGTCGGCGATCAGCTCGCCGCCCCCCATCAGCCAGATGTCCTTCCCCGGCTGCTCGCGCATCCGGCGCGCCCACGCATCCACCGGCTCGCTCGTGAACTCCACCTGCGGCGGCGCGTCGGCCGGCTTCGGCTGCCGGGAGAAGACGACCGTCCGGTCCTCGCCGTCGAACTTCGCGCCGAGCCGCCGGCTGGCGTCGTACGTCTTCCAGCCGTACACCGTGGTGTCGATCGTCTTCCGGAACGCGTCGATGCCGTAGAACCCCTCCGGCGCGGGGAGCGACGTGAGCCACTCGATGTCGCCATCGGGGCGCGCGATGTAGCCGTCGGCGCTGGTGGCGATGTGGACGATGATCCTCCGGCTCACGCCTACTCCGATCCCGGCGCGCCCGTCTCGATCGGCCGCAGCTCGCTCTCCCCCTCGAACTCCGGCCAGTGGATGCGGTGCAGCTCCATGAACTTCATCGCCATGTCGAGCGCCTCCTCGTCGGACTCGAGGTCGACGATCGCATAGCCGCCCACCAGCTCCTTCGTCTCCGTGAACGGCCCGTCAACGACCTTCAGCTTCCCGTTGCGGAGCTGGATCTTCTTCCCCTTGTGGCTCGACTTGAGCCCGGCGCCATCGATGAACTTCCCCTGCTTCGCATATTCGCCGATGAACTCCCCCATGGCCTCCTGCAGGCCGAGCGGGATCTCCTTCCCGCGGTAGTCCTCGGTGTGCTTGATGAACATCATGTATCGCATCGGTCGGTCCTCGATCGTGAAGTTGCGGATGTGAAACTACGCGGTGCGCAGCCGGCGGCGAGGTGTGTCGGAGAGCGGCTCGACACGCGTGCGCCCGTAGGCGATCCAGGCCGTGACGAGCCCGACGACCGCCGGGAGGATTGCCGCCGCGACGCCCATGCCGAGCACGGTGACCGTCGTCGCTCCGATCATGATGATGGTGAGGCCGGCCGCGGCGAGCGGGGTGAGCTCGGTGTGCACGCGGGTGAGCCCGGGAAGCACGAGCCCGAGCGCGCCGAGGCACTCGCACAGGCCGATGAAGTACATGAAGGCCAGCGGGAACACGATCGGTCCCTGCTGCATCTTCTCGGCGGGCATGATGAACTTCATCGAGCCGGCGAAGAGGAAGAGGAGGGCGACGAGGACCTGGGCGGTCCAGAGGGCGCGATTCGCGATACGGGCGCGTGAGGTCGGCATGGCTGTTCTCCGGATGGTGGTCCGGCGGCCGGGAAGCCCGGGAATCCGGGGTCCGGCCGCCTCTCACCCATCACGTCGAACGAGTCGGGCGGAAATCGACATCCGCTCTCGGGGACCTCCTGGCCGCGCCAGCCGGCCCCGGCCCCTCTCGCCACGTTCAATATGTACGTCACCCGGGGACTTGCCGGAAGCCCCCTGTGAGATGCTAGCGTCGCTCGTTTCGAATTTCGTCGCGCATCAGCCAGGTCCGTGCGACGTTCCGCGATGAGCGCACATCGGAGGACGTGAATGCACTCGTACGTGCTGGAGCTTCAGGAGATCGACCGGACGCAGGTCGCGCTCGCCGGCGGCAAGGGCGCGAACCTCGGTGAGCTGTCGCGGCTCGACGGCATCCGCGTGCCGGCAGGCGTCTGCGTCACCACGCTTGCCTTCGAGCGCGTGATCGCCGACGCGCCGTCGCTCGACGAGTGGCTGGACCGTCTGTCCCGCCTGTCATCCGGCGATCACGAGGCAATTCGCGAGCTGAGCGCCCAGATCCGCCGCAGCATCGAGAGCGTCGCCGTACCGCCCGACATCGCGGCCGCGCTCACCGATGCACTCACGTGCCTCGGCGCGCACGATGCATACGCCGTCCGCTCCAGCGCCACTGCGGAAGACCTGCCCTTCGCGTCCTTCGCCGGCCAGCAGGACAGCTACCTGAACATCACGGGGCTGACGGACATCCTTCGTCATGTCCGCCATTGCTGGGGCTCGCTCTTCACCGAGCGCGCCGTCGCCTATCGCCTTCGCAACGGCTTCGATCACCGGACGGTTCGCATGGCGGTGGTCGTGCAGCGCATGGTTGACGCACGAGTGTCCGGCGTGCTGTTCACCGCCGATCCCGTCACCGGCAACCGCAGGGTTTCCTCCGTGGAAGCCATCGCCGGGCTCGGCGAGGCGCTCGTGTCCGGCCGCGTGAATGCGGACGTCTTCACGGTGCGCGACGATGGTGTGATTGCCAGGACAATCGCCACTGCGCTGCCGACACTGACCGATGATCAGGCCGTGCGGCTCGTGCAGCTCGGCCGCCGCGTCGAGGCGCACTTCGGCCATCCGCAGGACATCGAGTGGTGTCTCGCCGACGACGACTTCCAGGTCGTGCAGAGCCGCCCCATCACCACGCTGTTCCCGATTCCGGACGCCACGGACGACGCGAACCACGTCTACGTCTCCGTCGGCCACCAGCAGATGATGACCGACGCCATGAAGCCGCTCGGCCTCTCCGTCTGGCAGCTGACGACGCCGAAGCCGATGGCGGAGGCGGGCGGGCGGTTGTTCGTGGACGTCACCCAGGCGCTCGCCTCGCCGGGGAGCCGCGCCGCACTTCTCACGACGCTCGGGAAATCCGATCCGCGCATCAGTGACGCGCTCCAGCAGCTCCTCGACCGCGGCGACTTCGTCAGTGCGCTCGACGACGACGGCCCCGCCTGGACGCCGCCCGGTGGCGGCGCGCCGTCGCCCGTGGCCACTGATCCGGCCCTCGTCACGGAGCTCATCCAGCGCAGCGAGGCGTCGATGGCAGCGCTGAAGCGCGACATTCACGGGAAGACCGGACCGGAGCTGCTGGCGTTCATCCGCGACGACCTGCGGAAGCGGAAAGTGGAGCAGTTCGATCCGCGCAGCCTGCAGGTGATCATCGCGGGCATGGAAGCGGCGTGGTGGCTGAACGAGCGCTTGCAGGAGTGGCTCGGCGAGACCAACGCCGCCGACGTGCTCACGCAGTCCGTGCCGAACAACATCACGTCGCAGATGGGGCTCGACCTGCTCGACGTCGCCGACGTCATCCGTCCACACGCCGAAGTGGTGGCGCTCCTCGAGCGCGCTGCGGACGACCGCTTTCTCGGCGAGCTGCCGCACGTACCGGGCGGGCGCGAGGCGCGCGACGCCATCGAAGGGTGGCTCGACCGCTACGGCATGCGCGGTCCCGGCGAGATCGACATCACGCGCCCACGCTGGCGCGAGCATCCGATGATGCTCGTGCCGCTGATCCTCGCCAACGTGCGCTCGTTCGAGGCCGGCGCCGCCGCCCGGCAGTTCGAGCAGGGGCGTGCCGACGCCGGAAGGAAGGAAGCGGAGCTGCTGGCGCGGCTGCGCGGATTGCCGGACGGCGAGCACAAGGCCGACGAAACGAAGCGAATGATCGATCGCCTCCGTACCTTCGCCGGCTACCGCGAGTATCCGAAGTACATGATGGTGAGCCGCTACTTCGCCTACAGGCAGGCGCTGCTGGAGGAAGCCGAGCGGCTCGTGCGGGCGGGCGTGATCGACGAGCGGGAGGCTGTCTTCTTCCTCCGGTTCGACGAGCTGGAGGACGTCGTGCGCACGCAGCGAGCGGACCATGCGCTGATCCGCGCGCGGAAGGACGCGTTCCGGTCGCACCAGTCGCTCAGGCCACCGCGCGTGCTCACCTCGGAGGGGGAGATGCTCTCCGGCAGCTATCGTCGCACCGGCACGCCGCGCGATGCTCTCGTCGGTCTTGCCGTATCGAGCGGGATCGTCGAGGGACGGGCGCGCGTGGTCGTCGACATGGCGGACGCGAGGCTGGAACCGGGCGACATCCTCGTGACCGCGTACACCGACCCGAGCTGGACGCCGCTCTTCGTCGCGATCAGCGGGCTGGTGACGGAGGTGGGCGGCCTGATGACGCACGGCGCGGTGATCGCGCGCGAGTATGGGCTGCCGGCGGTGGTGGGGGTGGAGGACGCCACGCGGATGATCAGCGACGGCGACCACATCCGCGTGAACGGCACGGAGGGGTACGTCGAGATTCTCGTCCGCTCCGCCGTCGCCGGCCCCGGGCGGTATTGACACTGTCGTGCTGTTATGGCACAATTGAGTCATGACCGTCCCGTCCCTTCGCGAGCGCCAGGCGTCGCTCGCCCGCACCGCCATCTTCGAGGCACTCGTCGGCCACCTCGAGGCCGGTGATGCCGACGACGTGCCGATGGAGGATCTCGCCCGGGACGCGGGCGTCTCCCGGCGCACCCTCTATCGCTACTTCCCCACCCGCGCTGCGCTCCTCGCCGAGGCGGCGGAGTGGATCCGCGACGAAGTGCTGCAGCTCCCCGTGGAGATCGGCCGGGAGGGGATCGTCGCGAGCTTCCGCCAGGCTGCCGAGCGGGTGGCGGACCGGCCCGAGCTCGCGCGCGCCCTGCTCCGCACGTCCACGGGACGAACGCTGCGCGGCGGATACCGAAGCGCGCGTGTCGCGGCGATCCGGGATGCGCTGCGTCGCGAGGTGCCCGGCCTGTCGCGGCGCGAGCTGGATCGTGCCGCTCCCGTGCTGACCTACCTCTGCAGCTCGAGCGCGTGGATCAGCATCCAGGACGAATCCGGGCTCGCTCCCCGCCAGGCGCAGGCCGCGGTGGAGTGGGCGATAGACGCATTGCTCGCGCAGCTGCGCGATTCGACTCCAACCCTGCAGACAGGAGGAAGGACATGACGGCCCCGGCGACTGACGCTCGCACCATCCGGTTCCTTGGCAACAACGAGATCACCGTCCTCGTGTCGGGCAGCGAGTCCGGCGGCGCGTTCAGCCTGATGGAGCTCGTCGTCCAGCCTCACGGCGGCGCGAACGCGCTGCACACCGACCGCTGGGTCGAGGTCTTCCACGTGCTCGACGGCGAGGTGGAGTGGACGCTGGAGCGCGATGGCTCCCTGGACACATGGATAGCCCGGTGCGGGGAGACGATCGTCGTGCCGATGGGTGCGAAGCACCGCTTCGCGGGGGCGGGCGAAGCGCCGTGCCGCATGCTCACCATGGGGACGCCGGAGTACGAACGATTCTTCCGTGCGCTGGCGGAGGCGTGGCAGGGGCCATTCGATCGGGAGCGCACGCCACAAGCGGTGGGGCCGGTGTTCGAGCGGTTCGGGATGCGGCTCTGCGCGGCCTAGGCGACTGCACCCGATCCGCGAGATGCGCCGCGATCGAGTCCATCTGCTCGCGACGGCGGCGCGCTCACCTGGGCAGCCGCAGCTCGTTCGCCGCAACCGCTCCCACGCCACTCGAATTCCCCGTCACCATCCGCCGGTGGTAGTCGAGCTGCCCGAGATGATAGGCGAGATGGGTCGCGAGATGCACGAGCACGACGCCGATTGGCAGCACCTCGCCGCCGACCTTGTCCGGGTAGGGCTGCGACAGGGACTCCTCGGACAGCGTCAGCAGCGTGCGGTCCACGACGGCAATCGTCTTCGCCAGCTCGCCAAGCAGCTCCGCGCGTGACCCGTCGCGCCGCGCGAACTCCGCGGCACGATCGCGCACAAAGCCGGTGCCACCGAGCATCGCGCCCACGAAATGCTGCAGGTTGCCAGCGAGGTGCAGGACGATGGTGCCGCCGGCGTTTGGCACGCCGTTCGGCAACACCCAGAGACTCGCGTCGTCGGGATATGAGGCAACCGACCGCTGCACGGCGCCGAGCTCGCGGCGGAGCGTGGCCTGGACGACGGGGATCAGCATGAATGCCTCACTGGCGACACGGGTGACGGTGTGCTCCTCATCGCGGATGGCGAAGATAGCGCTCGATCACGTCGCGGGCAGCGGGCTCGTACGCGGCCACCGGCGGGAGCCCGCCGTCGAGCAGCGGTCCCGAGTCGCGCAGCAGCCGCGCGACGTCGGCCACCAGGCGCTCGGGGTCATGATGATCGGTGATGCACGCGTCGAGGAGCTCGACGAGGTAGTCGGCCAGCTCGTCGGGACTCGGCTCTCCGACGGCGTGCCAGCCGATCGCGGCGAGCGCGTCGGCGAGGCGCGGCGTGGCGCCGCCGGCGGCGCGGTCGTGGTGGTAGCGGTCGCGGAGGGCGGAGAAGGTGATCACCCGACGCGGGAGTGGGTGAGTTCTGTCTTCTCACGGAACGTGCGCGTCGCCCCGCAGCGCGTGCAGCAATAGTGACCGGTGCGCTCACCCAGATCGTACTCGCGCGACAACGCGGGATGATCGCAGGGCTTCCCGCCCCACTGCTGCTGGAGCCCGACGGCCTTCTTGCGTTGCAGTGGCGTATCCTCGGCACGGGATGGGACTGACCTTTCGTAAGGTATTCGCGGGGCCGCGGCCGAGCTGACGTCGCATGGCGTCACCGTCACTTCCGCCTTTGCCCGCATCGGCAGAGGGGAGCCATTGCCCACTGTGTAACGGTGCCGCGCCGGACGGCGGTATAGAGTGGCACCCGACCATGAAGTCCACCTTCCGCGCCGAGCGCATCGTGCTCTGCCCCTTCTGCGGCGACCGCGTCGACACCGCCGCGGCCCACGCTTCCCTCACGCTGAAGCGTACGGACGGCGTGCTCGTGCACTGGAGGATCCACGAGCAGTGCTTCGTCGACCGGATCACCGAGGAAGCGGCGACGTACCGCTGACCGGCGGCTTCACGGCAGGTCCCGACACGCGCCTGCGTCGCAGGCGCGTGCGGGATGACACATCAGCCCAGCGGGCGCGCGCGGGATGACACGTCAGCGTCACGGCCCCCCGAACCCCACGCTCCCCCCGCCCGTCGACTCCGGCGCCACCTGCCGCACCCTCGGCGGACGTCCGTACGTGTACGAGTACCCGATGAACACCATCCGCGACTCGGGATTCCGCTCGGTGATCTGGACGACCTTCGCGTCGCCGGCCGTGACCTTGAAGTGCAGCATCTCGAACGGATCGTTCACGCGCAGCGTCACCGCGCCGCGATCGCCCTGGATCTTCTGGCGCAGGGCGAGGGTCAGCATCTGCTGCGCGCCCATCTCGCCGCGCTCGATCTTCATCGCGCCGCGATAGTTGTACGCCCCCTGCACCGTCGTGCTCTTCGTGACCTCCGACGTCAGGTTGAGGCGCCCCATCCACCCGATCGCGCTCGAGCCCACCACGCTCGCCGAGCCGCCGTCGGTCACCATCTTGAACAGGCTGAAGTTCGTCAGCGCGCTGAGCTTCGGTCCCAGCCGGAGCTGGCCGGTCAGGTCCGACCCCCAGGAGTTGCTCTGCGCGAGGTTGCGGAAGCTGATCGACGTGATCTCGCGATTGTCCAGCGTATCGGTGGTGTTGATGTCGATCCGGATGACGTTCGTCGTGTGCCGCCAGAAGGGCTGGAGCTGCACCATCCCGAGCTTCCCCGTCTTCGTCACGCCGAGCTCGATCGCGTCCGTGTATTCGGGGCTCAGGTTGGGATTGCCGAAGAAGACGTTGTCGGCATCGAAGTAGGTGGGGAACGGGTTGAGCTGGTCCATCCCCGGCCGGTTGATGCGCCGCGAGTAGCTGGCCTTCGCGTTCGCTCCCTCGCTGAAGTTCCAGCTTGCCACCGCGCTCGGGAACAGGCTGGCGTAGTCGTGCGGATACCGGTCGCTGCCGAGGATGAAGTTCCGCGTCGCGTACTCGCCGCGCAGGCCGGCCTGGAAGTCCCATTGCTTCACGCCCTCGCTGAACAGCGCATAGACCGCGTGCACGCCCTCGTCGAGGGCGAGTGCGTTGCTGAGCGGCGTCCGCACCCAGGTGCCGTCGCCTGATGCGTCTTCCGTCTGCACGTAGTCGCGGTCCAGCCAGCGGGCGTTGCTCTTCCAGCCCGCGTCGATCTTCACCCGCGGACGCAGCGTCTTCGTGTAGTCGAGCTGCCCGGTGAGCTGCTTCGTCACGGCGTCGTTGCGGTCGATCTTGCCGTAGTCGTACGGCGCGCCCGCGCTCGCGAGGTGGCGCTCGTCGGTCGCGTCCTGGTTGTCCGACCGGTTGAAGCGGAGCTCGGTGGACAGCTCGTGCTCGCGCGGCTTGTAGCTGCGCTTGAACGCCACGTCATAGTCCACCATCGTCCCCTTCGAATCCGCATCCCTCGGCCGCAGGTACTGATCGAGCAGGCTGCCGGAGGGATCGAACAGCGACTGCGTGGTGAGCGAGACCTCGTTCGACGTGCGGTGGTTCAGCATCAGCGCGTTGGAGAGCACGTCGCGCTGGTTCGGCTTGTAGTCCACCGTCAGGTTGAGGTTCTGCCCCTTCTGCGCCGGCGTGAGCAGGATGCGCTGCGACGAGGTGCTCTCCAGTGCGTCGTTGGCGTCGTAGCGCTGGCGATCGTTCGTGCCGAGCGCCGAACGCTCGTCGGCGATCACGCCGACGCTGACGAACGACGTCCACGGCCCGCTCTGGTAGCCGACGTTCCCGCTCACGTTGTAGCGGTCAGTCGTCGAGTACGCCGAGTTCATCGCGCTGCTGAGGCCGAGGTCGACGTTCTGCTTGAGCGCGATGTTGATGATGCCCGCCATCCCCTCCGGATCGTACTTCGCCGACGGGTTCGGCACGACCTCGATCCGGTCGATCACGTTGGCCGACAGCGTCTTGAGGTACGAGATGAGCTGCGCGCCCCGCATCGGCGTGGGGCGGCCGTTCACCTGGATCACCACGTTCTCGTTGCCGCGCAGGCTCACCTTGCCGTCCACGTCCACCTGCACCGACGGGACGTTCTCGAGCAGCTCACTGGCGTTGCTGGCGCCGGGCGCGATGGCCTTCGCCGTGTACGCGTTGCGATCGGGCTCGGTGACCATCGCCGAGCGCTCCTCGGTGACCTTCACCTCGGACAGGGTGGTGGAGAGCGGGGCGAGCTTCGCCGTGCCGAGGTCCACCACCGGCGACTTCGGCGAGAGGGTGATGTCCTGGATCACCGGGGCGTAGCCGATGTAGACGACGCGGATGGTGAACACGCCCGGGCGCAGGTTGGGCACGCGGAAGCTGCCGTCGGTGCCGGCATAGGCGCCAGCGACGGTGACGGCAGAGCCCTTGGGCTTGAGGGTGACCGACGCGCGTGGGAGGGGCGTGCCGGTGGTGTCGGTGATCTTGCCGCGGATCTCGAACGACGGCTGGGCTCCTGCAGCCGGTGCTGGCTGTTGCGCTGGGGCGATGGGGGCCGCGAGGGCCAATCCCAGGGCGAGGAGGGCGGAGCGAACGCGTGACATGGTGTACCTCGGTAGAGTACTTGGTGCCACAAAGTACGGGCGTTCACCGGACAGGTTTCATGCCCTGCCCAACGGCCCCTCTACCGATTCGGTTTCAGCCCCTCGACCCGAGCCGGAAACGCCTCGCCTACTCCCGCCGCCCGAACAGCCGCCCGTCCAGGCTGTATCGCCCACCCCCCACCGCCGCGAAGAAGAGGAAGACGAAGCAGTATAGCGCCGCCAGCTCGCCCTGGTTGAGGATCGGGAAGAAGGCGCGCGGCGCGTGCACCGTGAAGTACGCCACCGCCAGCTCGCCCGCGAGCAGGAACCCGACGATCCGGGTCAGCAGCCCCAGCACCAGCAGCAGCCCGCCGAACAGCTCCAGCACCCCCGCGATCCACGTCTGGGAGAACAGCTCGGGTGCGCCCGCGAATGCGCGGCCGGCGGAGTGCGGAAAGCCGAACAGCTTCTGGCCGCCGTGCTGCATCAGCATGGCGCCGGCGACGACGCGGAGCAGCAGCAGCGCGAGGTCGTGGAGCATCGGATATCGGGATGTCGTCATACCGGAACAGTAACCTCCGGTCCACCCGCTCCTGCAGGGCCCGGAAAAACTCGTCGACGCGACCTGTAGGGCGATCCGCGACGGCGCCCGCCGACGCGCGGTGGCATGCTGACGGGGACCATACGCCAGCGTGCACACCCGTCTCCGGAGGATGTCCCATGAACGCCGAAACCATGGACGCTCCGCGCCCCAGCGCTCTTCCGCGACTCAACGAGCCCGCGCCGCCCTTCGAGGCCGTCACCACTCAGGGCACGATCAAGCTCAGCGACTACGAGGGGAGCTGGCTCATCCTCTTCTCCCATCCCGCCGACTTCACGCCGGTGTGCACCACGGAGTTCGCGGCGTTCGCCGAGATCGCCACGCAGCTCCGCGAGCGCAACGTGGAGCTGCTCGGCCTGAGCATCGACAGCGTCTTCTCACACCTCGCGTGGATGCGCAGCATCCGCTCCTCGCTCGGCGTGACGGTGCCCTTCCCGATCATCGCCGACCTCGATCGCGCCGTGGCGACGGCGTACGGCATGATCATGCCCGGCGAGAGCAGCACGGAGACGTCGCGCTGCGTCTTCTTCATCGACCCGAAGGGGATGATCCGCGCGATGATCTAGTACCCGCTCAGCCTCGGCCGGAACATGAAGGAGATCCTGCGCGTGGTGGATGCGCTCCAGATGGCCGATGCGAACCAGGTGGCGACGCCCGCGAACTGGGAGCCGGGCCAGAAGGTGATCGTCCCCGCGCCACGCACGATGGAGGACCTCGAGAGGCGCATCGAGGCGGGCTACGAGTGCTCGGAGTGGTATCTCTGCTTCAAGTCGCCGAACGGCGCCGCGGCCACCGCCCCGTCGACGTCGCGCGCGGAGGCGACCGTCTGATGCCCTGCGTCAACGCCGACGGCTCACTCACGCCGGTCGCCGCGCAGGTGCTCGGCGCGCTCGCTTCGGTGCCGGCGCCAGCGACGACGGACGCCGTGGCCAACGCCGCCGAGCTGCCGCTGTACCGCGTGCGCTCGACGCTGCGCGAGCTGCAGCTCGCCGGCCTCGTCGCCGAGGTGGACGCCAACCGCGTCCTCACCCCGGAAGGGCGCGCGAGGCTGGCTGCCGTGAATTGAAGTAGGAGGTCGGAAGGTCGGAAGGTCGGAAGGTCGGAAGGTCGGAAGGTCGGAAGGTGCATGGACTATCGCCCATAGACCACCGTCAATGGACCATCAGCCATCAGACCATCCCACCTTCCGACCTTCTCACCGTCTGCCACTCACCGTTTGGCGCTGTCCGAGCGTGACGTGCTGTCCGCCGCATTCGCAGTCCGGATCGCCTTCAGCTCCCCGACTACCTGCCGTCCCGCCGCGGGGCCGGTCACGTACGTGGAGACGAAGCGCACGACGGCGTTGTTCGGTCGTGCCACCCACCACCGGTTGCTCACCGTGACCGCCGTGCGCGGCTCGCGCACCAGCGTGGGCCGCTCGACGCCCTGCACGACGAAGGTCGAGAACGTTCCCGCCGGCACGGTGATCGTCGCCGTGTCGGTGACGTCGAAGTCCCAGCGATACACCTCGCTGTCGCGCTTGACGGTCACCACCGACTGCTGGCCGAGGCGCAATGGCCACAGGTCGCCGAGGGCGCCATTGTCGTCGGTGAACGGCCGCCGAGGATCCTCGGTGATGAACAGGCCGAGGCGCGACCCCGTGCGGCCGAGATTGTCCCGGTAGGTGGTGCGCCAGCCGTCGACCCGGGTGATCGTGTTCGTCTGGCCGCCGTAGTCGTACACCGTGCCGACCGGTGGCGGCGTGTAGGGCATCGGTGGAACGTCCGGCTTGCACGCCGCCAGGAACACGGCAACCGCAGGGAGCATCGCGATACGGGTCACGCCACGAATCCGGCCAGGAGAACGCGGGTTCATAGACGATGTCGGGGCTGGAGGAGGATGACGATGTCCTGCGGAGAGGTGCCCGAACGACGCCCTCGATATTCGTCGCTGCGGCCTGCCGACACAAGACGCGGGAGACAGGGTCACCCCCATCTCCCGCGCACGTGCCAGTGGCGAGACGATCAGACGGACTTCCGGCGACGCCGCGCGCCGACGAGCAGGAAGCCCAGACCCGTGGCCGTCAGGAGCACGGAGGCGGGTTCCGGAGTGACCGTGGTCGGTGGCTCGATCGGCGTGCCGCCGACGCCCTGGAAGCCGAACACGAACGTCGGGCCGGAGCTGCCGACGCAGCTGGCGTTGTTGACGCTGTCGTAGCCGCCGCAATACGCCCACGACGCCACTTCCGCACCGACGGCACCGAGCGCCGCCTTCGCGTCGGCGAGGTTCGCCGCCGCCCCGTAGAAGATGGTCAGCGTCTGGCTCGCGCCAGCCGCCAGCGCCGGGAACCCGAAGTCGAAGTTCGCACCGTGATCGCAGGGACCGATGTCGGTGAAGTTCGCGTTCTGCGGCGCGCCGCAGATCGCACCCGGATCGCCGAAGACGTTCTCGTCGGTGAACCCGTTCGAGCTCGTGCCGAGAAGGTTCGTGGCCGGCCATCCTGCGAGGCTGACGACCTCCTGCCCCGGTGTCGGGATGTCCCAGTCCATGGTCCGGCGATACCTGATGCCGTCCGATCCCATGCCGAGGGTACCCCCGGTGAGGTTCGTCAGCGTGACGGTCACCTGATACAGGTTTGGCGACACCGCGCTCGGCGCGTACGCCTGGGTCACGCGGAGCAGGTCCGTCCCGCCGCTCTGGATCGTGACTGCGGAGGTGGCGGTCGTTGCCGTGCTGCTGAAGGTGATGTTGCTCAGGTTCGTGATGCCGCCCTCGGCGGTGTTCTGCCCGCCCCACGTTCCATCGTACGTGCCGCCGGCGATTCCCGCACCCCAGCCTTCACAGGTGCAGCCGGCGTACGTGCCGTCCCAGGATGTCGGCAGGTAGCGCACGCCGACCCCACCGTAGTACCCCCCGGCCGAGCTCGTGACGTTGAGCGCGCCCGCCTCGTTGACGCCGAGGGAGATGGTACCGTTGCTGATCACCGCCTGCCCGCCTGCCGGGCTCACAGCGCCGGCCGCGGCGATCAGTGCGGCGCTGAGGATGGAAAAGCGCAATCGAGACATGGACAGCCCTCCCGGAGAAGAGTGGAACTGCACCCACCATCTACTGCGACTCCCTTTCCTGCTGCGACCTGCTGGTGCCGCGCTGCTGCGGCGGCCCAAACCTTCAACGGACCGGTGACGGCGAACGCACGCGTCGAGGAAGGCGAAGACCTCGAGCGAGGCCTGGATGGCCCCCCGCCCGAGTGACACCGATCGACAGCTGCATCGCCGAATCGTCCGCTTTGCGGGCGTGGGGCACTGCAATCGTGACGCCACGCGATCGCGTCTTCATCGAAAGGCGAAGGGGGCGAGCCGGCCGCGCGCCGAGGGGAGCGAACAAGGGCGACAAGCGATGGCTGCCTGCCGCCCTTATCCCGTTGACGCGACTTCAGTTGGATCAATCACGACAACGCGAGTCAGCTTTGCCGCACATCGGTCGCGGCGATCTGCCGGTGGTCAGCCCGGGAACCGGGATCCGTACGACGCCGACTCGCCCTGGTCGAGCATCGTC
>DASURL010000200.1:0-4437 GCA_036280075.1 Gemmatimonadaceae bacterium | reverse complement strand
CGGCGTCACCCGGTTCGCGAGCGCCAGGGCGACGAGGGCGCCGAGCCCGAGGCCGAGCGCCACGACGCGCACACCGTCGGCGAGCACGAGGCGAATCACCTTCCCCGCGCTCGCGCCCAGCGCCACGCGCACGCCGAGCTCCTGGGTGCGCTGCGAGACGTCGTAGGCGACCACGCTGTAGAGCCCGACGGCGGCGACGAGCAGGGCGAGGAAGCCGAAGATGGTGAACATCGTCGCGCCCAGCCGCCACGAGCGGAACTCGGCGGCGATGAAGTCCTCGAGCGGGTCGGCGTTCACGTACGCGGCGCCGGGCATCATCTCCTGCAGCGAGCGGCGCACCGTCTCCGTGCTCCGCTCGGCGTCGCCACGGGTGCGGACGAAGAGGCGGATCTCCGGCTGCGGCTGCTGCGTGATGGGGACGTAGACCTGCAGCGGTGGATCGTCGTCGAACGAGGCGCGGATGTCCTGCGCCGTGCCGACGATGGTGACGCAGGGTCCGTCCGGCTGCAGCTTGATGCAGCGACCGATCGGGTTCGCGCCGGGCCAGATGCGCCGGGCGGCGCCCTGGCTCAGCACCGCGACCGGCTCGCTGCCGGCGCGATCGGCGTCGGTGATGGCGCGGCCGCTCACGAGTCGCGTGCCCATGGTGGCGAGGTAGTCCGCGCTCCCGGGTACGATGTAGAAGAGGTCGCGCAGCCGGCTGCTGTCCACGCCGGGCACGAACAGGGGCTGCGTCCACTCGCTCGAGAAGGGCACGGTGAGCCCGCGGCTCGCATGCACCACGCCGGGCAGCGCGACGGCGCGCTCGAGCATCGCCTGCGCGAGCTGCTCCTTGTGCACCGAATCGAGCGGGGTGCCGCGCATGGTGACACCGATGGTCATCACGTGCTCGGGCTGGAAGCCGAGGTCGAGCGAGCGCACGTTGCGGAAGCTGCGCACGAACAGCCCCGCGCCGATGAGCAGCACGACCGACACGGCGCCCTGCACGACGAGCAGCGTCCGGCGCAGGCGCGAGCTGCGCAGGCTCGTGCCGCGACCCCCCGAGCGGAGCGCGGTGACGACGTCGGTGCTCGCGAGCTGGCGGATGGGCGCGAGCCCGGTGACGAGCCCGGCGACGAGCGCGATCGCGCCGGCGAAGAGGAGCACGCGATGATCGAGGATCCCGCTGCTCCAGTCGAGGTTGGGAAGGAGCACGGAGCGGAGCAGCGCGCCGCCCCAGTGTGCGACGAGCACGCCGGCGAGACCGCCGAGCAGGGCGAGCAGGGTGCTCTCGGTGAGGAGCTGCGCAAGGAGCCGCCCGCGCGTCACGCCGATCGCCTGGCGGATGGCGATCTCGCGCCGGCGGCGGAGGGCGCGCGCGATGAGCAGGTTGGCGACGTTGGCGCACGCCATGAGGAGCACGAGCCCCGACACGGCCATCAGCCAGAGCGACACGGTGGCCGACTGGCTGCGTCGCGGTCCGCGGCTCTCGAGCACGGAGCCGAGCGTGGCCTGCGGGTTCATGCGATCCAGCGCCAGCAGGCCGGCGGGCTCCATCTCGCGCTGGGTCTCGATGCTCTGCCGGAATGCGTTCGTCATGTCCGTCGTCGCCGCGTCCACGCTCACCCCCGGCTTGCGACGCACGATGGTCTGCAGCCAGCCGACGCGATACTGCTCGCTCCACTTCACGCCAGGGCCGAACTCGCTGAACATGTCCGCCGCGCCGGCGGTGAGCGGGATGAACGCGGCGACCGACTGCAGGGCGAGCCCGCTGAAGCCTGGCGGCGTGATGCCGATGACGGTGTAGTCGATGCCGCCGATGCGCACGGTGCGGCCGAGCACGTCGCGTCGCCCGCCGAACTGCGACTGCCAGTAGCCGTAGCCAAGCACGGCGACGGGGGTTCCCTGCGGCAACTGGTCCTCGCTCTCATTGAAGAAGCGACCGAGCAGGGGGCGCACGCCGATGAGGGGCCAGAAGCTGGCCGACACCATGGAGACGCGCTCCTGGCGCGCCCCCTCACCGAGGCCGAACACGCGCTCGCGCTCGAAGTGTGCGGCGATGCTGGAGGTGGTGTGCACCTGTCGCGCGAGGTCCTGGTAGCGCCGATACGACTGGTTGCTGCCGAGCTGCAGCCCCTGGAAGCCGTTGGCGGTGGTGAGGTAGACGCGACTCACCTCGTCGGGAGCGCGGACGCCGGAGGGCGGACGCAGGAGCAGGCGATCGACGATGCCGAACATGGTGGCGTTGGCGCCGATGCCGAGGGCGAGGGTGACGATGACGGCGGCGGCGAAGCCGGGGCTGCGACGGACGCCGCGCGCGGCGTAGCGGACGTCCTGCCAGCTGCTGGCGACGAGTTCCCTGAGGTGCATGCGAGCCTCGCGGCGGGTGGCCGATCGGTTGAGGGTATGGCGGGCGGTATCCAGGTCGCCGAAACGGCGCAGCGCCTCGAGTCGTGCATCGTCGGGCGACATGTGGCGGGCGACGAGCTGGGCGGCGCGGGCCTCGAGATGGAAGGCGATCTCGTCGTCCACATCGCGCGCGAGCTGGGCCCGGCGGCGGAGGGGGAGCCGGAAGAATCGGCGGGCGCGCGGGGGGAGCATCGTAATCCTTTCGCGGCTATGCCGTGCGCGTGGCGGCGCCGAGGATGTCGCTCACCGTTTCGGTGTAGCGCAGCCACCGGGTGGTCTCGGCGCGGAGGTGCGCGCGACCCGCGCGGGTGAGCGAGTAGTAGCGGGCGCGCCGGTTGTTCTCGGTCATCCCCCATTCGGCGGAGACGAGGCCTCGTTCCTCGAGGCGGTGCAGGGCCTGGTAGAGGGCGCTGTCCTCGACGTCGAGGGTGCCGCCGGAGCGGTCCTCGAGCCAGGAGGTGATCTCGAAGCCGTGCATGGCGCCCCACGACAGGGTCTTGAGCACGAGGACGTCGAGGGTTCCCTTGATGAGCGAGAGCTGATCGGGCATTTGGATGGTCTCAGTGTCTTCCCTGAGAGTCTGACCCCAGGACGGGCGAAAAGGTTTGCATGGGGTGAGCGGGAGGGCGCCTCTGTCTGTACGGCTCCGTGTCGAGCGGGGTGCGCCTCGGCAGAGCTCCTCACGGCGCACGGCTCCATGTCGAATGGGAACGCAGATCAACGCAGAAACGACAAGGATCACCGCTGATCTTTCCGTGTGACGGATAGCTCCGTGCACCACAGAACGTCCTGAGGCCGGTCCAACAAAAACAAGATCTTTTGGGCTGTAGGGGACAGACTCGGTGCGCCGCGGCTCGCCGAGGCAGGAATCTGCGCCTGATCAGGCTGTTGCAGATCTGCGTCGATCTGCGCCCCCAAGGACGAGGAGCCTTCCTCGTGAGGAGCTTTGCCGAGGCGCAGCTACTCGACACGGAGCCGTAGAAGGAGCGGAGACCTGCCGCAGACGGCGAGAGGCGGACGGCGCGACGCTCACCTTCACCCAGCCGCGGCCGGCTCCATCCATCCGTCCTTCAGGTGGATCGTGCGATGCCCGTAGCGGGCGTTCTCGTCGGAGTGGGTGACCTGGACGATGGTGGTGCCCGCGGCGTTCAGCCGCGCGAACAATTCCATGATCTCGCGCGCCTGCGCCGAGTGGAGGTTGCCCGTGGGCTCGTCGGCCAGGATGAGCGACGGCTCGCCGATCACGGCGCGGGCGATGCCGACGAGCTGCTGCTGGCCGCCGGAGAGCTGGCGCGGGTAGAGGTCCTTCTTGCCGACCATGTTGAAGCGGTCGAGCATGTCGGCCACGCGCGAGGCGCGCTCGCTCTTCCCGATGCCGCGATAGTCGAGGGGCACGTGGAGGTTCTCGGCCACCGTCAGCTCGTCGAGCAGGTGATACTGCTGGAAGACGAAGCCGATGTGCTCGCGCGCGAGGGCGCGGCGCTGCTCGAGCTTCAGCGCATGCACCGGGTGACCGCGCAGGAAGTACTCGCCGGTGAACTCGGCGTCGAGCATGCCGAGGATGGAAAGGAGGGTGCTCTTGCCGGCGCCGGACGGGCCCATGATGGTGACGAACTCGCCCGGCGCAATGTCGAGGGTGATGCGGCGCAGCACGTAGGTGGCACCACCGGAGGTGCGGTGCGACTTCTCGACGTTGCGCAGCGAGACGACGGCGCGGGAGGGATCCGCCGGGGAGAGCGCAGGAGTGTCCTGGCGAAGATTCGAGAGCATGCGTGAGTCCTCAGTCGGCGCGGAGGGCGATGATCGGGTCGACGCGTGTCGCGCGACGGGCGGGGACGAAGCTGGCGACCAGCGCCACGGTGGCGAGCAGCAGCGCCGTGGCGGCGAGCGTCACCGGGTCGCGGCCGTGCACGCCGTAGAGCTGGGTCGACAGCAGCTGCCCCACGGCGAGCGCGGCGAGCGCGCCGATGGACAGGCCGATCAGGGCGAGGCGGAAGCCTTCGCGCAGGAAGCCGGTGATGACCTGGCGTGCAGTGGCACCGAGCGCGA
>DASURL010000199.1:0-6905 GCA_036280075.1 Gemmatimonadaceae bacterium | reverse complement strand
ACGCCGCCCGCGACCAGCTCGGGCTGGTGCTCGAGGATGCATCCGGGCGCCAGGTCGCGACGTCGGCGATCCACATCGCCGATTACACGGAGCGCAAGGGCAAGGATGCGCTGGAGCTGGACGTGCTGGTGACGGACGATGAGTTCTGGGAGGGAGTCGACTGAGTCTCGAGTACTCGGTGACCCAGGCCTCACGACTACGGTGCAGTCATCAGTCCTGGGTCGTGCAGTACTCGAGTGCCGAGTCGACGTCCGCTCAATGAAAGTCGTGACGCTGGGCGAACTCGGCGCCCACCGCGGCCTGCAGCGCCCGGAACTGCTTCGCCCGCACGTTCACCACCTTCTGCTCCACCTGCAGCACCCCGCGCACCAGCAGCAGCGGAGTGCGTGAGATCAGCAGCGCCTGCCGCTCGAACCGCTGCGGCGTCACGACCACGTTGATCAGCCCCGTCTCGTCCTCGAGCGTGAGGAAGACGAACCCCTTTGCCGTGCCGGGCCGCTGGCGACAGATCACCAGCCCTGCCGTCGCCACCGTCTCGCCGTCGCGGCCGTGGCGCAGCAGGTCGCGTGCGGTACGCACCCCGTTCGGCACGAGCAGGTCGCGCACGTGGATCATCGGGTGGCCGGCGAGGGAGATGCCGGTCATGCGATAGTCCGCCTCGGTGAGCTCCACGCGCGACATCGGCGGGAGCGGTGCCGCACCCTCGCTGCGCGACGCGCGGCGGCGTGGCGCGAGCGGGCCCGCGTCGCCACGCGCCGCGTCGAGCACTGCCCACAGTGCCGCGCGGCGACGGCGGACGTCCGGCTCGTCCGGCAGCAGTCCGTCCAGCGCGCCCGCTTCGGCGAGGTGGCGCAGCCCGCGCCGGTCGAGCCCCGAACGCTGCACCACGTCCTCCACCGACGTGAACGGGCGCTCGGCGAGCGCGCGCTCGAGCTTCGTGCGCGCCGCGGCCCCCAGCCCGCGGACGCTGCGGATGCCGAGCCGCACGGCGGGCGCGGGCTTCGCCGCTGATGGCGACGTCGACGTCCTGGCTGGCTCCGCGATGCGCGGCTCCAGCGTCGCGTCCCACTTCGACACCGTCACGTCGGCCGGCCGCACCTCCACGCCGTGGCGCTTCGCGTCCTCCACGATTGTGCCCGGCGCGTAGAAGCCCATCGGCTGCGCGTTGAGGATGGCCGCCGTGAACTCGGGCGCGTAGTAGTGCTTGAGGTACGCCGACGCATACACCAGCAGCGCGAAGCTCGCGGCGTGGCTCTCGGGAAAGCCGTAGTCGGCGAAGGCGTTGATCTGGTTGTAGATCCGCTGCGCCACGTCGGGCGCGATGCCGTTCGCCTCCATGCCGTCGATCATCTTCTGGCAGATGGCCGCCATCCGCTCGCGGCTGCGCTTGTGCCCCATCGCGCGCCGCAGCTGGTCCGACTCGCCCGGCGTGAACCCCGCCGCCGCGATCGCCACCTGCATTCCCTGCTCCTGGAACAGCGGCACGCCGAGCGTGCGCTCGAGGATCGGCTTCAGCGACGGATGCGGATACGTCACCTCCTCCAGCCCGTTCTTGCGACGCAGGTACGGGTGCACCATCTCGCCCTGGATGGGGCCGGGCCGGATGAGCGCGACCTCCACCACGAGGTCGTAGAAGCAGCGCGGCTTCAGGCGTGGCAGGGTGTTCATCTGCGCGCGGCTCTCCACCTGGAACACGCCGATCGTGTCGGCGTTGCAGAGGTCGTCGTACACCGCCTGGTCCGTCATGTCGAGCGTGGCGAGGTCGATGGTGACGCCGCGCCCCTGCCTGATGTAAAGGAGGCAGTCCTGCAGCAGGGTCAGCATGCCGAGGCCGAGCAGGTCGATCTTCACGAGCCCTACCGGATCGAGGTCGTCCTTCTCCCACTGGATCACCGTGCGGTCCGGCATGCTCGCCGGCTCGATGGGCACCACGCTGCTCAGCGGCTCGGCGGTGAGCACGAAGCCGCCCACGTGGATGGAGCGGTGCCGCGGGAGCTGGTGCAGCCCTTCCACGATCTCGGCGAGGGCGCGCACGCGCCTGTCGTCCGGGTCGAGCCCCGCGCGCTCGACGATGCTCGCGCCGCCGGTGGGGCGCAGCGCCGTCGTCGGGTTGCGACGCTCGTTGTGGGTATCGGCGGCGTGCGGGTCCTCCCAGCGGTTGCCGCGATCCGCCGCGGCGTGCATGGCCTGCGGGATCTCGACGAGGCTCCGCGCGCCGGAGCTCTGCGCGCTGGGGCTGCCGTAGGGCTCGTACGCCGCGTTGGGCGCCGGCCGGTCGGCCGACGTCATCGGCCTCGCCACGCGGCGCTTCTCGCGCTCCTTCTCCTCGCGGGCACGCGTGGTGGCCTCGGTGCCGCGCACCATCGTGCTGCTCAGCGCGTTGGCCACGGCGGCATCGGAGGCTTCGGCGTCAGCGGGCTTCGCGCGGAGCGCCTTGGCGGTGGCGCGCGCGGAGAAGCGGTCGGAGAGCGTGGCGAGCATGTCGGCCTGCTCCACGCTGAAGCCGAGCACGCGCGCCGCGTCGCGCACGGCACTCTTGCCGCGGTAGGTGATCTGCTCGCACACCATGGCGGCGTGGTCGCGCCCGTAGCGCTCGTACACGTACTGCAGCACGCGCTCGCGCTCGCGGTGGGCGAAGTCGATGTCGATGTCCGGCGCCTCGGTGCGCTCCTCGCTCAGGAAGCGCTCGAACAGCAGGCCGAGCCGGATGGGATCCACCGCCGTGATGCCGAGGCAGTAGCAGACGGCGGAGTTGGCGGCGGAGCCGCGTCCCTGGCAGAGGATCCCCTCGCGCCGCGCGAAGCGGACGATGTCCCACACGATCAGGAAGTAGCCGGCGAGGCCGAGCTTGTCGATGAGCGCGAGCTCGTGCGCGATCTGCGCATCGTGCGCGGGCGTGCGGCGTGCGGTGCCCGGCGGCCCCCATCGCTCGCGCGCGCCCTGCTCGACGAGGCGCGCCAGGTACTCGTCCTCGCTCACGCCGGCGGGGAGGGGAAAGGCGGGGAGCGTCGGCCTGAGATGCTCGAGGCGGAAGGCGCAGCGTTCCGCCACGGCGAGGGTAGCACGCACGCCCTCGAGGTTCCCCTGCCACCGCCGCGCGATCTGCGCCGCGCCCTTGAGGTACCATTCACCGTTGGGGCGGAGCCGCGTCCCCATCCGGTCGAGCGGACGCTGGTGGCGCAGGCTGGCGAGCACGTCGTGCACCATGCGGTCGCGCGCGCGCACGTAGTGCACGTCGTTCGTCACCACCCACGGCACGTCCAGCGCGCGGGCGACGTCGATCAGGCGGCGCGTGGTGTCGCGTTCCTCGGGGAGCCCGTGATCCCAGCACTCGATGGCCACGCGATGGCCGAAGATGTCGAGCAGCGTGGCGGCGGCGTCGCACGCGGCGTCCACCTCGCCCTGTGCGGCGAGGGTGGGCACCCAGCCACGCGGGCAGCCGGTGAGGGCGAACAGTCCGCTCGCATGCTGCGCGAGCTGGTCGAGCGACACCGACGGCTGGCCACGCCGCGCCGCATCGGCGCGCGCGAGGGTGACGAGCGTGGAGAGGTTCGCGTATCCCTCGCGCGACTCGGCGAGCAGGGGCAGGTGGGTGACGAGCGGTACGCCGCCGTCGCGCGACGGCACGGTGACGGTGAGCTCGGCGCCGATGATGCCGGGCAGCTCCAGCTCGCGCGCCGCCGACGCGAAGCGCACGGCGCCCCCCAGCTCGTCGTGATCGGTGAGCGCGAGTGCGGCGAGCCCCAGCTCCTTCGCGCGCAGCACGAGCGCCTCGGGGAGCGCGGCGCCATCGAGGAGGGAAAAGGCGGAGTGGGCGTGGAGCTCGGCGTAGGGCACTGAACTACTCGTGAACCGTGAACGGTGAACCGTGAACCGTGACGGCACACCGAACCGGATTGCTCTTACGGTTCACGGTCAACGGTTCACGGTTCACGGAGCAGTCATCAGTCCCCCCATCCCTGCATCCGCCACTGGTCGTCAGCGCGGTCCAGGAAGAGGGTCATCTCGCCGGCGAGGCTCTCGCAGTGCCAGTAGTCGCGGCGGTAGCCGTCGTCCCACCAGTCGCCGGAGAGGCGCTCGGGGCCGACGGCGCGCGTGACGGAAATGCGGTGGCCGCGCCACGTCACCTCGCGCGGCGCGTCGCCGTCGCACTGTACCTCCACTGCTTCGGGAGGGTCGAAGGCGCGGCGGGCCGCGGAAACAGCTCGTGAGCCGTGAGCCGTGAGCCGTGAACCGTCGTGCCGTTCACCGGCAGTTCTGTCCGACGAGCCGCCGCGAAGCGGCGAGCGGGTCAGACCATCCGACTGCAGTTCGCGCCATACGCCCGCCTTCTCCGGCCGATGCGTGTCACGCGCCTCGGCACGCACGATGGCGTCGGTGCCCAGCTCGGCGCGCAGGCGCTCGAGCGCGGCGTCGGCGGCGCCGAGGTCGCGCCACGAGGTGCCGAGCAGGTCGCCCTGCTCGCCGGTGAGCGGCGCCGCAGAGACGATGGCCACGCGCACGCCGATCACCGGTGCGGTGAGCGGCCAGGCGTCCAGCAGCGCGCGGCAGCGCTCGAACAGCGGCACCACGCGGGCGAGCGGCCGCGCGGGGCGCGCCTCACGCGTCACGGTGTGCGCCGGTGCGGTGGCGAGCGCCCCGCGCGCGTCGTCGAGCGTGAGGGTGATGGCGATCGCCGCCACCGCGCGGCCGTGCGCGATCATCTCCGTCACGAGGCGGTCCAGCGCGGCGCGCACGAGGAACAGCACCGGCTCCATCGTCTCCGCGGGGGCCGACAGCTCCACCTCCACCGCGGGCTGCGTCTCCACGCGCGCCAGCACGGGGCGACGCGGGTCGTCGGCGCGCGCGAGCCGCCACGCGCGCAGCCCCAGCTCGCCCCAGCGGCGCTCCACGTCTTCGGCGTCCAGCGCGGCAAGCGCGCCCACCGTGCGCAGGCCGAGCGCGTGCAGGCCTGCGCGAAGCTCCTCGTCCATCGGCACGAGCGCGAGTGGCGCCGGCGCGAGATACGCCGCATCGCCGCCGGGCGGGATGACGCGCACCAGTGTGCGGTCGCTCGCGTCGGCGCCGAAGCTCGCGCCGGCCCAGGTGGCGGCGCGCGCGACGACGCAGGAATCGGCGATGGCGACGCGCGGGCGCGGGTGCCAGCGCCGCGCCACGCGGAGCAGGGCATGCGCGAGCTGCCGCTCGCCGCCCACGGCGTCGAAGCCCGTCGCCCCCACCCACCACAATCCCGGCGCGCCTTCCACCGGCGTGACCTGTGGGCTCGCGGCGAGGAACTGCGCCGACGCCTCGGTGATGGCGGTGCTCACGGCAAGGTCGTCCCACGGCAGCTCATGGAGGTCGGCGCAGCGGGCGCGCGCCTCGGCGGGACGCACGCCGGCGCGCACGCCGGCGCGGCCGGCGGCGGCCGACGTGGCCTGCACGCGCGTGCGTGCGGCGTTCGTCAGGATGATGCGGTGCTCATCCCAGTGCGCGGGCGCGGGCGACGGCAGTGCGGAGCTCCCGGGGCGGCTCGGCACCGACGGCGGTGTGTCGCCCGGCGACGTCAGCGGGAGGAGAAGCTGCGCGCCCGCTCCGGGCGTGCCGACTTCCCCCCGCCGGGCCGCGCGCCACACCGCGCCGATCGGGAACCTCGGGATGCGCACACAGGCGACGCGCCACTGCGACTGCACAGCTCACCTCCACCGTTCGAAGCGTCCCTCCCTTCTCGACGCGCACGAGGATCGTGCGCGCCACGCCACCATCGATGCTGCCCGGACTGCTGCTGCCGCCCTGCCCGAGTGCTTCTCGCCTTCGCGCGTCGAGTCGCGCTGGCCGTCGTCGCTGTCCCGGCGACGGCCGCTCGACGACGAGCCGCACCGCGCCGCCGAGCTGGGTCGCCGCGCCGGCCCGATCACCGAGCACGAGGAGCGCGCCGTCGGCGTCGCGCGCCAGGCGGGTGAGGCGCACGGCGTTGGAGCGCGTGAGCGCTGGTGCGCCGTCGAGCACCACGAGCGCGAAGGCGCCGCTGCGGAGCAGGACGTCGGCGCACCACGCGGCGCGCGTGGCGTCATGCGGCCGGATCATCCACACGCCCTCGGCGTCGCCAAGGTGCGCCCAGTCGCGCGGGTCGAGGGTGCGCTGGGCGTCGACGTAGGCCACCCAGCCGCGGTCGGCGACCGTGGCTTCCACGATGGCCCTGGCGATCGTCGTCTTCCCGCTCCCCGCCGGGCCGGCCAGCTCGGTGAGGCGGCCGCGCGGCAGTCCGCCGCCGGGCAGCACCGCATCGAGCGCCGCGATCCCGGTGGGGATCGCCGGTGCAACGGGCGGTGGCGGCGGGAGGAGCCGAACGAGCTCGGCGAGGGAGAGCGACATGCCGGAGGATGAGGCAGGTAGGATGCCAGTAGCCGAATAAAAACCGAAAGAGTCGGACAGTCGGACCCGCTCGCCAGCGCGTTGCGCTGGCTGCTCGTCGGACCCATTCGCGGCCTTCGGCCGCTCTTCGCCTGACGGTCGAACTGCACACCGGAGCAAGCTTCGGTGTGCCGTTGTCGTGACCGTCCGACGAGCAGGCCGCCGCAGGCGGCCGAGCGGGTCCGACGAGCAGGGTGGCGAAGCCACCCGAGCGTGTCAGACTCTACCGAACGAAACCCGAAACCGCAACAGCCGACAGGATGACCGATCGCGAGCGTCCAGGGCAAACCATTGCGCGGCTTGCACCTGCGGTCCTGCTCGGGGTCCTGGCGTTCGCGCTCGTCCTGGCCGTCACCGACCCGCCCGGCCCTGGACTCGATCCCGATGCGCTCTCGTACATGGGTGCCGCGGAGTCGCTCGTCGCCCGGGGGACGTATCGCATTCCCACCGCGCCATGGACGAGCGCCGACAGCACGTCGCCGCTCGCGCATTTTCCTCCCGGCTTCTCCACC
>DASURL010000198.1:0-2926 GCA_036280075.1 Gemmatimonadaceae bacterium | reverse complement strand
CCACCACCAACGCGGACGGCCGGTACAGCATCATCGTCCCCTCGTCGCGCGTGCAGGGGCAGACGGTGACGCTCACCGCACGCTACCTGCGCTACGCGCCTGCCTCGGTGCAGGTGGTGCTGGTGGGCGGCTCGCTCGTGCAGGACTTCGACCTCGCGCCCACCGAGGGCGCGCAGGTTCCGCAGCCGCGTCCCACCGACACCACCGTCGCCGTGTCGCGTCCGACGGCAGCGGCCACCGTGCCCGCCGGTGCGACGCCCGTCATCCGCCTGCCGCGTGCCCTCGGTGGGATCGTCGTGGACTCGAGCGCCTTCCTCGAGCAGGCCGGCCCGGTGGATCTGCCGAGCGCTCTCGCCGGGCGCATCGCCGGCGTGGAAGTGCAGAGCTCCGGAGCGCTCGGCGGCACGAGCGCCGTGCGCGTGCGCGGGGCGCACACCATCGTCGGCAACACGCAGCCCCTGTGGGTGGTGGACGGCGTGGCCCTCGACAACTCGAGCATCGGGTTGCTCGCGCAGCAGCGGCTCGGCACCGGCGGCTACGACTACGGCACCCCGGTGTCCGACCTCAACCTCGAGGACATCGAGTCGGTGCGCCTGCTGCGTGGTCCCGCGGCGTCGATGCTGTACGGCGGTCGCGCGGCGAATGGCGTGTTCCTCGTGACGACGCGAAATGGGCGCGGCCTCTCTGGTTTTGACATCTCTGCGTCCCAGCAATTCAGCTACGAGGAGCCGCTGCGCCTCGCCGACTACCAGAACCAGTACGGCCAGGGACTCGGCGGCGCCTTCTCCTTCTTCAATGGCATGGGGGGCGGGGTGAACGACTCGGTGAGCCAGAGCTGGGGCCCCGCCTTCGCCGGCCAGCCGCTCGCGCAGTCGAGCTACACCGAGGCGGGGCGCGCCGAGGTGCGCCCGTGGTTCGCGCAGCCGAACAACGTGCAGGACTACTTCGATCGCGGCCGCACCCTCGCCACCAACGTCGCCGCGCAGGGCGCGAACAGCACCGGACAGTTCCGCCTCTCCCTCGCCAACCGCACGTCGGACGGCATCACCCCGGAGACGCAGCTCACGCGGCAGTCGGCCACCTTCACCGGCGGCGTGCGTCCGTCGTCGCGGCTCGACCTCGCCGCGTCGGCGCAGCTCTATCGTGACAAGGGGCAGGACCGCCCGGGCTCGGGGTTCGACGAGAGCAATCCGGTGAGTGTGCTGTCCGTGCTGCCACGGCAGGTGGACATCAACCAGCTGCGCAATCACGTGCGCGATGCGGCGGGGAAGCAGATCAGCTGGAACTACACGAGCCACAACAATCCCTTCTTCGCCGCGCTCGCCAACGACCAGCACGACGATCGCACGCGCCTGCTCGGTGGCCTCTCGGCCACGTACGCGTTCAGCGACATGATCCAGGGGACGCTGCGCGGGGGCGCGGATCACTACACCGAGAGCCGCCGCTTCGACGTGGCGCCGGGATGGATGGGCGGGTTCCCGTTCCTCGCTGGCCGCGGGTCGTTCGCCACCGGCGGCTTCGAGACGGACGACATCACCGCCACGCAGAGCGACGTCGAGGCATCGGCGCGCATCACGCCGCGCGGCGAGTTCGCGTTCACGCTCGGCGTGGGGCGGCGCGGCAACACGATGTCGCTCGCGAGTGCGGCGAGCGACACCACGCCCGCCGTGGCGCTCGCGCCGCTGGAGCTGCACGCCGACGCCAGCACCATCTACGCCCTCGGCGGCATCCAGGCGTCGCTCGCCTCGTGGGCCACCCTCGACGCGACCGTGCGCCACGAGAGCTCGTCGCTCATGGGGACGACCGCGTCGGAGCTGTACCCCGCCGTGCTGGCCAGCCTCGACATCACCCGCGCGCAGCCGGAGATGCGCGGGACGCTGCTCGACGCACTCACGGTGCGCGCGGGATGGTCGCGGTCGGGCAATGACGTGCTGCCGGCGACGCTCATGCAGATGCCGCAGCCGGCGGGCGGCGTGACGGCCGAGCAGCTCGTCGCGCCGGAAGTGACGAGCGGCTTCGAGGTGGGCGCGAACGCCGGGCTGCTCGGCAGCCGGCTCGTCGTGGACGTGAACTACTACTCTGACCGCACGGAGAACCTCCTCTTCCCGGGCGCGCTGGGGCTCCTGCGCGGTGGCGCGATCACCAACCACGGCGTGGAGGTGCAGGCCGACGCAGTGCCCGTGCGTCGCGGCAACGTGGAGTGGCGCGTGGGCGCGTCGTTCGGCCAGAACGCCAGCAACGTGGCGAGCCTCCCCGGCGTGACGACCCCGGACAGCCGGATCATGCTGCCGCTCACGACGCCGGTGGGCGGGGTGTCGCTGGTCGCGCGCGAGCGCAACTCGCTTGGCGTGATCATGGGCACCCGCTTCCTTCGCGACGCGAATGGCGCCCTGCTCCTGCGGGACGGTCATCCTCTCCCCGACAGCATCACCGGTCCCGTGGTCCTCGGCAACTCGTCGCCGAGCTGGACGGGAGGGCTCTCGAGCGGCCTGCGCATCTGGGGGCTGGACCTGAGCGTGCTGTTCGACATCCGCCAGGGCGGTCAGATCTTCAGCGCCAGCAACCGCGCCGGCGCCTACGCGGGCACCCTCGCCGAGACGTCGTTCCGCCCCGACACGGGGCTGCTCATCCCCGGCACCGACGTGGCCACCGGCAACGCGAACACCGTCCACGTGAGCACGGAGGACTACTACCACTCGCTCGGCGCCATCGGCGAGCGCTGGGTGTACGACGCGAGCTTCGTGAAGCTGCGCGAGGCGCGCGCGACGGTGGACCTCCCGCTGCATTCGCTCGGCTTGCATGCACAGCGCATGCGTCTCTCGATCATCGGCCGAAACCTTGCGCTGTGGACGAACGTGCCGAACATCGATCCCGAGTTCGCAATCGGCACCGCGTTCATCGGTGGCGCGGAGCTCGGACAGTTGCC
>DASURL010000197.1:0-6583 GCA_036280075.1 Gemmatimonadaceae bacterium | reverse complement strand
TCCCTATTACGAAGGGATCCGCACCGTGCTGTCAGTGCACAACGCCGGCTACCAGGGGCACTTCGCCGATTCGGTGTTGCCCGAGATCGGCCTGCCGTGGACGCTGTACAACTCGCGCCAGCTCGAATGGTACGGGCGCGTGAACCTGCTCAAGGGCGGGCTCGTGTTCAGCGACCTCGTGATCACGGTGAGTCCGACGCACGCACACGAGCTGCGCACGGAGAAGGGCGGCTTCGGGCTGGACGGCGTGTTCGTCGCGCTCAAGGATCGGCTCGTCGGCATCGTGAACGGCATCGACCAGGAGATCTGGGATCCGACGATCGATCCCCTCATCCCCCGCCGCTACGGGCCGGACAGCCTGGTGGGGAAGAAGCGCAACCGCGTCGCCCTGCAGCGCGCCACGGGGCTCAGCCGCTGGCAGGCGCCGATCTTCGCCCTCACGGCGCGGCTCGTCGCCCAGAAGGGGCTCGACCTCATCCTGGGCGATCCGGGCTACTTCGCCTTCGACGCACAGTACGTCTTCCTCGGCCATGGTGAAGCGCGGTACGAGGCGGCGCTCACCGAGCTCGCCGAGCGTGCACCGAGTCGCATCGCGGTGAAGCTGGACTTCACCGACGAGTTCGAGCACCTGCTGCTCGCCGGCGCCGACATGTGCCTGATGCCGTCGCTGTACGAGCCGTGCGGCCTCACGCAGATGCGCGCCCAGCGCTACGGCACCATCCCCGTGGCGCGGCGCGTGGGCGGCCTGGCGGACACGATCGAGGATGGCGTGACGGGCTTCCTGTTCGACGACTACAGCCCGGCGGATTTCATGCGCGCCGCCCTGCGCGCCGTGGAGCAGTACCACGAGACGCAGGGGTGGGAGGAGATGATGCGCGAGGCGATGGCGCGCGACTTCGGCTGGGACAAGAGCGCGGCACGGTACGTCCAGATGTACAAGCGGGTGCTGGGACAGGTGCGCCAGTAACTACAACTGACGTACGTCGTACCGCGTAGCGAGAGCCAGGGGGCTGGCCATTCCAATGAATGGTCGGGCCCTCTTTCCTTGCGCATGAGCCCGAGCTGCATTGGGCCAGGCCAGCCCAAAGTTCGTGATACGCGGTACAGGGTACGGTGTACGTCAGTTGCAGTGTACCGGAACCCCCGTTGACTCGCCCCCTCCCCCTGGCGACACTGCGAATCCCCCCCGCCTCCTGCCCCATGTCGTCACTGCACAAGCTCTCCCTCGCCCTTCTCGCCTCCGTTCTCGTCATTCCCCCCGTCGCCTGTGGCCAGCGGACCACGCCGTCGAATGCGAAGCCGGTCGCCGTCGATACCGCGCCGCCGCCGGTGCCGCGCGAGTTCCGCGCCGTCTGGGTCGCGACGGTGGGCAACATGGACTGGCCGTCGAAGCCCGGGCTTTCCACCGAGGAGCAGAAGGCCGAGCTGGTCGCCCTGCTCGACCGGGTGGCGGCGCTGCACATGAACGCCGTCGTGCTCCAGGTGCGGCCGGCGGCGGATGCGCTGTACCGCTCGTCCATCGAGCCGTGGTCGGACGTGCTCACCGGGCAGATGGGCCGCGCGCCCGACCCGTTCTACGATCCGCTCGCCTTTGCCGTGGCCGAAGCGCACAAGCGCGGGCTCGAGCTGCATGCGTGGATCAATCCGTATCGCGCCAAGGTGCCGTCGACGAAGACCATGTCGTCGAAGCACATCAGCCGCACCAACCCGGACCTCGTGCGCAGCTACGGTCCGTACCTGTGGATGGATCCCGGCGATCCCGCCGTGCGCCGCCGTACCGTGCGCGTGGTGCTCGACATCGTGCGCCGCTACGACGTGGATGGCATCCACATGGACGACTACTTCTATCCATATCCGGAGACGAAGCGCGGGCGCGAGATCGAGTTCCCGGATGCGAGCACCTATCGACGCTACCGGCGCAGTGGCGGCATCCTGTCGCGCGACGATTGGCGCCGCCGCAACGTCGACCTGCTGGTGGAGCAGCTGGACGACAGCATCCACGCCGTGAAGTCGTGGGTGAAGTTCGGCGTCAGCCCGTTCGGGATCTGGAAGCCGGGCTATCCGTCGTCGGTGCGCGGATTCTCCCAGTACGACAAGCTCTACGCCGACGCCCGGAAGTGGCTGCGCGAAGGATGGGTGGACTACTTCACCCCGCAGCTCTACTGGTCCATCGATCGCCCCGAGCAGAGCTATCCGGAGCTGCTCGCGTGGTGGTCGGAGCAGAACCTGAAGGATCGCCACCTCTGGCCGGGCAACTACACCGGCAAGGTGGCGTTCAAGGGCTCATCGGCGTGGCGCACGGACGAAGTGCTCGAACAGATCCGGCTCACCCGCGCGCTCAAGGGGAAGCCGGCCACGGGCAACGTGCACTTCAGCATGAGCGTCTTCATGCAGGACCCGGACAGCCTGGACGAACGGCTCGTGCGCGAGGCGTACACCGAGCGTGCGCTCGTACCGGCGTCGCCGTGGCTGGACGACCGCGCCCCCGCCGCGCCGACGGTCACCGTTCGCACCGATGGGGTGCCAGGGGTGATCGCCGATCTCACCCCGGTGTCCACGCGCGACGTGTGGCTGTGGGTGGTGCAGGCCCGGTCGGCGAACGGCTGGACGACGCAGATCCTGCCCGGCTCGGAACGCTCGGTGAACTTCCCGACTCGGCCCGTCGAGATCAGGGTGCGGGCGGTGGACCGGACGGGGAACGAGTCGGCAACAGTCGTCAGCAAGTAGGCGGACCGTCCGCCCGGCTGCGTTCGGGCAACTCCGTACTCCGTCTTCCGTATCGGGCGGCCGGTTACGGGTGCAGGCGCAACGGCAGCGGCGCTCGACGTCGTCGTCGTTCCGCCTGAACCGGCACACTCGCTGCCGGCGACGGACAACGGACGACGGGGTTGCCCGAACCAGACTCGCCGGGCCGCACGGGGGAAGCGCGTTCTTCGTAGAGGCTGGTGCTCCTGATCCTCGTACTGGTACCAGATACGAGGTACCAGGTACCGGCGGTTGCCGTCCGCCCCTACCCCACCGCCTCGAAGAACATCGCCGGCGGCGCATCGCCCACTCCCAGCTCGCTCACCAGGTGCTCGAGACCGTGCGCCAGCGACCGGCGATCCGCCGGGCCAAGTGCGCCGATGGCGCCGGCAAGACGGACCTGAAGCACCTCGGGGGCGCGCTTGAGCAGCGCGATGCCCGCCGGCGTGAGCGTCAGCTCCACGCGCCGCGCGTCGTCCTGCGCGCGGATTTTCTTCACCAGCTTCCGCCGCACCAGGCGGCGCACCACCACCGACACGGTGCTCTGGTGGGTCATCGTCCGCTCGGCGAGCGCATTGATGGAGAGCGACGGCGTGGCACGAAGCTGGGTCAGGACGAACAGCTGCGCGCCCGTCACGCCGAGCCGCCGCTCCGTCTCGCGCGACGCGACGTGCAGCGCGTGCACGAGGCGGCGGAGCGGATGGAACACCGCCGTGACCTCTTCGTCCTTCGCGGTCCGCTTCGCGGCGCGCTTCTCCGGCGTGCCATTCCTGCCCGGACCCCGGGTGACGACGCTCCTCGTGGCGGCGCTCGCGCCTCCGGCCCTGCGGGAGCCGTTCCTGGTGGACGTGAGTCGAGTTTTCGGCATGGCGATCAGCGGAGAGATTTGCATGCATGGCCCATGGAGCCATGTCGAGTATGCACCCGGTCATGGCCCCTCGCAATCTGTGCCCGGCACCGCCCCGCCGTGAGTGGCCCTCGCGTCCGTCCTCGCCGTTATTCGCCGATCGTCGCCTGCGCGTGGTTGAGCGCGGCCACGATCGTCACGCCGCCCACCACGTTGCCGATCAGCGTCGGCACCAGGTAGCCGAGCACCACGGCCCCCCAGCCGGCGAGGTCCCGGAACCCCGCGTAGAACACCTCGGTCGCGCCGGCGATGATGTGCGCGAAGCCGCCGAGCCCGACGAGGTACGTCATGAAGATCACCAGCAGCAGCTCCTGCGGCTTGGCGGCGGGGATCATCCACACCATCATCGCGATCAGCCAGCCGGCATAGACGGCGTGCAGCATCGTCACCCAGAAGCCGTCGCGCATCGCGCGCGCCGAGATGTCGGCGAGCGAGCGGTGGACCTCCGGATCCACCACCTGCAGCTTCGCCAGCACGAGGGCGAACAGCAGTGCGCCGATGAGGTTCGTCACCAGCACGGCGCTCCAGAGCCGCATCACGTTCCGGAATCGTTCGCTCGTGCGGTGGGACAGCAGGGGCACGATCGGCGTGAGCGTGTTCTCGGTGAAGAGCTGCTGGCTGCCGAGGATCACGATCACGAACCCCACGGAATAGCCCAGTTTGGCAATCAGCGGCCGCCACCCCGTGTCGGGCAGGTGCGAGTGCAGCAGCCCCTCCACCAGGAAGCTGAATCCCATCGACAGGCCGGCGGCGAGACCGGACCAGGCCAGCGCACCGGTGGAGCGCTCGAGCTCACGCAGTCCCTCGCGCCGCACGACCTCGTAGGTGGTCCTGGCGTCGAGCGACTCGGCCTTCTGGATCTTCTTCTCCTCGCCGTGCTGGCGCGACGTCTCGCCCTCGCCAGCATGCGGTTCCTCGGCCTCGGTCTCCAGCGCGCGCTTCCGCTCCTGCTTCGCCTCCGACTCGCTCATGGCCACCTCCGGTCGAGGCGCGGAGGGCAGGAAGCGTTCCCGTGGCGTCGGCCGGTTGGAGTCTCAACACTGGCCCAGTGATGGTCGTAAGCGTACGGTAGCTCCTTCCCGTTCACCCACAGGCCCATGCGACGTCCTACCCGGTTCCTCCCCCTGCTCGGCGTAGCGTTCGTCGGTGCGGTGCTCCCCGCAAGCGGAGCACGCGCCCAGCAGCTCGACTCCACCCTCCTCTCCGCCTTCCGCTGGCGCCCCGTCGGGCCGGCCAACATGGGTGGACGCATCACGGACATCGAGGGCCTCCCGTCGCCCTCGAAGACGTTCTATGTGGTCGCCGCGGCGGGCGGCGTCTGGAAGACCACGAACGCCGGCACCACCTTCCGTCCCATCTTCGATCACGAGCGCACGGCGTCGAATGGCGACCTGGCCATTGCGCCGAGCGACAGCAACGTGCTCTATCTCGGCACGGGTGAGGAGGACTCGCGCAACTCCATCTCTCCCGGCGGCGGCGTGTACAAGTCCACCGACGGCGGGAAGAGCTGGAAGTTCATGGGTCTCGCCGAGACGCAGCAGATCGGCCGCATCGTCGTGGATCCGCGCGACGCGAACGTGGTCTACGTGGCGGCGCTCGGCCACGTGTGGGGCCCGAACAAGGAGCGTGGGCTCTACAAGAGCACCGACGGCGGCCAGACCTGGACGCTGGCGAAGTTCGTGAGCGACAAGGCGGGCTTCGTGGACGTGCAGCTCGACCCGAGCAATCCTGATGTGGTGTGGGCCTCGAGCTGGGAGCGGGTGCGCGGGCCGTACTTCCTGTACAGCGGCGGCCCGGGCTCGGGATTGTGGAAGAGCACCGACGCCGGGAAGACGTGGACGGAGGTGAACGGCCACGGCCTCCCCGAGACCACCAAGGGGCGCATCAACTTCGACATCTCGAAGTCGAACCCGAAGGTGATGTACGCCATGGTCGAGGCGGACACCGTGATGAACGGCAGCCGCGACAAGTCGAAGAAGCCGCAGGTCCGGCCGAGCGGGTTGTACCGCTCGACGGACGGCGGCGCGACGTGGGAGAAGCGGAACGACACCGACGTCCGTCCCTTCTACTACAGCCAGGTGCGCGTGGACACGAAGAACCCGGACCGGGTGTACTTCACCTCCACGCCGGTGCTGTTCAGCGACGACGGCGGCAAGACGGCCCGCACGGCCACCAATGGCATCCACGTGGATCACCACGCGATGTGGATCGATCCGAAGGATCCCGAGCACTTCGTCGTCGGTGACGATGGCGGCGTGTCGCAGACATGGGACCGCGGCGGCAACTATCAGTTCCTGAACATCATGCCGCTCGGGCAGTTCTACGCCGTGTCGTACAACATGGATGTGCCGTACCGTGTCTGTGGCGGCCTGCAGGACAACGGGAGCTGGTGCGGCCCGAGCCGGCGCGCGCGCGGCCCGGTCACCAACTCGATGTGGTTCAACGTCGGCGGCGGCGACGGCTTCTACTCGGCGCAGGACCCGAACGACGCGAACACGGTGTACTCGGAGTCGCAGGGCGGGAACATGAGCCGCGTCAACGTGGCCACCGGCGAGCGCACGCCGCTCTCCAAGCCGAACTGGCGGAATCGCTATCGCCAGTTCGAGGATTCGATCATCATCGAGCGCGGCGACACGATGATCCCGGTCTCGAAGGAGATCCAGCGCAAGCTCGACGACCTGCGCAAGCGCGCGTCGGCGGATTCCATCGACTGGGACCTCCGCTTCAACTGGAACACGCCGTTCTTCATCTCGCCGCACAACTCCAACGTCTTCTACACCGCGGGGAACCGCGTGCTGAAGAGCACCAACCGCGGGGAGAACCTGATCGCCATCTCGCCGGATCTCACGACGCGCGATCCGATGAAGATCAAGATCAGCACGCAGACGACGGGCGGCATCACGCCAGACAACACCGGCGCCGCGACGCACT
>DASURL010000196.1:0-2536 GCA_036280075.1 Gemmatimonadaceae bacterium | reverse complement strand
GCGCGCGCGGGCTCCGCGCGCCTCGGCGCGGGCGCCGGCGCCTTCGGCGGTGTGGTCACCGCGGGCAGCGGATCAGGGGCGACGTGCACCTCGGGCGGCGGCGGGGCGACGAACAGCACCGGCGTCTCGTCGATCGGCTCGTACGTCGGCGCCAGCACCTGCGTGGTGCCGAGGATCGCGGCGGCGATGAGCACGCCATGCAGGAGCGTGCTCACCACGATCCCTCTTGGCGATCCATATGGACGTGCGCCGGACTCCAGCAGCGTCGTCATGTGGGCCTCCATCGTAGCGAATGGGCGCGGTCCGCTCGGGTCCGCTACGTTGGATACCCCACGGGGGCATCAATGTGCCGTCGTCGCCCGCTTCAGCATGCCCGGCACCGAGAGCAGCGCCCACGCCGCCTCGAGGATGATGAACCCCATGCGGCGATCCTTTACCGCCACATAGGTGAGCAGCCCGGAGCCGACGAAGTTCAGCGCATTGTAGAGCCGGCTCTCGCGGGGCAGCCAGCCGCGCTGGAGGGCGACGTACGCGGCGAGGATGAGCGCTGCGCCGACGAGCGAGACGAGTTGATCGAAGAGTTGCATGCGGTGAATTTACAGGAATGGGCTGGCTCGGGTTGACGACGTCCCTCGCACTGCGCTCGGTGCGCGATCCCGCCACGGGAGTGGCGCTGCTCCGCGTGGGGTGGCGCTTCCGTCGCCGCGGCTGGTGGCGTCGCGCGCCATTCCTTCCCCTCCCCGATCGCACCTACCTCCGCTGGCGGATGCACACCGCGTACGGCGCGTACGACTGCGTGCCGCCGGCGGAGGACGTGATCCGCTACGCGCGCTGGGCGGTGCGCAAGCCGTGACCGCGGCGCAGATCCCGGTGCTCGCAGGCCCCGACGCACCGAGGCCAGATCCCATCGATCTCGCGCGCCTCGCCAAGGCGCACGCCTTCGCGCTCGGGTTCGACCTCGCCGGCATCACCGAGCTGGGTCCGGTGCCGAGCGCCCCGCTGTTCGACGAGTGGATCGCCGCCGGCCACGCCGGCACGATGCACTACCTGGCGCGGGGCGCCGAGAAGCGGCGCGACAGCCGCCGCCCCAAGGAGGGAACTACGCACGCCATCGTGGTCGGGCTCGATTACGGCGGCCGCGAGCCGAGCGGCCCCGTGGCCCGCTACGCCCGCGGCGACGACTATCACGACATCATGGAATCGCGCCTGCGCGAGCTGCACGCGCGCCTCGAGCGCGACGCGGGACGCACGATCCTCGGCAAGCCGTACGTGGACACCGGTCCCCTACTCGAGCGCGACCTCGCGCGGCGCGCGGGGTTGGGTTGGTTCGGCAAGAACACGAACCTCATCAACCCGGCGCGCGGCTCGTTCTTCTTCATCGGCGCGCTGGTGGTGGATCTCGAGCTGGCGACCGATGCGCCGTTCGAGGCCGATCGCTGCGGCACGTGCACGCGGTGCCTGGATGCGTGCCCGACGGATGCGTTCGTGGGGCCGCGCCGGCTGGATGCGACGAAGTGCATCTCGTACCTCACGATCGAGCTTCGTGAGGATATTCCGGTCGAGCTACGCTCGCAGATCGGGGATCGGCTCTACGGGTGCGACGTGTGCCAGACCTGCTGCCCCTGGAACGCACGATTTGCGCGTGAGCTCGAGGTTCAGGAGTTCGCGCCGCGCCAGTTCCTCGCCGGTAAGGACGCGCGGACGCTTGCACGTGACCTTCTTGCGATGACCCAGGAGGAGTTCAGCGCCGCGTTCAAGGGCTCACCGATGAAGCGCGCGAAGCTGCGGGGTCTCAAGCGCAACGCAGCCGTGGTGCTCGGGAACGTCGGGAACCCGGTGGACATGGACGTGCTCACCGAGGCGCTCCGCGATCCCGAATCCCTCGTACGAGCGCATGCGGCGTGGGCGCTCGCGTGTCGTGGAGGTTAGGGACTCATTCTCCGTCTCTCGCGTCCGCGTCGTCGCGGTCCGCCACGACGAGATACGTCACCGTATCCCATGCGTTGTGGATGCCGATGAGAAGCAGCGCCAGCGCGCTCGCGGCGATGGCAAACACGGCCCCGCCGTCACCTCGGAGCACAAGAATCGCGGCGACTGCGAGCGTCGCGTAGGCGATGTCGGGGAGCATGACATGCCAGAGCCAGTCTTCCCAGACGGGCGCGTACGTCGTCTGCCTGCGAGCACGAACCACAACTCGGACTCCATAGCCGACGCCACCGATGCCATAGACGACGAGACAGCTCGCCGCAGAGGACAGCGCGTGCCACGGCGTCGACATGATGGCCGAGACGACCAGCGCGCCGGCGAAATGGACGACCGTGGGAGTGGCGAAGGCGCTGATCGCGGTGTGCGTGCGCCGCATCCGGGTCTCCGTCATCAGCGTGATGACAACGAACTGCAAGCCGATGAGCGCGGCACTGGACGAGCCCACGATAACGTAAAAGCTCTCCCAGCTCGCGAGCGCCTCCGGCGTCGGTCCGGCCATGTCCGCTCCTCCCGTGGGTGTCGAGCCCTGAAATCAGAACTGGATCATGAC
>DASURL010000195.1:0-6729 GCA_036280075.1 Gemmatimonadaceae bacterium | reverse complement strand
GGGATTACAGCGACTTCACGTCCGCGTCGATCTCCGCCGCGGCAAGGATCCCGCGTGCCACGTAGATGGGGCGCACGATGTCGCGGAGGCGTGGGAGGCGGAGCGCGAACCACGCGCCGGCGAGGATGCAGCCGATGCCGCCGGCGAGGATGGTGTTCTCCGACCCGATGCGCTCGGCCACCGCGCCGGCAAGCAGGCTGCCGATGGGCGCCGTGCCGAGGAAGGCCATGGTGTAGAAGGCCATGACGCGCCCGCGCAGGTGCTCCTCGATGATGGTCTGCACGATGGTGTTCGTGGAGGCCATGGTGATCATCATCCCCGCGCCGACGAGGGGGAGGATGAGGAGCGAGAGCCAGAGCACGTGCGAGAGGGAGAAGAGCACGAGCCCCACCCCGAAGACCATGGCGGCGGTGTACATCGCGCGGCCGAGGCCGAGCACGCTGCGGCGTGCGGCCAGGTAGAGCGCGCCGGCGAGGGCGCCGACGCCGGAGGCGGTCATGAGGAAGCCGAGGGTGTTCGCGCCGCCGTGCAGCTGGTTGGTGGCGATGGCGGGCATGAGCACCGAGTACGGCATGCCGAGCAGGCTGATTAGCGCGAGCAGGGTGAGCGCGGAGCGCACGGGGAGGAAGCGCGAGACGTAGCGATAGCCGTCCACGAACTCCTGGAACGCGGTCTTCTCACGCGGCGGGCGCTGGCGCGGCTGCACGGTCATGGCGAGCAGCGAGGCGATCACGGCGACGTAGGAGATGGCGTCGGCCATGAAGCACCATCCCTCACCGACGGCGGCGATGACGATGCCGCCGATGCTCGGGCCGATGATGCGGCTGGCGTTGACCATCGAGGAGTTGAGGGCGATGGCGTTGGGGAGGTCGGCGCGGTCCTCCACCATCTCGACGACGAACGCCTGCCGGCCCGGGGTGTCGAAGGTGTTGATGATGCCCTGCACCACCTGGAGCACGATGATCCACGCCACCGTGATGTGATCGCTGAACACGAGCAGGGCGAGCGCCAGCGACTGCAGCATGGAGAGCACCTGCGTGACGACGAGCAGCCGGTGCCGGTTCCAGCGGTCCACGAGCACGCCGGTGAACGGCGCGAGCACGAGCATCGGGATCTGGCCGGCAAAGCCGACGACGCCAAGCAGGAACAGGGAGCCGGTGAGCCGGAAGACCAGCCAGCTCGTGGCGACGCGCGTGATCCAGGTGCCGACGAGCGAGATGCTCTGTCCGCCGAAGAAGAGGCGGAAGTTCCGGCTGCGGAGTGCCCGGGTGAGGCGTGGACCGTCGGATGTCGCCAAGCGGGGTCCGCTCAGCAGGCGGGGATCAGCGTCGCGACGGGAGTGGCGGCGGCGCCGCCGGGCTGGGACAGCACGAGGGTCGCCAGCTGGCCGGGGAGCAGGTTGATGGTACCCGCGTCGAACACGATCGTGCTCGTCGTCGCCGTGGTGAAGCGCACCTGGTTGATGCCGGGGTTCACGTCGAAGAAGCCGGTATTGCTGCCGTAGCCGATGCTGGCGGTGCTGGGCACGTCGAGCGGCCCGTTGCGCGGCGTGATGTAGACGTCGAGCGAACCCAGCCCGGGCGCCACGTCCACGATGCGCAGGCCGGAAAGGCCGCTGGTGGGGATGAACGCGTCGACGAGGGTGAGGGTCTGGAGCGAGCCGACATCCGAGATGTAGGCGAGCACCGTATACGATGTCCGCGCCGTGATGGTCGGCGCGAAGCTGCCGAGGTCACTCACCGCACCGGCCTCGCGCAGGCCGAGCGCGGGGCCGGCCGGATCGACGCGGATGCAATCGCTGGTGGTGCCGGCGGTCACGTGGCCACTGCCGCCCACCACCTGGCCACCACTGGTGAGGTCGAGCGTGGTGCTGGTCGAGTTGAGGATGCGGAGGAGCGCATCGTCGGCGTTGCCGCCCACTCCGGTGGTGGGGCTGCTGAAGTCGCAGCCCGTGACGGCGAAGAGCACGAGGGCGGCGAGCGCGACGGAGCGGCGGGAGGTCATGAGGCTGGCGTGACTGAGGTGAGGGCGAGCGCCTCGGCGAGACCATCCTCGTCCACCGATGCCACGTGGGTGGTGGCGATGTCGCGCACGCCGGGCTCGGCATTTCCCATCGCGACAGGCATGCCAACGATGCGCATGGTGCTGACGTCGTTGGCGCTGTCGCCGACCATCATGACGCGGTCCAGAGGCACGCCGTACGTGCCGGCGACGAGCCGTACGGCGGACGCCTTGTCCACGCCTTCCGGGGTGACGTTGATGAAGCTCGCATCGGGCATGACCGGCGACAAGGAGTGCGAGAGGGAGAGTCCCTCGTGCGGCTCAGCGAGCACCTCCTCCACCTCGTCGTGCGAGACGAGCCACTGGGCCCGCACCACCGGGGCGCGCAGCGAGCGCAGGTCACGACGCTCGAAGGGGAGGCCGAGGAGCCCGGCGTGGGCCCGCGTGCGCGGCGTATCCATCTCCACGGCGTAGGTGGAGTCGGTGTAGAGCTCGAGGGGGCGGTGGCGCTCGCGCGACCGCTCGACGAGCCTGGCGACGAGTGCGGGCGGGATGGCGCTGGAGCGCGTCTCGCCGCTGCGGAGGTTCATCACGCTCGCCCCATTCTGGAAGACGTGCCAGCCGTCGGCGCCGAGACGTTCCGCATAGCTGCGGGTGACGCCGAACGCCGGGCGGCCGGAGCAGAGCACGAGATGGACGCCGCGCGCGCGGGCCAGGTCGGCGGCGCGCCAGACGGCGTCGCTCACCGTGCCTGACGACCCGACGAGCGTGCCGTCAACGTCGATGCAAACCATATTGATCACGCGGACATGATAAGCGGAGTGCGGGCCGAGGTGCCACACTGCCACCGGTCACCGATCAACCGCACCGTCGCGCTGGCTGGCGGACAGGGCGCACCGCTTGCACCGAGGGCGGACATGAAGAAGCACGAGATCGTGGCCTATCGGGGCTTCGCCGGCGACACGCGCGCGCTCGTCCAGGGGCGCGTGCAGGAGGCGAAGGCGATCCCGCCCGCCGCGGCGACGGATTCCATCTGGCGCAACCTGCTCAGCACCGTCAAGCGCGTCGACGCCGACCCGCTGCCGCACGCGCGCGTGCGTGTGACCCTCGGCGGCGCGGAGCACGAGGTGACCGCCGACGACGAGGGATTCATCCGCGAGTGGATCGAGCTCCCGGCGCCGCTGTCGATGCACGAGCCGTGGCACCCGGTGGAGCTTCGGCTGCTGCCGTCGGAGCGGGCCGGTGACGCGCAGGCCACCGGGCAGGTGCGCGTGCTCACCGGCTCACCCAGCTACGGCGTGATCAGCGACCTGGACGACACGGTGATCCAGTCGCGGATCACGAGCTTCCTCCAGGCCGTGCGCACGGTGATGCTCGGCAATGCGCGGACGCGCCTCCCCTTCCCGGGGGTGGCGGCTTTCTATCGCGCGCTCGAGCGGGGCGGCGACGGCACGCGCATGAACCCGATCTTCTACGTCTCCAGCAGTCCGTGGAACATCCACGACATCATCGCCGAGTTCATGGACGTGCAGGGGATCCCGCGGGGACCGGTGAGCCTGCGCGACTGGGACATCGTGCTGTCGGCGCTGACGTCGAGCCACCTGGGGACGTTCAAGGAGCCGGTGATCCGCGACATCCTCGACCTGTATCCGTCGCTCCCGTTCATCCTGATCGGCGACAACAGCCAGCGGGATCCGGAGATCTACCGCGGGATCCTCGACCGGTATCCGGGACGGATCCTCGCGATCTACATCCGCAACGTGGACGCGAACCCGGAGCGCTCGGCGAGCGTGCAGGCACTGGCGAAGGAAGTCCTGGCGGCGGGTTCGACGCTCGTGCTGGCGGACGACACCCACGCCGCGGCGGAGCACGCCGCCGCGCAGGGATGGATCATGCCGACGTCGCTGCCGGAGATCCGCGAGGAGAAGAAGGCGGACGAGGGAACGACGGGGGCGAAGGCGGATGCGCCCGGCGTGGACACGAAGCAGGCGCCGACGGTGGTGGTGGAGTGATCGTCGGCGCTCAGTCCGGCTGCGTGGCGAGCACGCGCTCGATGCGGCGATCGGGGATGAGCCAGATCAGGGCGACGGTCACGTAGAGCGCGCCGGCGACCCACTGGTTGAGGAACGCGACGGGAATGGCGACGACGTAGCAGGCGGTCGAGATCTTTCCCTTCAGATCGCGGCCGATGGCGCGCGCGAGGAGCGAGTCGTTCCCCTGGATGACGATGAGTCGGCGCTGCAGGAGCTCGTAGGCGACGGCGGCCATGAGGAGCACGAAGCCGTAGGTGGCCGTGGGCGCCGGCGCGAAGTGATTCTCGCCCATCCACGCCGTGACGAAGGGGACGAGCGACAGCCAGAAGAGCAGGTGCAGATTGGCCCACAGCGCGACCCCGTCCACGGCGCGGGTGACGTGCAGCATGTGATGGTGGTTGTTTCAGTAGATGCCGAGGTAGACGAAGCTCAGCACGTAGCTGGCGAGCACGGGCGCGAGGGGCGCGAGCGCGCCGAGCGTGGTGCCGTGCGGCACGTTCAGCTCGAGCACCATGATCGTGATGATGATGGCGAGCACGCCGTCGCTGAACGCCTCGAGGCGGCCGGTGTCCAGGACGGCGGCGGCCATCGGCTACGGCACCAGCACGCGCGGCGGGACGGAGATCTTCCCGATCGTGCCCTGGTCGGTGCCGAACCAGAGCTGTCGCGTGGCGCGATCGAAGGTCATGTGCCGGATGGTGTTCGGCCCCGGCGTCCCCACGGGAATCTCGGCGACGAACTTCTTCGCGTGCGGGTCGAAGGCGACGATGGTGGCCGGCACCTTCTCGCGACCGTTCTGCGCGATCCAGATGACGTCGCGATCATCGGTGGCCATGCCGTAGGGGAGCGACGCTGCGCCGGCGGGGAGCGCCCACTCTTCGGTGCGTCCCGTCCTCGGGTCGAGGTGGCCGAGGAAGCCGCGGGTGTAGTCGCCGTACCAGAGCTGGTCGTCGGAGGTGATGGCGATGCGGCGCGGGCGCGTGCGGTCGCTGGGCAGCGGGTAGCGCTTCAGCTCGAAGGACTGCGGGTCGATGGTGGCGATGGCGTTGGTGCCGAAGAGGTCGAACCAGGGGCGGCCCTTCGAGTCGAGCACGATGCCGTACGGGCGCGTGTTGTCGCCCGTCTTCCAGATGCGGAACTGGCCGGTGGCAGGATCGAAGCGGCCGACGGCGCCGGCGTTCTGGGCGGTGAACCAGGCGACCCCGCTCCGGTGGTCGAAGGTCATCGTGTGCGGATCGCGCACCGACGAGTCGGGGATCATCCAGGTGGTGATCTTTCCCGTGGCGGGATCGAGCTTCACCAGGCGGTTGTTGCGATTGCCGGTGAACCAGACCATCCCCTTCTCGACGACGAGGTTGTGGGGATTGGTGCCGGGATCGATCTCGTAGCGCCTGAAGTCGCCGGACTTCGGATCGAGGCGGCCGATGTAGTTGCCGTTCTGCCCGACGAACCAGACGTGGCCCTGCGCATCGGCAAAGGGATCGCGCGGGCGCGTGCGGGCGCCATACGGCACCTCGAACTCACGCGGCGCGAACTGCGACGCCGCAGTGGTGCTCCGCGCCTGCGCGACGAGGGCGGGGGAGACAACGAACGATGCTGGCACGAGGGCGCCAGCGACGAGCAGCGCACGGGTGAAGGACATGCGGGCCTCCGGGTCTGTGCGCAGGAAGTTGCGCACGCCGGCGGAGGCGGGCAATGGGCACGACACCGCACGTGAACCGTGAACCGTAACTGCAGCGATAGAGGAGACAGCTGAAAAAGCCGAAGCGGCGGGATTCTCATCGAAGAATCCCGCCGTTTCTGTTCTTTCCGATCTTTCCTCTTCCTTGCTGTTCGCCGTTACGGATCACGGATCACGGTTCACCGTTCACGATCATTTCCTCACGTCCCTCAGCGCCGACCTGAGCTCGTCCGACACGACATTGGACGACAGCTCGGCGAGCTGCTGCAGGGCGTCCTGGAAGTCGGCGACGCTCATGCTGGCGAGGGAGCTGGCGGCGATGATGGCGCCGGCGCCGGGGACGTCGGCGGTGCCGCGCACGCGCGGGGTGAGGCGGTCGGAGCCGTGGACGGTGCAGTTCCAGATCTCGCGGCCGGTGCGGCGGTCGAGCAGCACGGCTTCGGCGTTGGTGTAGAGGTACGCCGAGCTCTGGCCGCGGGCGTCGAGGCCGAAGTTCTTCATGCGGACCTCGAGCAGGAAGTCGGCGTCGCTGGAGGTGTTCACCGGACGCGTGCCGAGGTAGCGGCTGGCGCGCTCGAGGGTGCGTTGCGCGAGGTCACCGGTGGGACCGACGCGCGCGGTGGCGCTGTCGAGGCGGGCGCGAGCGCGACGCGCCTCCACGTCCTTCGCGGCCTTGGTGCCGGCGCGCAGCACGGAACCGACGGGATCATCGGCGCGCAGATCGTAGCCGCTGGTGAGGAGGTCGGGCGATGGCGACGACAGGACGACGACGGCCATCGAGCGTTCGGCGAAGGTATACTCGCCGAGATGATGGTGACCGGCGCAGGCCGAGAGGGCGAGCGCGGCGAGAGCGAGGAGTGCGCTGCCGGCCGAGCGTGCGGCGTGCTGCCGGAGCGACGATGAGGGCGACGTCGGCATGGGAGGATTCTCGCGCGAGGGGCAGGAGAGGAGGCGCGAGGAGGAAACGCATCGGCCGCGCGCCACTGGAGATGGACGACGCGCGGCCGACAGAGG
>DASURL010000194.1:0-68898 GCA_036280075.1 Gemmatimonadaceae bacterium | reverse complement strand
TTCATCGGCCACTCCGTGATCGGGCGCTGGGTCAACATCGGCGCCGCCACGATCACGAGCAATCTGAAGAACACCTACGGCGACATTCAGCTGTGGACGCCGGAGGGGACGCGCGACACGGGGATGCAGTTCCTCGGCACGATGTTCGGCGACCACGTCAAGACCGGCATCGGTCTCTGCCTCACCACGGGCTGCGTGCTCGGCGCCGGGGCCAACGTGTTCGGCACCGCGATGCCGCCGAAGACCGTCGCGCCCTTCTCGTGGGGCGAGGCGGGTGCCTACCAGCCGTACCGGATCGATAAATTCCTCGAGACGGCCGAACGCATGATGGCGCGTCGCGACGTCGCGCTGGAGGATGGCATGCGGGCGCAGCTTCAGATGGCGTTCGAGCAGCGCTGGACGGTGGAGGAGGAATGAAGGTCTGGGTGCTGGGAAGCGGCAGCAGTGGGAACGCGGTGCTCGTCGAATGTGGCGAGAGCCGCGTCCTGGTGGACGCCGGCTTCGGCACGCGCATGCTGTCGATGCGACTGAAGGCGATCGGCGTGGCGCCGGCGTCGATCGAGGCGTGCATCGTCACGCACGAGCACACCGATCACGTGAAGGGCGCCGCCGCCGGCGCCCGCAAGTGGGGCTGGGCGCTCTACGCGAGCGCCGGCACCATGGATGCCTGGCCGGAGCTCCGCGGCGCGGGCTGCTCGGCGATCTCCCCCGAGGAGCCACTCGCCCTCTCGCGCCTGGAGGTCACGACGAAGAGCACCCCGCACGATGCGGCGAGCCCGATCGGGGTGCGGCTCGCGTGCCGCTCCACGGGCGCCACGGCGGTGGTGTGCACGGACATCGGCCACGTCAGCGAGAACGTGCGCTCGCTGTGCGCGGGAGCAGACCTGCTCGTGCTGGAGTCGAACCACGACGAGGGGATGCTGCGCACGGGACCCTACCCGCCGTTCCTGCAGCGGCGCATCGCGTCGCGGACGGGACACCTGTCGAACCGCGCGAGCGCCGAGCTCGCGCGGGATCTCGTGCACCGTGATCTCGCCCACGTGGTGCTCGCGCACCTGAGCGAGAAGTGCAACGACCATGGCATCGCGCGCGCGGCGACGGCGGAGGCCCTGCGCCGCACCCGCTTCCGCGGTACGCTGAGCGTGGCGCTGCAGCACGGCGTGGTGGGCCCCTTCCTGCCCCGCGCCGGCCGCGCGGAACCCGAGGCGCAGTACAGCCTGGCCCTGTAGGGGGCATCGCTGGTCGCGCCGGAGCGATTCCTGCTTCGGAGAGGTGCGACCATGCCATCCTCTCGACCTCCCCTGCCAAGGGACTGGCGGCGATTTCCGGTCGGCGCCGAGCCGGCGCCGGGCGGCGGCGTGCACTTCCGGGTCTGGGCGCCTCGACGACAGACCGTCGCCGTCGTCCTCGGAGACGCCGAGGTGGCCACGGGCCTGACCCCCGAAGCGGGCGGGTACTTCTCGGGCGTCGTGCGTGACGCGACGGCGGGATCCACCTACCGCTTCCTGCTCGACGACGACGTCGCACTCCCGGACCCGGCGTCGCGTTTCCAACCGGAGGGCCCGCACGGGCCCTCGATGGTGATCGATCCCGCATCGCACCGCTGGGAGCACCCCGAGTGGCGAGGGATCGCGCCGGCGCGTCGCGTGCTCTACGAGATGCACGTCGGCACGTTCACGCCCGAGGGAACGTGGACGGCAGCGCAGCGCGAGCTGCCCGCCCTCGCCGAGCTCGGCGTGACGATGCTCGAGGTGCTCCCCGTCAACGACTTTGCCGGGACGTTCGGGTGGGGCTACGACGGCGTGGATCTCTACGCGCCCACCCGCCTCTACGGCACGCCCGACGATTTCCGCCGCTTCGTGGACAGCGCGCACGGGCTCGGAATCGGCGTGATCCTGGACGTCGTCTACAACCACTTCGGCCCGGATGGCTGCCCGCTGCGCGAATACGCCGAAGCGTACTTCAGCGAGCGCCACACCACGGACTGGGGCGACGCGATCAACTTCGACGACGCGCTCGCCGGGCCGGTGCGCGAATTCTTCATCACCAATGCGCGGTACTGGATCGCCGAGTTCCGGCTCGACGGGCTCCGCATCGACGCGGCGCAGAACATCTACGACGACTCGCCGGTGCACATCCTGCGCGAGATCACGGATGCCGTGCGGGCGGAAGCGCCGGCGCGCACGACCTACGTGATTGCCGAGGACGAGCCCCAGGACTCGCGCCTCGTGCGCCCCGCGAGCGAGGGCGGATTCGGGATGGATGCGCTGTGGAACGACGACTGGCATCACAGCGCGACGGTCGCCGCGACGGGACGCGACGAAGCGTACTACACGGACTACCGCGGCAGCGCCGCCGAGTTCGTGGCGGCGGCGAAGTACGGATTCCTCTACCAGGGGCAGTGGTACAAGTGGCAGCAGCAGGGTCGAGGCACGCCGTCGCGCGACCTGCCGCCCTCGAAGTTCGTGCACTACCTGCAGAACCACGACCAGGTGGCCAACTCGTTCCGCGGACAGCGGCTGCACGAGCTGGCGAGCGCACGCGAGCTCCGCGCGCTCACCGCGCTGCTCCTGCTCGGGCCGCAGACTCCGATGCTGTTCCAGGGCCAGGAGTTCGCCGCATCGAGTCCCTTCCTGTTCTTCGCCGATCACAAGCCGGAGCTCATGGAGCTCGTCCGCACGGGGCGCGCGGAATTCCTCGGGCAGTTCGCCAGCCTGCGGTCGCCGCAGGTGCGCGCCCTGTTCATCGATCCCGGCGATCCGCGCACCTTTGCGCGCTGCAAGCTCGACCACGGCGAACGTGACCGGCACGGCCCGATCTTCGCGCTGCATCGTGACCTGCTGGCGCTTCGCCGGGATGACGCGGTGCTGAGCAGCCCCGACGAGGCGACGATCGACGGCGCGGTGATCGCGCGCGCTGCGTTCGTGCTCCGGCTGGGGCGCGGGCGTGAGGAACGACTCCTCCTCGTCAACCTGGGCGAGCCGCTCGTGCTGACGCGCGTGCCGGAGCCGCTGCTCGCGCCGCCGGCGAGGATGGAGTGGCACCTCCGGTGGTCGTCGGAAGACCCGGCGTACGGCGGCCTCGGAATGCCGGAGCTCGCGCCGAGCATGGAAGGGTGGAGCTTTCCGGGCGGGTGTGCCGTGCTGTTCGAGGCGGTCGCCCGCGACGATGAATCCTGACGAATGGACCATACATGAACGACGCAGCACTCGATCGACCGGCATGGGTGGGCATGGCACCCGGAAACGGCGCCCTGCCCCTGGTGGACAATGAATGGCTGGTGACCAACGGCCTCGGCGGCTATGCGTCGGCGACCATCGGCGGCGTGATGACGCGCAAGTACCACGGGTACCTCATCGCCGCACTGCCGGCGCCGCTCGGGCGCATGGTCATGCTCCAGAACCTGTTCGCGTCGATCCGGTTCGCGGATGGACGCAAGGTGGTGCTCACCGGCCGCGAGCACGAGGACGCGCCGCTGTACCTGCCCAGCCAGAAGACGCTGCGCGACTTCCGCCTGGAGTTCGGGCTTCCGGTGTGGGAGTACGAGGTGGACGGGTTGCGCCTCGAGCGGCGCGTGCTGATGCCGCACGGGCAGAACACGGTGCAGGTCACGTATCGCCTGCTCGCTGAACCGCAGACGCCCTGCCTGATCCGGCTCCGGCCGTTCGTGCACTTCCGGTCGTACGAGGCACCGGTGAACACGCCGCACGCGACGCCGCAGCGCATCGAGCGGGGCCCCGACCGCCTGGAGCTGCACGCGTGGGAGACGCTGCCTCCGCTCCGCATCCTGGCGCACGGCGGCCATGGTGCGTTCACCCCGAAGGAGCGCGAGGTGAAGGCCGTCGTCTACCGGCACGAGCGCGATCGGGGCTACGAGTGGGCGGGCGACGTCTGGAGTCCCGGCTACTTCGAGCTTCCCCTCACCGCCACGCGCGACGCGGCGCTGATCGCGTCCACCGACGCGTGGCCGGTGATGGAGTCGCTCTCCCCGGAGGGCGCACTGGCAGCGGAGCTGGAGCGGCGCCGCTCCCTGCTCCGCCTCGCCGGCCGCGCCGCGGACGATCCGGTGGCCTCACGGCTCGTGCTCTCGGCGGACCAGTTCATCATCCGGCCGGCCACGCGCGTCGCGGATGACGCACGCGCCCGCGCGACGGGCGAGGAGCGGCGCACCGTCGTCGCCGGCTATCCATGGTTCACCGACTGGGGCCGCGACACGATGATCAGCCTCGAGGGGCTGACGCTCGACACGGGTCGTCACCGCGAGGCGGCGTCCATCCTGCGCACCTTCGCCGACTACGTGCGGGACGGGCTGATCCCGAACATGTTCCCGGACGGCGCGAATGAGGGGCTCTATCACACCGCGGACGCCACGCTCTGGTTCTTCCACGCCGTGCACCGCTTCGTCGAGCTGACGGGCCATCGCGATGCCCTTCGCGACATCCTGCCCCGCCTCCGCGACATCGTGCGGCATCATCGCGCGGGGACGCGGTTCGGCATCGGCGTGGATCCGGAGGACGGGCTGCTGCGCCAGGGGGAGGAGGGGTACCAGCTCACCTGGATGGACGCGAAGGTGGACGGCTGGGTGGTGACACCTCGCCGCGGCAAGGCGGTGGAGATCAACGCGCTCTGGTACAACGCGCTGCGGCTGCTCTCGGAGTGGGACGAGGAGGAAGGCCGGGACGACGACGCGCGGCAGCTCGCGGACGAAGCGGCGCGCGTTCGCGAGTCGTTCAATCGCCGCTTCTGGTACGACGCGGGTGGCTACCTGTACGACGTGATCGATGGCGAGTCGGGGGACGATCCGGCGTGCCGGCCCAACCAGGTGTTCGCGATCTCCCTCGATCACCCGGTGCTGGACAAGGCGCGCTGGGCGCCGGTGCTGGAGACGGTGCGCAACCGCCTGCTCACGCCGGTCGGATTGCGCTCGCTGGCGCCCGGCCACCCCGACTACAAGCCGCGTTACTTCGGCGACCTGCGCGCGCGCGACGCGGCCTATCACCAGGGCACCGTCTGGGCGTGGCTCATCGGCCCGTTCGTGGATGCATGGCTGCGCGTGCACCCCGAGGACTGTGCCGGCGCGCGCTCCTTCCTCACCGGACTCGTGGCGCACTTCGACGAGTTCGGCGTGGGAAGCATCGCCGAGATCTTCGACGCGGAGTCGCCATACACGCCGCGCGGGTGCACGGCACAGGCGTGGAGCGTGGCGGAGCTGTTGCGGGCGTGGCTCAAGACGTCGGGGGAGGAGCCGAGGGAGCGCCGAGCTCGAAACTGAAAGCGGAAGGCCGGAAGCGGAACGCGGAAGGGCAGGCCCGCGATCGCGAGCCTGCCCTTCCTGTCTTCAGCTTTCAGCCTTGCGCTTACGGCTTCCAGCTGCCGTCAGTACATCCCGCCCATGCCGCCGCCCGGCGCGGCCGGGGCCGGCTTGTCTTCCTTCTTCTCGACGATGATCGCTTCCGTCGTGAGGAGGAGCGAGGCGATGGACGCGGCGTTCTGGAGCGCCGTGCGCGTCACCTTCGTCGGGTCGATCACGCCCGCCTGCACGAGGTCCTCGTACGTGTCGGTGAGGGCGTTGTAGCCGAACTTGTCGTCCTTGCTCGAGCGCACCTTCTCGAGGACGATGGAGCCTTCACCACCCGCGTTCTGCACGATCATGCGGAGCGGCTCCTCGATGGCGCGACGGATGATGTCCACCCCGATCTGCTCGTCGGTCTCGTCGAGCTTCACCGTCTTGAGCGCCTTCTGGGCACGGATGAGGGCGACGCCGCCGCCGGGAACGATGCCTTCCTCGACCGCCGCCCGGGTGGCGTGGAGCGCATCCTCGACGCGCGCCTTCTTCTCCTTCATCTCGGCTTCCGTCGCGGCGCCCACGTTGATCACCGCCACGCCGCCGGCGAGCTTCGCCAGGCGCTCCTGCAGCTTCTCCTTGTCGTAGTCCGACGTGGAGGTGTCGATCGCCGCACGGATCTCCTTCACGCGGCCCTGGATCTTCGACTCCTCGCCGGCCCCGTCGATGATCGTGGTGTTGTCCTTGTCCACGACGACGCGCTTGGCGCGGCCGAGGTCGGAGACCACCGCGTTCTCGAGCTTGAACCCGACTTCCTCGCTGATCACCTGGCCGTTCGTGAGGACGGCGATGTCCTGCAGCATGGCCTTGCGGCGATCGCCGAAGCCCGGCGCCTTCACCGCCGCCACGCGCAGCGTGCCGCGCAGCTTGTTCACGACGAGCGTGGCGAGCGCCTCGCCCTCGACGTCCTCGGCGATGATGAGCAGGGGCTTGCCCATCTGCGCGACCTTCTCGAGCACGGGGAGCAGGTCCTTCATCGACGAGATCTTCTTGTCGTGGATGAGGATCATCGCATCCTCGAGCACCGCTTCCATCTTCTCCGGATCGGTGACGAAGTACGGCGAGACGTAGCCGCGGTCGAACTGCATGCCGTCCACGGTCTCCAGCGTCGTCTCGAGGCCACGCGCCTCCTCGACGGTGATGACGCCGTCCTTGCCGACCTTCTCCATCGCCTCGGAGATCAGGTTGCCGATCTCGGAATCGTTGTTGGCCGAGATGGTGCCGACCTGGGCGATCTCCTTCTTGCCGCTCGTCGGGACGCTGATCTTCTTGAGCTCCTCGATGGTGGCGGCGACGGCCTTGTCGATGCCGCGCTTGATGGCCATCGGGTTCGCGCCGGCCGTGACGTTCTTGAGGCCTTCGCGGAAGATCGCCTGGGCGAGCACGGTGGCGGTGGTGGTGCCGTCACCCGCGTTGTCGGAGGTCTTCGTGGCGACTTCCTTCACCATCTGGGCGCCCATGTTCTCGAGCGGATCGGCGAGCTCGATCTCCTTCGCGACGGTCACGCCGTCCTTGGTGACCGTGGGCGCGCCGAACTTCTTGTCGATCACGACGTTCCGGCCCTTCGGGCCGAGGGTGACCTTCACCGCCTCGGCGAGCTGGTCGACGCCGCGCTTCAGGGCAGCGCGCGCATCGGTGTTGAAGTGCAGTTCCTTGCTGGCCATGGTTAGCCTCTATGCGTTGATGATCAGGAGACGACCGCGAGGACGTCGGACTCGCGAAGGATCAGGTACTGCTCGTTGTCGAGGGTGATCTCGGTGCCGCTGTACTTCCCGTAGAGCACCTTGTCGCCGACCTTCACGGACATCGGAACGAGCTTGCCGTCCTCGTACTTGCCCGGGCCAGCGGCGATGATCTCGCCCTGCTGCGGCTTCTCCTTCGCCGTATCCGGGATGTAGAGCCCACCGCGCATCTGCTCGGTGTCCTCCGCTGCCTTCACGACGACCCGGTCGGCCAACGGCGTGATCTTCACGCCAGCCGCGCTCTTGGTGGCCATAGGTAATGCGCCTCCGTCTGCTGTATCGGTGAAATGGATGACGAACGGGCTCTTAGCACTCAATAACGGAGAGTGCTAACAGAGTAGGATGATATCCGGAGCCTCGTCCGCGGGCAAGGGGCCGCACAGATCGCGCCACCGTCCATCTAACGCATTGTGGCGCCATACCTTACGGCGCAGCCCGTCAGCGTCCCGCTGCGTCCCTCGACGAGCCCAGCAGCCCGTGGGCGAGCTGCAGTCCGCGCAGCGTCAGGTGCGGATCCACCTTGTCGAAGCAGTCGCACAGCGGCGCGAAGATCTCGGCCAGGCCACCGGTGCCGATCACCATCGGCTTCTCCGTCCCCGGCCATTCTGCCGAGATCCGCCGCACGATGCCGTCGATGGATTCCGCGGCGCCGAACATCACGCCGGCGCGGATGCACTCCTCCGTGCGCTTGCCGATCACCCGCCCGGGCGCAACGAGCTCGGTGGCGGGCAGCTTCGAGGTCCGCCGGAACAGGGTCTCGGCGGAGCTCTGCACCCCCGGGGCGATGACGCCGCCGAGGAAGACCCCGTCGCGGGTGATGCAATCGTAGGTCGTGGCCGTGCCGAGATCCACCACGATCGCGTCACGCTGGTACAGGCGGCTCGCGGCGAGGGTGTTGATGATGCGATCGGCGCCGACGGTCTGCGGCTCGTCCACGGCCAGCGTGATGGGGAGCGGCGACCGTGCATCGATCACCTGGACGGAATCGGCGGCGAGCCAGGTGCGGCATGCCTGCTCGAGGGGCGTCGTCACGCGGGGCACCACGGACCCGATGGCCACGCCTCGCACGTCGCGCACACCAAGCTCCGCCCCGGCGAGCAGCGCGCGCAGCAGCACGCCCAGCTCGTCCGCGCTGCGCGCCACGTCGGTCATGATGCGCCAGTGCGCACGCAGCCGCTCACCCTCAAAGAGGCCGAGCGTGGTTTCGGTGTTGCCGACGTCGAAGGTCAGGAGCATGGAAGCGGTTCGTCGAAGGTGAGCGAGCCGGTGCGGTGACGCGACACGATGCCACCCGGCTCCTCGATCAGCAACTCGCCCGCGGCGTCGATGCCGCGCGCGATCCCCGCGGCCGGCGCCGTGGTCGTCCGGCCGAACGTGACGTCGCGCGCCCGCCAGGTGGCGAGCTCCTCGTCGTTCAGGTGACCGCGGGCGGCTGCCGCGGCACGCAGTGCCGGCACGAGCCGCGACAGGGCATCCAGGCGCGAGGTGCCGGCAGGAAGACCGGTCGCCGTCTCGAGCTGCGGTGCGACGACATTGAGCCCGAAGCCGATCGCGACCCAGTCCGGCGTCGCGCCACGCCATCGCGTCTCGATGAGGATACCGGCGAGCTTGCGGCCGCCGAGATACAGGTCGTTGGGCCACTTCAGCGCGATCGCTTCACCCGCGAGGGCATCGAGCGCCGCGGCGGCGTGCAGGCCGCAGCGGAGCGAGAGCACATCGAGCGCACGGAGGTCGGCCGGACGCTCGATCAGCGTGAGCCACACGCCGGCGCCGGAGGGCGATTCCCAGCGCCGCCCCTGACGGCCACGTCCGGCGCTCTGCCGGTCGGCCAGCACGAGCGTACCGGCCGGGGCGTCGGCGGCGATCGCGTGGGCGACGTCGAATGTGGAGCCCACGACATCGAACAGCTCGACGCGGGGGAGACCGAGCCGCGCCGCGAGCGCGCGGGCCGAGCAGCCGTCGTACGCGATCGCCGCCGGCGGCTCAGCGGACGAAGACAAGGAAGTACACGACGGCCAGGACGATCCGATACCAGCCGAACGCGGAGAAATCGTGCTTCTTGATGTAGCCGAGGAACGACTTGATGGCGACGATGGCGGTGAGGAAGCTGACGATGAAGCCGACCGCCAGGGCCGGCACGTGGCCGGCGATCGCGGCGCTTCCCTTCACCAGCTCGAGCCCACTGGCAGCCAGCATGGTGGGGACGGCGAGGATGAAGGAGAACTCGACGATCGTCCGCTTGGAGATGCCGATGAGCGATCCGCCCACGATGGTGGCCGCGGAGCGCGACACGCCAGGGATGATGGCGATCGCCTGGAACAGGCCGATGAGGAACGCCTTGCGGTAGGTGATCTCGGAGAAGTCGATCTCCTCGCGGTCGCGCTGCGGAAAGCGCTCGAACAGGATGAGCGCGATACCCCCGAGGATGAGCGTGATGAGCACCACCGTCACGTTCCCGAGCAGGTACGCCTTGAGCGCCTTGTACACGGTGAGGCCGATCACGCCGGTGGGAATCATCGCGACGACGAGCTTCGCCAGCACGTCCCGGCTCCAGAACCTGCTCCAGTACAGCACGACCACGGAGAGGATGGCGCCGAGCTGGATGATGATCTCGAAGCTCTTCATGAACTCGGAATCGCCGAGGCCGAGTGCATGGCCGGCGAGGATCAGGTGCGCCGTGGAGGAGACGGGCAGGAATTCGGTGAGTCCCTCGACGATGCCGAGGATCAGGGCCTGGAGCAGCGACATGCGGTGCGCGGTTCGGCTTGAGGTGGCAGGACGATGGGGGGCGTGGGGCTAAGCTAGCGCGTTGCGGTAGAACTCCTCGTACTGGGCCACGACGTTGTCCATCGCGAAGCGCTCACGGGCATCGGCGGCGGCGAGGGCACTCATGGAGCGCCAGCGCTCGGTGTCACGCAGGATGGCGACCGCGGCCTGAGCCATCCCCTCGACGTCGCCGGCGGCGCAGAGCGCGCCGGTCTCGCCATTGCGCACCACCTCCGGCAGGCCGCCGGCGTTCACCCCGACGACGGGGACTCCGGTGGCGAGCGCCTCGAGCGCACTGAGGCCGAACGACTCGCTCTGTGTCGGCAGCAGGAACAGGTCCGAGCTGGCCAGCAGCGGCGCGACCGAATCGAGCTTGCCGAGGAAGAACACCGAATCGGCCACGCCGAGGGCACGCGCCTCCTGCTCGGCGAGGACGCGGTCGGGGCCGTCGCCGACCATCACGAGCACGCTCCTGATCTCCTTCGCCACGCGGGCGTAGATGGCGACCACGTCGCGCACGCGCTTCACCGGGCGGAAGTTGGAGATGTGGATGAGGACCTTGGCGCCCTCGCTCACCTGCTGCCGGAACTGCGCCTCGTAGCGGTCGCGGTCGTAGACGGCGGGATCGATGAAGTTCGGGATCACCTCGATGCGGCAGCCGGTGCAGCCGAACGCGGACTGCGTCTCGGCGCGCAGGAACCGCGAGACGGCGGTGAGGCCGTCGGACTTCTCGATGGAGAACTTGGTGATCGGGAAGAAGGACGGATCCTGGCCGACGATGGTGATGTCGGTGCCGTGCAGCGTGGTGAGCACGCGGATGTCCGGCCGCGTGGGCGCGAGCATCTCGCGCGCGATCCATGCGCTCGTGGCGTGCGGGATGGCGTAGTGCACGTGCAGCAGGTCGAGCCGGTGTGCGAGCACCACCTCGTGCATGCGCACGGCGAGGGCGAGGTCGTAGGGCGGATACTCGAACAGCGGATAGCGGCCGACGTCCACTTCGTGGAAGTAGATGCGCGGCAGGAAGCGTGGCAGCCGGAAGGGCTGCTGGTAGGTGATGAAGTGGATCTCGTGGCCGCGCTGGGCGAGGGCGATGCCCAGCTCGGTAGCGATCGCCCCCGAGCCGCCGTAGGTGGGATAGCAGGTGATGCCGATCTTCACGCGCCCTCCTCCCCCGTTCCGGCGCGCCACCAGCCGCGCAGCGCGTCGTCGAACGACGCGGCGGCGGGATCGAGTCGCGTGACGTCCTCGTCAGCGAGCTGGTGACGGAACCAGGTGCGCTGGCGCTTGGCGTACTGGCGAGTCTCGATGATCACACGCTCCATGGCGGCCTCCGGGGAAAGCATGCCTCGTTCCAGCTCACGAACCACGGGGTACCCGCTCGCGTTCCACGCCGGCGCGTCGTCGGGGACGGTGGACATCAGGTGCCGCACCTCGTCCCGCCAGCCGGCGGCGAACATGGCCCGGGTACGGGCGGCGATCGTGCCGGAGAGCGACGGTCCCGGATCGAGGACAAGATAGCGCGCGCGCCAGCGCGGCAGCGTGGCGCGCTCGCGCTGCAGGTCGCTCAGCCGGTGGCCGGTGAGGAGCGCCACTTCGATGGCGCGAAGGAGCTGCGTGCGACCCAGGTGTGCGCGCGCCGGATCCAGCGCGGCCACGCGCCGCCGCAGCTCCGCCGTGTCGAGCGGCGCGAGCTCGTCTTCCAGCGACCGCCGCCGCTCGACGTCCATCGGCGGTTCCTCGAACAGGGCACCGAAGAGCGCGCGCAGGTAGAGACCCGTCCCACCGACCACAACCGGACTCCTGCCACGCGCGACGACCTCGCGGATCCACGCATCGGCGTGCTCCGCCCACCACGCCGCGGAGGCGCGCTCCGTCGGGTCCAGCACATCGATGCCGTGGTGCGCCACGGCCGCACGTTCGGCGGCTGATGGCTTGGCGGTACCGACGTCGAAGTCACGATAGAGCTGCCGCGAGTCCGCACTGATGATCTCTACCGGAGCCACCGTCGCCAGCCGCAGCGCCGCCCGCGTCTTGCCGGACGCGGTCGGTCCGCAGATCACGGAGATCACCGGCCGATCACTGCCGGCCAAAGCGCCGCTCGAGCTCGGACCAGGAGAGCTGCACGATGGTGGAACGGCCGTGGACGTCGTGCGCCGGCAGCTTCGTGGTCCCGAGCGCGACGAACAGGGCGCGCATCTCGCCCGGCGACAATGCATCACCCGCCTTGATGGCCGCCTTGCAGGCGACGGTGGCGGCGAGACGCTCGTGCCGGGCGTGCGTACTCGCGTCGCGGTCGCCGGCCAGCGTGGCGAGCGTCTCGCGCAGGCAGCGCTCGGCGTCGAAGCGCGGATGTGGCAGGGGCACGCTGTGCACGACGAGCGTGTGTCCGCCGAAGCCCTCGACCTCGAACCCCAGCGTGGCGAGCAGCTGTCGATTCGCCTCGAACGCGTCGCTTTCGGCGGGGGCGAGGTGCAGGGTGAGGGGAAAGAGCAGTCGCTGCGACGGCGCCTCGCCGCGCTCGAGCATCCCCATGAACTGCTCGTACAGCACGCGCTCATGCGCGGAGTGCTGGTCGATGAGCACCACGCCGTCCTCGTGCTCGAACATCATCCAGGTGCGACGAAGCTGGATGAGCGGCGGGACGGCGGCCTCCGGCTCCGGCGCCGACGCGCGAGGTGCCGGAGGGAGCTCGGGTTCGCGCGGCGGCGCGAAGGACGGTTCCTCCGTCCCGGCCGCTGGTGCGGATGGCTCGATCGGTGTCGCGAACAGTCCCTCGGCTGGCGGCGGCGCGGCGCGGAGCACCTCCACGTCCACCGGCGCGGCGCCACCGGTCCACGGCGAGCCGCCGGGCGCCCAGCGGCGCACGCCGAGCGCCGCCGAGGCGTCGAACGTTCCCAGGGCGCGGCGCACCGCGTCCTCCACGGCGCGCTCCACCACCCAGCGATCGCTGAAGCGCACCTCCGCCTTGGCGGGATGCACGTTGACATCCACGGTGGCCGCGGGCACGACGATCTCGAGAAGCAGCGAGGGGCGAAGGCCAGCCGTGAGGGTGGTCCGGTACGCCGCTTCCGCGGCGCGCACGAGTCCCGCGTCGCGGACGGGGCGGCCGTTCACGGTGAGGAAGGTGCGGCGGCTCGCCGTCCCGACATCGGCGGGTCGTTCGGCGAGGCCACTCACCTGGATCGCGCCGCGCGCGTCCTCCACGTCCAGCAGCCGATCGGCGAAGGCGGCGCCCCAGAGCGCCGCGACGCGATCGCGAAGCGACGCGGCGACGGGGAGCGCGAGCACCGGCTTGCCGTCGTGCGAGAGCGTGAAGCGCACGTCACGCCTGGTGAGCGCGACGACGCTCATCGTCTCGACGATGCTCCGCCACTCGGACCGTGCACCGCGCAGGAACTTCTGCCGTGCCGGCGCGTTGTAGAAGAGCCGCGATACGCTCACCGTGGTGCCCCGGCGCCGCGCGGTGTCGGTCACCTGCTCCACCGATCCAGCGGCCGCGCGAACGGCGGTGCCTTCACCGTCGGCAGGCGCCGTCTCGACGAGGAGCTGGCTCACCGAGCAGATCGCCGGAAGGGCCTCGCCACGGAATCCGAAGCTGGAGACCCCCACGAGGTCGGTCGCCTGGCGGATCTTGGAGGTGGCGTGGCGCGCGAGCGCGAGCACGGCGTCCTCGCGGCTCATGCCGCACCCGTCGTCGCTCACGCGAAGGAGCGCTCGGCCGCCCTCTTCCACCGCGACGTCCACGGCCGTTGCGCCCGCATCGAGCGCGTTCTCGACGAGCTCCTTGAGGGCGGAGGCCGGCCGCTCGACCACTTCGCCCGCGGCGATCTGGTCGGCGACGGCGGGTGGAAGGATGGCGATGCGCGGCGCAGGCATCGTCGAAATATGGAAGCGCGACGCGCGATGCGCGATCAGTGCAGCGGATCGTCGAGCGGAATGATGCTCGCCACGGGGGCCCAGCCCGCCCGCTCGTCGTCCACCTGCACGCGGACCCAGGCGCCCTCGCGGGCGCCCAGCGTGCCTACGTCGCCGGCGCCCACGGTGGCGATCGCCGAACCGCTGGACGGCGCATCGAGCAGCTCGCGGCCCGTGCGCAGCGCGCCAAGGCCGCGCGGCGAGATCCGGCGCTCGATGCCCACGGCGCCGAGCAGCACGATGAACGAGGCGGCGAGCGCACCAATCGCAGCGTGCCGGGCGGCGGGTGCCGGGCGTGAGGCCGGCAGCGCCAGCACGACCCACGCGGCGAGCCACAGCGTGAGCGACGCCGCAGCGAGGAGGTTCACCGGCAGGGGCGGCACGTACGCCGCCTCGCCGACGGAGGCGGAGCGAACGGCGTCGAGGCGATCGCGCGTGTCCGCGTCGAGCGGGTCGAGCCGCAGCGCACGCTGCCAACCCACGACGGCGAGCGCGGTGTCCCCCTTCGCCCACGACGCGGTGCCGAAGTTGGCCCAGGCGTCCGGGGCGCGAGGTGCACGCGAGCTCACGCGGCCGAACAGCTGCGCGGCCGCGGCGAAGTCGCCTCGCTGGTAGGCGCTCACCCCCTGCTCGAACGCCCGCGCAATCGGCTCTGGCATCGCCACCAGTCCGCTCGCCCCGGCCACGAGCGACGACAGCGCCACGAGCACGAACAGCGGACGCCTGGTCGCGGCGGCGGAGGCCGGGCGCACCGCTTCGGCGTCCACCGCTCGTGCGACGGCCAGCGCACGCGACGCGAGCTCCTTCGACACGATGCGCGCCGGTGAGTAGGCGGCCGCATCGAGCTGGGCGAGCACCGCGGACGCTTCGTCGGCCGTCGGCTCGGTCACGCCAGCGCGCCGCAGCACGCGCGCGAGGGGCGCGCCCACCGAGGCCGCGGGCAGAGCCGGCACGCGCTCGGCGAGGGCGGCGAGGAAGCGGCGGCGCACGTCGCGCGCCTCGGGACGCGAGCTCGAGACGAGGCTGCGCAATTCGTGCAGCGCGGGACGGCGACGCACGCGCCGGTGGCGATGCCGCCCGATGCGGCGCACGGCCGCCGGCGCCGGCGCGAGGGCGAACAGCGCCCAGAACCAGCCGCGCGAGGTGAGCGGCGCGCCACGCTCCTCTCGCAACACGCGGCGGATCGGGAGCGGCGCGACGTGCTCACTGTCGCTCGCGGCGAGTGCCGCCGGCACGATCTCGAGCGGCTGCGAGTCCGTGACGACGACGTCGTAGGCGATGCGCGTGGGATCGAAGTACGGGTAACGCACCGCGGGCACGACCTGCCGACCGGGCCGGCGCGGCGTGAGGAGCCAGTCGAACTCCTTGGTGCCGCGCACCTCGGCGGCCGTGGAATCCACGGTGACGCGCTCGTCGCCGAGCGCCACCGTGGCCCAGGGCACGCTCAGGACCGGACGCGGCAGCAGCTTCACGTTGCCCACGGCGTCCAGGCGCAGCGTGAAGAGCACGGGATCTCCCATGCGCGCGCTCCCGGTGGCGAGGCGGCTGGTCGCGGTCATCCGCCCGACGGCGCCGATGTACGCCGCGGGACGACCCGCGACCGGGGGGTCCACCGCCCTGAAGCGCACGCTGTCGGTGCGCAGCTCGAAGCTCTCCTCACGGGAGAAGAACGACGTCGACACCGGCAGGGAGTAGGCGAGCGTGGCTGGAGCGATGGTCGTCGCGCCCGCGAAGAGCGGGAAGAGAGCACGACGGTAGCTCAACGTCTCGAAGCAATGCGTGCCCGTGCGGCGTGGCGGCGGTGGAAGCGCGAGATCGTAGGCGAGGACGCCCGGCATCTCCGGTGGGAAGAAGGTCGGGTTGCGGCGGAGCCGCTGCCGCGCCACGTCGTTGAGCTGCACGTCCACCACGTAGTCGAACTGCTGTCCGACGAACACCGAATCGCGGCCGGGATCGAGGCGCGCGCGCACGAGCACGCGAGGCGTCGCGTCGTCGGGGCGGCGGAGCTCGATGGGCATCGCCGTCGCGACGCCACGCTCCGCACCGGCGGTCGCGACGAAGGGCGGAAGCGTCACCCGGCCGGCGCCACCCACGGCGACCGTGTACGTCGCCTCCGTGAGCGACGACGTCTCACCGTTGCCGAAGCTCTCGACACGGGAGCTCACCCGCTCGGCCAGCAGCTGCACGCCGGCCGCCGAGGGGAACTGGAGGCGCGGCGTGACCGAGCCCGGGGCGCGCGCGGCGACGCTGACCTCGAACGGCACGCAGGAGACGGCGGCAGCGGGAGCGCTCGCGACGACGGCGATCTGCGCCACCAGGGCGAGGGCGATCACGCCGCGCTACCAGTCCTTGCCGCCCGGCGGTGGCTCCTGCCGGCTCTGCTTCTGCTTGCGGCTCTGCACGTCGCGCTCCTCGCGCTCGGCGCTGCCGAGCAGCTGCTCCGCCTGGCGCTGCGCCGCAGTGGGCTGCGGCTTCGGCTCCTGCGACGAGGGCGAAGGCGACGAGTTGGACTGGCCACCGCCACCACCGCCCCCGCCCTGCTTCTTCTTGCGCAGCGCCAGCTCGTAGTTCCACTTCGCATCCAGGTCCGCCGGACGCTGGAGCAGCACGCGCTTGTACGACGCGAGTGCCTTGTCGAGGTCCGCGGAGCCGGAATCGCCCTTCGCAGCGAGTCCAGGGATGAGCGACGCGAGCCCCGAGTTGAAGCGCGCGCGATAGCGCGTCTCGTCGTCGGCCTTCTCGGCGGCCTTGTCGAGCACCTCCACCGCCGCCGCCATGGAATCGTCCGCCAGGAGCGCCGTGCCGAAGTTGTACATCATGCCGGGCGACGGGTCATCCTTCGCGGCGACGGCGAAGAGCGCCGCGGCGCGGTCATAGTCCTTCGCGGCGTAGGCCGCGGCGGCTTCGGCCGCCTGCTGCCGGGAGGCGCAGCCCGAGAGCGCGACGGCGGCAACGATGCCGGCGGCGAGCGCGGTCTCCGCGGCGGCCGCGCGGCGCTTGCGACGTCCACGCCGCCCGCCGAGGACGGTGTCCAGCCACAGCAGCAGGATGGCGGGCAGGAGGAACCACTGGTAGCGCGGCGTGAGGTTGTCTCCGGTCTCCGTGGTGCGTGCCTGCCGCCGCAGCGACGTGAGCGCCGCCTTGATGCGCGCTGCCTTGTCCGTCGCCTCGGCGGGAATGAACGTGCCATTCGCGGCTTGCGCCGCCGCCTGCAGCAGCTCGGGAGTGTAGTGCGTGATCACCGTCTGGCCGTTCTCGTCCTTCTTGGTGGTGACCTGGCCGCCCTCGCGAATGGGGATCGTGCTTCCCTGCAGCGTCCCGAAGCCGACGGTGACGAGATGGACGTTCTGCGCCGCGGCGCGCTGCGCGGCGGCCACCACGTCTGCCTTCAGCTCGAATGCCTCGCCGTCGGACATGACCACCAGCGCGCGGTCGGCGCCACTCTTCGAGAGCGAGAGCAGCTTCGTGCCCTGATCGATGGTCGCCGACAGCGAGCTGCCCGCCTGCCCCACGACGCTCGGGTCCAGGTTGTCGAGGAAGAGATCGAGCGCCCCTTCATCCACGGTGATCGGCGTGAGGATGTAGCTGCGCCCGGCGAAGGCGAGCAGCCCGACGCGATCCCCAGGGCTCAGGGCCCGCAGGCGGCGGATCTCCTGCTTCACGCGCTCGAGCCGGTTGGGCTGCACGTCCGTGGCGAGCATGGAGAGCGAGGCATCGACGGCGATCACCATGTCCACGCCGCTCGAGCGCACGGTGCTGCGCTCGAAGCCCCAGCGCGGACCGGCAATGGCCACGCCGGCGAATGCCGCGGCGAGGCCGAGGCGGGTGGCGCGCCAGCCGCTGCCGCCAAGCGCGGTGGGCGGCACGAGGCGGCGCACCACGTCGAGGGAGCCCAGCCGCTGCAGCCGGGCGAGGCGCTGCCGGCGCGAGCGGCGCAGCAGCCACACGAACAGCAGCGGCAGCACCACGGCGAGGAGCAGCAGCCACGGATGCTCGATCACGCGCGTGTCGAAGGCGAGGGTGGTCATGGCAGCGGCCCCTTCCACGCGAGCAGCACGAGCTCGAGCGCCAGCGCGGCGAGCATGGCGCCGAGTGGCCACCGGAAGAGCTCCGTGTAGCGCACGTAGGTGCGGCTCCGCACCGGGCTCCGCTCCAGCGCGTCGATCTGCTCGGTGATGCGCTGCAGGGCCACCGGGTCGCGCGCGCGGAAATAGCGGCCACCGGTGGCGTTCGCGATGTCGGTGAGCAGCGCGTCGTCAATCTCCACGCGCTGCATCTCGTACCGAAGGCCGAACAGCCCGCGCCCGACCGGCACGGGCGCCATCCCCTCGGTCCCCACGCCGATGCCGTAGATGCGGATGCCGAACTGCGCCGCGGCGCGCGCGGCAGTGCGCGGATCGATGGAGCCGCGGTTGTTCACGCCATCGGTGAGCAGGACGAGCACCTTGGACTTGCCTGGCGCGTCCTTGAGGCGGTTCGCGGCCGTGGCGATCGCCGTCCCGATGGCGGTGCCGTCCTCGAGCTGGCCCGGCTGCAGGTTGTCGAGCGCGGCCTGCACCACCTGGTAGTCGGTGGTGAGGGGGACCTGCGTCAGCGCCTCGCCGCTGAAGGCGACGATGCCGATGCGGTCGTGATTGCGCGCCGCCACGAAATCCTTGATCTTCGCGCGCGCCACCTCGAGCCGGTTCTGCGGCTGGAAGTCCTGCGCCAGCATGGAGCTCGAGATGTCGAAGGCGATCACGATGTTGATCCCCTCGCTCGTGGAGGTCTCGGCGCGGGCGCCCGAGCGCGGGCGGGCGAGCGCGATCACGCCGAAGAGGAGCACCAGGTTGCGCAGCACGGCGAGCGCGCGGGCCAGGCCGCGACCCGCGTGCGGCCCGCGCGCCAGGATGCCGACGCGCGAGAAGACGATGGCCGCCGGCCGGCGGCGCCGCGCGAGCAGCCACCAGGCGGGCAGCAGCAGGAGCAGCAGCAGCCACCATGGGGACGCGAACTCGATGGGGCCGAGCGTGATCATGCGGCCCTCCCCTGCCGGCTGGCGGCCTCGCTCGCGGCCTGCACCGCGAGCGCGTGCTGGTGCTCGGCACGCACTATCTCGCGCGCCTCGTTGCCGAGGGCGCGCGCTTCGGGGGGCGACACGGGTGCGGCCGCGAACTTGATGCGATCCACCGCCGCGAAGAGCCGCTGCAGCCGCTCGTGCGGCACGCCCGGCGCACCGCGCACGGCCGCGAGCAGCTCGCCGCTCGTCAGCGCGAGCGACGCATCATCGATTCGCGCCGCGACGTACCGGCGGAGCACGTCCGTCATCAACGCGGCGTGGCGGCCGGCCTCGCCGGCGTCCACCAGGCGCAGCTTCTCGATGCGGTCGAACTCATGCTCGGCGTCACCGTAGGGATCGCCCGGCGGCGGCAGCGCGCCGGCCCGGCGGCGGCGCCACCACCAGATCCCCAGCCCGAGCGCGACCAGCGCGAGGGCGGCGGCGAGCCACCACCACCAGGGAATCGGGGCGCGCACGGGGAGCAGCGGACGCGCCGCCTTCGGGACGCGGAGCGTGGTATCGGCGGGCAGGACGCTGCGCACGATGAGCGACGGCAGCGTGAGCTGCACGCGACGCTCGTCGTCGTCCGTCTGGACCAGCACCTCACCGAGGCGAATCGGCAGCGTGCCCACGTCCCACGCCGCCAGCCGGTAGGAGGCGACGCGATCGGTATAGTCGAGGGTGTCGCTCCCGTCGCGCACGGTGGGCGGCTCGAGCGACTGCACCGGGCCGAGCGAGTCCACCGCCGACGGGAAGTTGACGGTGGCACCGCGCGGGGCGCGCACGCGCACGAGCAGGGTGACGACGTCGCCCACCGTGACCGAGTCCCGATCCACGGTGGCGCCCGCCTGCACGGGAATGCGCGTCGGCGCCTGGGCGGCCGCGGTGGCCGGCGCAAGGAGGCCGGCGAGCAGGAACGTCGTACGCAGCCGCAGGGAGCGACGCATGTGCCTCACCGCCGGTGCGAGCGCGTTTCGCGCGCGCGGAAGAACCGGATGAGCGGATCCACCACGCCGCCGTCGGTGTGGATCGGGATCTCGTCGATCGCGAGCCGGCGCAGCAGGTGCCGTCGCGCGGCGAGCTCCTCCTCGACGGCCGCGGCGAAGCGCGCCCGCACGTCGGGATCGCTCGTGTCCACGTCGAGCGTCTGGCCCGTCTCGGGATCGATGAACCGCGCCAGGCCGAGGTCGGGGAGCACCTGCTCCGACGGGTCGTCCACCGTGACGGCGACGACGTCGTGCCGCTGTGCGAGGAGCTTGAGGGGCTGCTCGAGATCGGGCGCCTGGAAGTCGGAGACGACGAAGATGATGGACTTATGCGGAAGCATGCGCCCGGTGTACTCGAGCGCCGCGGCGATGTCGGTGCCCGTGCCTTCCGGCTCGAAGGCGAGCAGGTCGCGCATCAGGCGCAGCGCGTGGCGGCGGCCCTTGCGCGGCGGCACCACGTGCTCGACGCGATCGGTGAACAGCACCGCGCCCACGCGATCATTGTTCCGGATGGCCGACATCGCCAGCACGGCGGCGAGCTCGCCGGCCAGCTCGCTCTTGAAGCGGCGCCGCGTGCCGAACCGCTCCGAGCCCGACAGGTCCACGCACAGCATGACGGTGAGCTCGCGCTCCTCGATGTAGCGCTTGACGTACGGCTTGCGCATGCGCGCCGTGACGTTCCAGTCGATGGAGCGCACCTCGTCCCCTGCCTGGTACTCGCGCACCTCGGAGAACTCCATCCCCTGGCCCTTGAAGACGGAGCGGTACTCGCCGCTGAACAGCGAGTTGACGAGCCCGCGCGTGCGCAGCTCGAGCAGCTTGACCTGACGCAGGATCTCCGGCGGGACGCCCGCGCGCGCGGGCCGCGGGCGGTCAACGCTCACGGGCTCTCGACGCGGGCCAGGACGCGGGCCACGATGTCGTCGCTCGTCACCTCCTCGGCCTCGGCCTCGTAGGTGGTCAGCACGCGGTGGCGCAGCACGTCGGGGGCGATGGCCTTGATGTCATCGGGCGTGACGAAGGAGCGGCCGCGCAGGAAGGCGTGGGCGCGCGACGCCTGCGCGAGGGCGATCGTGGCGCGCGGGCTCGCGCCGAACTCGATGAGCGGCACGAGGTCGTCCAGCCCCGCCTCCTTCGGCGCACGCGTGGCGTGGACGATGTCCACGATGTAGTCCACGATGCGATCGTCCATGTACAGGTCGGCGATGCGACTGCGCGCCTCGAGGATCGCTTCGGGCGTGGCGACGTGCTGGATGGGGATCGCGTGCCCGCTCGCCATGCGCCGCATGATCTCGCGCTCCTCGTCGCGGCTCGGGTACCCCACGCGCAGCTTCAGCATGAAGCGGTCGACCTGCGCCTCGGGGAGCGGGTACGTCCCCTCCTGCTCGATCGGGTTCTGCGTGGCCAGCACGAGGAACGGCTCTTCCAGGTGGTACGTCGTCCCGCCGATGGTGACCTGCTTCTCCTGCATCGCCTCGAGCAGCGCCGCCTGCACCTTGGCCGGCGCGCGGTTGATCTCGTCGGCAAGGATGATGTTGGCGAAGATCGGTCCCTTCTTCACCATGAACTTGCCGGTGGACTGGTCGTAGATCTGCGTCCCGACCACGTCCGCCGGCAGCAGGTCCGGCGTGAACTGGATGCGCGAGAAGCTCGTCGAGATCGTCTCGGCGAGGGTGCGGACCGTGAGCGTCTTCGCCAGCCCGGGCACCCCCTCCAGCAGGACGTGACCGCCCGTGAGGAGGCTGATGAGGAGCCGGTCGATCATGTACTCCTGTCCCACGACACGGAGCGCGACCTGGCTGCTCACGTCCTGGATGAGGCGGGCGTCGGCGGTCGAGGAAGCTTGAGTGGCCACGAGGTTCTCTATGGTGAAGGACGAACGGGTGCCAACGCTCTCCACTACCCGGTTGGCGCGCTACAGTTTCTCCAGCTCCGCGCGCTCGCGTCGTGTGAGCGAGCGCACACGGCCGGTGGCAAGGTCACCCAGCTCCACGGGGCCGAACTTCACCCGCACGAGCCGGTCCACCTGCAGGCCGAGCGCCTCACATAGACGACGCACCTCACGGTTTCGTCCCTCGCTGAGCGTGATCGTGAGATCCCAGCGGCCGCGCCCCGTCTTCTCGGCGCGCATGCGCTTCGGCTTCACGAGGCCGTCCTCGAGCTGCACGCCGTAGCGCGCTTCCTCCGCCGCGAGATCGCCCTCACCGAGCACCGAGGCGACGTACGTGCGCTCCACCTCGTGGCTCGGGTGGGTGAGGCGGTGGGCGGCGCTGCCATCCGTCGTGAGGAGGAGCACCCCCTCGGTGAGGTAATCGAGCCGCCCGACGTAGGTGAGCCCGGGGCGCGCCGGCACGAGGTCGAACACGGTGCGGCGTCCTTCGGGGTCGTGACGCGAGGTGATCACGCCGGCCGGCTTGTTGAGCACGAACCACTCCGTGGGCGCCGGCGCGCCGATCCGGTTGCCATCGACGAGGATGACGTCGCGTTCGGGATCCACCGTCTGCCCCACCTGCGCGATGCTGCCGTTCACGGTCACCCGTCCGTGGGCGACCAGCTCCTCGGCCTTGCGTCGCGACAGGACGCCGGCGCGCGCGAGCGCGCGCTGGATCCGCATCGGCTCGGACATCAGAGGGTGCGCGGCTCCGCTCGCAGGGCGACGGCCAGCTCGTCGGAGCGCGGCAGCTCGTCCAGGTGGCGCAGCGCGAAATACTCGAGGAAGATGGGCGTCGTGCCGTACAGCAGTGGACGGCCGAGTCCCTCGCCACGGCCGACGACGTCGATCAGGCCGCGCTCGTGCAGCGACTTGAGCACGCTCCCCACCGACACGCCGCGGATCTCCTCGATCTCGGCGCGGCCGATCGGCTGGCGGTAGGCGATGAGCGCGAGGGTCTCGAGGGCGGCGGCGCTCAGGCGCTGCGGGCGCGCCGCAAGCTGCGCGCGCTCGATGGCCTCGGTGTACTCCGCACGGGTGAGGATCTGCCAGCCGCCGCCGATCTCCACGAGCTCCACGCCGTGTCCATCGACGTCGTAGTGCTCGCGCAGCTCGTCGAGCGCGGCGGCCAGCGCCGCCTTCGAGCTCTCCGGATCGAGGGCGAGCAGCTCCTCGGCGGGGATGGGCCGAGCGCTGGCGAACAGCGCCGCCTCAAGCAGCTTCGCTAGCGGCGTCACGAGTGATCTCCACGTTGGCGAAAGGTCTGGGCTGGAGCACGCGGCACTCGCCGAGCTTGGCCATCTCGAGGAGGCCCAGCAGCGTCGACAGCACCTGCCACGGCTCGGCGCCGGGCTCCACGAGGTCGGTCCAGCGCGCGTGCGCCCGCAGCGCGAGCAGCGCGCGGATCACGGTGATCGCACCGGGCACGTCGAGCGCGCGCGGCACGACGTCGTGAATGGCGGGATCCTTCGTCACGCGAAGGATGCGGTCCACGGCGGAGAGCAGCTCGCTGAGGGAGAGGGCAAGCGGCGCTTCCGGCGGAGCGGGCGCCTGCGGCAGGTATGCGCGCGCGAAGCGCGAGCGGCGCTCCTCGCCCGCACGCTCGAGCACGTCCACCACCTCGCGCATCTGCTGGTACTCGAGCAGGCGGCGCACGAGCTCGGCGCGCGGGTCGTCCCACGCCTCGTCACCCTCGGCGCGCGGCAGCAGCATCTGCGCCTTGATGCGCAGGAGGCGCGCGGCCATCTCCAGGTAGTCCGCCGCCTCGTTGAGCTGCAGGGTGCGGATGCGCGCGAGGAACTGCTCGGCCACGCGCGCGATGGGGATGTCGTAGATGTCGAGCTGCTCCTCGCGGATGAGCGAGAGCAGCAGGTCGAGCGGGCCGGAGAACTCGGTGAGCTCGACGACGAACGCCGCGGGCGGCGCGTCGGTGCTGGCGGCGATGACGTCGGTGCCGACCGCGAGCTCGCTTACTTCAGCCATTGGGTCGCCGTGGGAAGGACGAAGGCCCCGACGAGGCCGAGCGCCTGCTGGGCGGCGTTGAAGGCCGGGGTGAGCCAGAGGTCGAGGGCGCGCTGGCCGAAGCTGAGGAGCAGGATGAGCACGACGATGCCGTAGCGCCCCAAGCGCACGTAGCTGATCGCGAGGGGCCTCGGCAGCAGATACTTGACGACGTGCGACCCATCGAGCGGCGGAATGGGCAACAGGTTGAAGGCGATGAGCACCGCGTTGAGCAGGATCCCGTAGACGAACATCGCCTGCAGGATGCCGAGCGTCACCTCGAGCGCCGGCACGGCACGGGCGAGCCCGCCAGCGAAGGCGATGAGGCCGACGCAAAGGAGCGCGACGAGCAGGTTCGTGGCCACGCCGGCGAGGGAGACGAGGATGTCGCCGCGGCGCGGATGGCGGTAGTTGCGCGGGTCGACGGGCACGGGCTTGGCGCCGCCGAGGACGACGGCGGGTCCGCCGACCGCCATCGAGCCGACGATCATGACGAGGGGCAGCAGGATCGTCATGAAGAAGTCGATGTGCCTGACCGGGTTCCAGCTGAGGCGGCCTGCGTCGAGGGCGGTCCGGTCACCCTGGAGCAGGGCGACGTAGCCATGCGCGATCTCGTGCGCGATGACCGAAAAGAGCAGGACTGGCCCGACGAGCAGGATGGTCTGGAGAGTATGCAACAGGAGCGGGCGAGGGGCACGCGCTCCCTGCGAGCCAGGGGTGCGCAACGGGCGTAAGGTAGTGGCGCTCCGGAGGAGAGTAAAGCGCTGTGGCAGCTTGACTTCGCTTTCGCGCCGGAGTACGTTCAGGGCTCGCGACAATCGCGAGCACTACTGAATTTCTGGAGATTTTCGTGCCGAACATCGCATCCGCGAAGAAGAACATGCGGAAGTCGCGCGCCGCGACCGTGCGGAACCGCGCCCAGCGCTCCGCGCTCCGCACCGCCCTCAAGAAGGCGAAGGCGCCGACGGCTACCGCAGAAGAGCGGAAGCAGGCCGTGAGCCTCCTCGACCGCGCCGCCCGCAAGGGCCTGGTCCACAAGAACCTCGCCGCCCGGCAGAAGAGCAAGATGGCCAAGGCTGCGGCGACGGCGTAAAGCGGGAAGGTCAGAAGGTCAGAAGGTCGGAAGGTCAGAGAGTTCGCTCTCTGACCTTTCCTGTTTTCTGACGTCCCGACCTCCTGACCATCCGACCTCCTACAAGGACGCCAGCTCCGCCCCGCAGCGCTCGCAGTACCACTCCGTCGGGTAGTTCATCGCACCGCACTCGGCGCACTTGAGCGTCTTGGCGGACTCGCTCGCCTTGTCCTTGAGGACGATCGGGTTGTTGCCGCTGATGTTCGCGGCGAGCGAGCTGCCGCCGCCGGGCCTGGGACGGATGAGCGGCGCCGTGGCCTCCCCCTGCTTCTGGATCCGGTCTTCCGGGCGCGGCTCGGGCTTGCGCGCCGTGAACGGTTCGCGTCGCTGGGGGGCGGCTGGCGGCTGGACGGCCGGCGGCGCGGCGGGCGCCGATCCGGTTGGGCGCGCCGGCGGCGCCGCCGGCGGCCTGGCCCCCGCCGGGGGCTTTTCCCCGTTGGAGACGTCCACCACCGACTGCAGGAAGGCCAGCTCATCGAACGATGCATCACCAGCCCCGGGCTGCGCGGCCGGCTTGCCGTTCGGCGGCACCGACCCCTCCGCCTTCGTCGGCTCCGCCGCGGGAACATGCGCGGCAGGGGGGACTGGCGTCGGCGGCCGTTCGGCATCGGCCAGCAGCTCGCGCGTACGACGCAGGTCCTCCTCCGCCGCCGCGTGCTGGGCCGCGAGCGACGCGATGAGGGCGTCGCTCGCCGCCAGCATCTCCTTCCATGCGTTCTCGGTCAGCTCGCCGACGTGCGCGCGCAGCTCTGCCTCGGCGCGCTCGTCACGCGCGCGATGCTGCTGCTCGTCGAGCGACGCGATGCGCGTGGTGAGCGTGGTGAGCTCCGCGCGGAGCCCGTCGGTGTGGGCGACCAGGCGTTCGATCACCGACTCGAGACGCGACGTGTAATCGGCGTGAACGCGGGTGAAGACGTGCTTGGGCGTTTCCGCGCGCCGCGCCTCGAGCGCGGCGAGCCAGGCCTCGAACCGGCGGCGCTCCTCCATGAGCGCGCCAACCGCGCTCACCGGGGAAGCCGCTTCTGCCGGGGGCGCCGAGTCGTCCGCCGCATCGTCGCGTCGAGGGTCGTCGGTCATAGGGAGGATTCGCTGCGAGGGGACACTGCTACCGACACTGCCACCACGGTACGTGGTAGCTGGTACCTGGAACAGGGTACCGCGTAGGTACAGGGTAGAGCGTACACCAAATATCGTACCGCGTACAGTACCGGGCACGCGGGACAGGGTACGAGGCACCGAGGATCGCCGTGACAGCGTGCGTTACGGCGCCCTCTCTCTGCGATAGATCACCCGTCCATCCACGACGGTGATCTCCGCCCGCCCGCGAAGCGACTGCCCGGTGTACGGGCTGTTTCTCCCCTTGGAGAGGAAGCGCGCCGGATCCACCGTCCACGACACGTCGGGGTCGAACACGGTGACGTCGCCGATGCTGCCGCGGCGCAGCGTGCCACCCGGCAGCCTGAACACGCGTGCCGGCGCGCACGACATCCGATCGATCAGCGTCGTGATGTCCGTCACACCGCCATGCACGAGCCAGGTGAGGTTGACGGCGAGGGCGGTCTCCAGCCCGACGATGCCGTTCGGCGCGTCGGCGAACTCGCGCTCCTTCTCGTCGTAGTGGTGCGGGGCGTGGTCGGTGGCAATGACGTCGATCGTGCCGTCGCGCACCGCCTCCTGGAGCGCGGCCACGTCGTCCGCCGTGCGCAGCGGCGGATTCATCTTGGCGTTGGTGTCGTAGCCCTCCACCGCTTCCTCGGTGAGCGAGAGGTGGTGCGGGCACACCTCGGCGGTGACGTTGATGCCGCGGTCCTTCCCCCAGCGGATGAGCTCCACCGAGCCGCGCGTGCTCATGTGGCAGAGGTGGATGTGCCCACCGGTGCGGCGCGCGAGCAGGATGTCGCGGATGGCCATGATCTCCTCGGCTTCCGCGGGAATTCCCTTGAGGCCGAGTCGCGCGCTGACGATGCCTTCGTTCATCGCGCCGTTGGCGGCGAGGGTGGGCTCCTCACAGTGGTCGGCGACGGGGATGCCGAAGGTGCGCGCGTACTCGAGGGCCGTGCGCATCAGCTGCGCGCTCACCACCGGCTTGCCGTCGTCGCTCACCGCCACGGCGCCCGCACTCACCATCTCGCCGAACTCGGCGAGGGTCTTTCCCTGCTCCCCGATGGAGATGGCGCCGATCGGGTAGACGCGTGCGGCGCCGGCGCGGGTCGCCTGCCGGATGATGAAGCCGACGGCGGCCTGGTTGTCGGTGACGGGATCGGTGTTCGGCATCGCGCACACGGCCGTGAAGCCGCCTGCCGCCGCGGCGCGGGCGCCGGAGGCGATCGTCTCCACTTCCTCGCGTCCGGGCTCGCGGAGGTGGCAGTGCACGTCCACGAAGCCGGGGGAGACGATGAGGCCGGAGCAGTCGATCGTCTCGAGCCCGTCGCCGTCACGACGCACCTCCCCGATGCGACCCGTCGCCTCGATGCGCCCGTCGACGACGAGCACGTCGCCCACTTCGTCCAGGTGCTGTGACGGATCGACGATGCGGCCGCCGCGCAGGAGGAGCGCCGTCATCGGCTGCCTCCCTTGGCGGCTTCGGCGAGCTCCGGCCTGCCGCCGGCGAGGAGATAGAGGACTGCCATGCGCACTGCCACGCCGTTCGTCACCTGGTCGAGGATCACGCTGTGGGGGCCGTCGGCGACGTCGGAATCGATCTCGACGCCGCGGTTCATCGGCCCGGGATGGAGGATGAGGAGGTCCTTCGGGGCGCGCTCGAGCCGCTCGCGCGACACGCCGAACACGCGATTGTACTCGCGCAGCGAGGGGATGTAGCCCGCGTGCATGCGCTCGAGCTGGAGGCGCAGGATGTTGAGCGCATCCGCCCACTGGATGGCATCCTCGATGTGGTCGAAGACGGTGACACCGAGCCCGTCGATCGCATTCGGGAGCAGCGAGCGCGGGCCGCACACCGCGACCTCGGCGCCCATCTTCCGGAGGCCCCAGATGTTGGACCGGGCCACGCGCGAGTGCAGCACGTCGCCGCAGATGGCGACCTTGAGGCCGTCGAGGCGGCCGAAGTTGTCACGCAGCGTGAGCATGTCGAGCAGGCCCTGCGTGGGATGCTCGTGCGTGCCGTCGCCGGCGTTGATGACGTTGGACTCGATGCGGTCGGCGAGGAAGCGTGCCGCGCCCGACGCGCCGTGGCGGATGACCACCATGTCGATGCGCATCGCCTCGAGGTTCCGCGCCGTGTCCACCAGCGTCTCGCCCTTGCTCACGCTGGAGCCGGAGGACGCGACGTTCACCGTGTCGGCGCTGAGCCGCTTCTCGGCGAACTCGAACGACACGCGCGTGCGCGTGGATGCCTCGAAGAAGAGGTTGACGATCGTCGAGCCGCGGAGGGTGGGCACCTTCTTGATCGCGCGCTCGCTGATCTCCTTGAAGGGCTCGGCGGTATCGAGGATGAGACGGATTTGATCGCCCGAGAGGTCCTCGAGCCCGAGCAGGTCCTTGCCGAGTGCGCCGGCCGCGCTCACGCGTCCGCGGTCGCGGCGACGACCACCGCGTCCTTCTGGTCGAGCTCCTCGACGAGGACGTCGACGCGCTCCCCGTCGCCGATCTTGACGACCTTGCCGACGACGTCGGGCTGGATGGGCAGCTCGCGGCCGCCGCGGTCGATCAGGACGGCGAGGCCGATCCGTCGTGGCCGTCCGAAGTCGGCCAGCTCGTCGAGCGCCGCGCGCACGGTGCGGCCGGTGTAGAGCACGTCGTCCACGATGACGACGTGCTTGCCGTCGATGGACCAGGGGAGGTCGGTGGGGCCGACGACGGGGCGCGGGCCGACGGTCTGGAGGTCGTCGCGGTAGAGCGTGATGTCGAGGGCGCCGCTCGGGACGTCGACCTTTTCACGCTCGGCGATGCAGGCGACGATGCGGCCGGCGAGCTGGACGCCGCGGCGCTGGATGCCGACGATGATGAGGTCGTCGGTGCCGTTGTTGTTCTCGACGATCTCGTCGGCCATCCGTCGGAGCACGCGGTCCATGGCGCGCGCGTCGAGGACGGTGGTCTGGCGGGAGGGCATGGCGAGCAATATGAGCGGCCGGCGGGGAAAACAGAAGCGCGTCGGCACGTGCGCCGGCCCGGAAACGGAGCGCGCCCCGCGCGACATGACGTCGGCGGGGCGCGCTGCATTCACGGACGGGGTGGGATTCGAACCCACGGTACGCTTTCACGTACACACACTTTCCAGGCGTGCGCCTTAAACCACTCGGCCACCCGTCCTGAGACCTTCTACCGTACCAACACGAAGCGCGCTGGCGGCGCTACCGCCGAACCAGCGCGCTTGCGTCACGCTGCCGTACTGCCAGCGGACAGGGTGAGATTCGAACTCACGATACCGTTGCCGGTATGCCGGTTTTCGAGACCGGTGCTTTCAACCGCTCAGCCACCTGTCCGGGAACAGCCGTTCAATTTAGCCGGCCACCGGAGGTGTGTCAACGAAATCACCGCTCCGCCGCGCGGCGAAGAACTGTCGCAGCAGGTCGCTCGCCGCATCCTCCAGCACGCCGCCCATCACCCCCGGGCGGTGGTTGAGCCGCGGGTGGCGCAGGAGGTCCTCCACCGAGCCGCTCATCCCGGCCTTCGGGTCCCACGCGCCGAACACCACGCGCTCCACGCGCGCCAGCACGAGCGCGCCGGCACACATGGCACAGGGCTCGAGCGTCACGTACAGCGCGCAGTCGGCGAGGCGCCATCCGCCGGTGACGCGACTCGCCTCACGCAGCGCGAGGACCTCGGCGTGCGCCGTAGGATCCTGGTCACGGACGGTGCGGTTCGCCGTGCGCGCGATGATCTCGCCACCACGGACCACCACCGCGCCCACCGGTACTTCGCCCGCCGCCGCGGCATCGCGCGCCGCAGCGAGGGCGAACTCCATGAAGGCGCGGTCGGCGCTGGTGCCGCGGGGATCGATCTCGTTCTCGTCGCGATCGGCCGTCACACGGCCGCCGGCGCGCCCGCTTCGGCCTTCTCGAACACGAGCGTCCCTCCCGTTCCCACCGTCGCGAGGATGTGGTCGCCTTCCTGGAACTTCCCCTCGAGCAGCTGCAGCGCGAGCGGATTCTGGATGAGGCGCTGGATGGCGCGCTTCAGCGGGCGGGCGCCGAACGCCGCGTCGTATCCTTCCTCGGCGACGAGGCGCTTCGCCTCCGGCGTGAGCTCCATGGTGATCTTGCGCTCGCCGAGCAGCTTCTCGAACCGCCCGAGCTGGAGATCCACGATGTGCTCGATCTCCCCCTGCCCCAGCGGACGGAAGATGATGATGTCGTCCACGCGGTTGAGGAACTCGGGCTTGAAGTGCGACCGCATGGCCTGCGTCACCTGCGTCTCCACCAGCGCCCAGTCGGCGCTCGCGTGCTCGAGGATGTACTGGCTGCCGATGTTCGACGTCATGATGATCACGGTGTTGCGGAAGTCCACCGTGCGGCCCTGCGAGTCGGTGAGGCGGCCGTCGTCGAGGATCTGGAGCAGGATGTTGAACACATCCGGATGCGCCTTCTCGATCTCGTCGAACAGGATCACCGAGTAGGGACGGCGACGCACCGCCTCGGTGAGCTGGCCGCCCTCCTCGTAGCCCACGTATCCCGGCGGCGCGCCGATGAGGCGCGCCACGGCGTGCTTCTCCATGTACTCCGACATGTCGATGCGCACCATCGCCTGCTCGTCGTCGAACAGGAACTCGGCGAGGGCGCGCGCGGTCTCCGTCTTCCCGACGCCGGTGGGGCCGAGGAAGATGAACGAGCCGATGGGACGATTGGGGTCCTGCAGGCCAGCGCGCGAGCGGCGCACGGCGTTCGCCACCGCCTGCACCGCTTCCTCCTGTCCGACGACGCGCTGCGCCAGCTCCTGATCCAGCTTGGTGAGCCGCTCGCGCTCCCCTTCCATCATCCGCGAGACGGGGATGCCCGTCCACCGTGCGACGACTTCGGCGATGTCATCCGCCGTGACTTCCTCCTTGAGGAACTGTGGCCGGCCGTCGTCGCTGGCGAGCTTCGACTCGGCGTCCTTCATCTGCCGCTCGAGCTCGGGGATGCGCCCGTAGCTGATCTCGGCGGCCTTCGCGAGGTCGCCGGCGCGCGTGGCCTGCTCCGCCTCGACGCGCGCCTGGTCGATCTGCTGCTTGATCCTGCCGACGGCGCCGAGGGTGTCCTTTTCCTGCTGCCACTGCGCCTTCATGGCGGAGGACTTCTCCTTCAGCTCGGCGAGCTCCCGCTCGATCGTATTGCGCCGCTCGACCGATGCCGGATCCTTCTCCTTCTGCAGCGCGGTGCGCTCGATTTCCAGCTGCATCACCCTTCTCTCCACCTCATCAATTTCCTGCGGCATGGAGTCGATCTCGATGCGCAGGCGGCTCGCCGCTTCGTCGAGGAGGTCGATTGCCTTGTCGGGGAGGAAGCGGTCGCCGATGTAGCGGTGCGAGAGCGTGGCGGCGGCGATGACGGCGCCGTCGGTGATGCGCACGCCGTGGTGCGCCTCGTAGCGCTCCTTGAGGCCGCGCAGGATGGCGATGGTGCTCTCCACGCTCGGCTCGCCGACGTACACGGGCTGGAAGCGGCGCTCGAGGGCGGCGTCCTTCTCCACGTACTTGCGATACTCATCCAGCGTGGTGGCGCCGACGACGCGCAGCTCGCCACGGGCGAGCATCGGCTTGAGCATCTGGCCGGCATCCATGGAGCCTTCCGCCTTGCCGGCACCGACGATGGTGTGCAGCTCGTCGATGAAGACGATGAATCGCCCTTCACCTTCGGTGAGCTCCTTGAGGACGGCCTTGAGTCGCTCCTCGAACTCGCCACGGAACTTCGCGCCGGCGATGAGGGCGCCGAGGTCGAGCGAGAGGAGCTGCTTGTTCCGGAGACCCTCCGGCACGTCACCGTTGACGATGCGCTGCGCGAGCCCCTCGACGATGGCCGTCTTGCCGACGCCGGGCTCGCCGATGAGCACGGGGTTGTTCTTCGTGCGGCGCGAGAGCACCTGCACCACGCGGCGGATCTCCTCGTCGCGGCCGATCACGGGATCGAGCTTACCCTGCCGGGCGGCGTCGGTGAGGTCGCGGGTGTAGCGCTGCAGCGCCTGGTACTGGTTCTCCGGGTTCTGGTCGGTGACGCGGTGCGTCCCGCGCACCGCCTCGAGCGCGGCGAGGAGCGCCTTGTGGGTGGCCCCGACGTTGTTGAGCAGGGTGCGGCTCTCGGCGCCCTTCGTGTCCGACAGGGCGAGCAGCATGTGCTCGGTGCTGACGTACTCGTCGCCGAGCTCCTTCGCCTCCTTCTCGGCGCGATCGAGCACGGCCGTGAGGTCGCGGCCCATGGTGGGCTGCGCGTCGCTCTGCTTCGGATAACGCGCGATCTCGCGCTGCACCGCCTCGCGGAGCGCGGCCACGCTGGCACCGAGCTTCTGCAGGACGGGAACGACGATGCTCTCCTCCTGGTTGAGGAGGACGAGCAGGAGGTGTGTGTCGTAGACCTGCGGATTGCCGTTCCGCCGGGCTTCCGAGGCCGCGTCGTTGAGCGCCTCGGCGGACTTCACGGTCAGACGGTCTGGATTGATCATGTGCAGTTCCCCTTCAGGTTGCCGGGTCACCGGAATCAGGAGGCAACGCCGATGCCGTGCTGTCGGCGATTTCCCGTCAGGTCACCGGGCCACGAACATCTTCCGCGACATGCGCTGGCCGTCGATCACCAGCTCGTAGACGTAGACGCCCGAGGTGGCTGGCCGATGGCCACGCGCGACGCGCCCATCCCAGTGCGCCAGATAGCTGCCACAGCTCAGCCGGACGCCAGCCACGGGCACGCCGGCGCCATGCAGCACCGGCGTGGCGACGAGCTGCGCCAGCACGTTGTAGACGCGCAGCGAGACGACCCGCTGTCCGCCTCTCCCGTTGCAGTCGTCCACCGAGAAGGGAATCCAGGTGTCGGGCCGGAACGGATTGGGAAAATTCTGACCGAGCGTGCCCAGCCTGCGCTCACGGGGCGGCGACGTGCGCTGCCCCGCCGCTGGCGTTGGCGCCAGGGCGCCAAGGGCGAGCACGAGCGCAAGTGCTGCCCAACGGTGATGCATGGTGACTCCGGCTGACGAAACAGGATCCCGGGAAAGCTCCGCGCAGAAAGGACGATCGGTTCACCGCAGCGAGCGACAGGAACGGCGGGCCCCGTTCCATGTCACATTTGTGAAGCTACGGGCCGGTCCGGACCGAATCAAGAAATGGTCCGCGCGGCCCCGACGAGCCGCCGCTTCCCCTCCAGGTCTCGCCGGGTGATGCCGACGCGGTCGCAGTACTCCAGGAAGGGAATGAGGAACTTGCGCGAGAAGCCGAGGAGCTCGCGAAGCTCGGACGGTCCGTAGCCCACGTCGCTCGCCATCCCCGAGCGCAGGCTTGCCACGAGCTCGTCCACCGTCTCGACGCGGTAGTAGCGACCGGGCTCCACGGCGACGAGGGCGCCCTCGCGGGCGAGATGTCGCGCGACGCCGGTGAGGGCGCTGGCCGGCACCGCGAGGCTGGTACCGAGCTCGTCGAGAGAAGGCGGCTCGTGGCCGGCGGCGCGCAGCGCGACGAGCAGGCGCGATCCCAAGTCGGCCTCCTCGGGGCTGAGCCGAGGAGCGAACTCGGCAAGCCGCACGAATCCCTGCTCCACGACCAGGGCCCCGCGCGCCTGAAGGGCGGCGATCGCGGCGGTCGCCACGTCCTCGGGCGCCCTGGAACGAGAGCGGAGCCACTGCAGCTGGAGGCCCGGCTCGAGCGGGCTGCCGGTGTGATGCTCCTGCACGGCGCGCAGGACCGCTTCCTCGAGCGCCAATCGCGCCGCGGTGCCGAGCAGGCGCGCGCCGACCTGCCACGCGTCGTGACGCGCCACCACATCCTGCACGCGGGAGGGAGCGACACCGAGCCGCACCGGGAGGTCGTGCAGGAGGACCCCCTGGCTTCCCGCCTCGTCCAGCAGGTGCTGCAGCAGCCGTGACGGCGTGCGCTCTTCCAGCGGCCACGGTCTGGCGCGCAGCGGCGCCACGGGATCGGTGATCACGCCGCCACCGATGGTGCGCGCGGGCGACGCATCGCGGAGCACGAACCGATCGCCGGCTCGCGCGACCAGAGGCTGATCGAGCACCAGGCGCACCGGCGTCGTGGCCGTGGGCGGGACGACACCATCCGGGCCGACGAGGCGTGCACCCACTTCGGCGGTTCCGAGGTGCAGGCGCACCCACCGCCGGGACGCCAGCGGAGCCGGCGCGTCGGGCAGGAGGGTGACGTCGGCGCGCATGACGCGCGAGGCACGCCAGGCGTCGCCCTCGACGAGCACGGCGCCGCGCGCGAGCTCCGCGACCTCCGCTCCGTGCAGCGCGACGGCTGCCCGCTCGCCCTCGTCGACACGGTCGACGGCGTGGCCGTGGGCCTGCAGCCCGCGCACGCGGACGGCGCGGTCGACCGGGAGCAGCCGAAGGGTGGACTCGCGATCGATCGTTCCCGACCAGACGGTCCCCGTGACGACGCTCCCCGTACCTCGCACGCTGAAGGCGCGGTCGATCGGCAGCCGGACGAGGTCGGGCTCATGCCGCTGCGGGAGGCGCAGCGCTTCGCCTGCGAGCGCGCGCCGAAGTGCGGGGAGTCCGTCGCCGGTGGTAGCGGAGACGCGAAGCACCGGCGCGCGCTCGAGCGGCGAGCCGGCGAGGGCGCCCCGCACGTCCTCCTCCACGAGCGCCAGCCAGTCGTCGTCCACGAGGTCGCACTTGGTGAGCGCCACCACGCCGCCGCGCACGGCGAGGAGAGACAGCACCGCGAGATGCTCGCGCGTCTGCGGCATGACCCCTTCGTCGGCGGCGACCACGAGCATGGCGAGGTGGATGCCCGTGGCGCCAGCAACCATGGTGCGCACGAAGGCCTCGTGGCCCGGCACGTCCACGACGCCCAGGGTGCCGACGCCCTCCAGCACGAGCGGGGCGAAGCCGAGGTCAATCGTGATGCCGCGTCGCTTCTCCTCCGGGAGGCGATCGGTGTCCACGCCCGTGAGCGCGCGGACGAGCGTGGTTTTCCCGTGGTCGATGTGGCCGGCGGTGCCGAGGATCATGGCGCGCCGCGGATCACAGGCGTCGCTCCTCCCACAGCTCCATCGCGCGGAGCGGGCGCCCGTCGGTGAGGTGTTCGGCGAGGAACTCGCGAAGCAGGCGCTGATGGGCGCGCCCGGACGGCTCGTCGAGCGCGGGCGTGTGCGGGTCGTCCATGAAGCGTCGAAGGGTATCGCGTGCGTCCGCCGGCAGCTTGCGACCGGCTGGCGCCAGTCGCCCGCACCGGAGGCAGAGGGCGCCGCCGGCGCGGTGGCTGAACATCACCGTCTCGCCAGGAGCGAGCGGCGTATGACAATCGGCGCAGAGGTCGAGCGCGGGCGCGAAGCCCAGCTGAGCGACGATGCGCCAGGCCCCGGCGAGCGTGGCCGCGGCCGCCTGCTCCGGCTCCGCCACCGCCAGGGCGTCGAGCGCCGCCGCCACGGCGTCGAACAGGTCGGCGTCGGCCTCGTCGCGGCCGAAGCGCAGGGTGAGCTCGGCAATGACGGAGGCACCGGCAAAGCGCCCGAGGTCGTGCGCCAGCTCGGCGCGCGCGTGCTCCACGTCGAAGGCGCTCAGGTTGTCGAGCTCGCGGCCCGCCTTCACGTAGAGCTGGGCGCTGCCCTGCGCGAAGAGATCCACTGCGCTGCCGAAGCGCCGCGACGAACGCCGCGCTCCCTTGGCGAGGGCGCTTCGCACCCCGCCGTCGCGCGTGACGAGCCGCAGGATGCGCGACGACTCGAGGTAATCGAAGGCATGCAGGACGATCGCCGAGGTGGCGAGGAGGGGCATGACCCTAAAGCTAGCGGCCGGTGCGGGATACGTCGTGAGCCGCGAAGCGTGAACCGTGAACCGAGGAACGTGAACGGTGAACGACACGGCGTCAGCGGTCGTCAATAGCTCAGTCGGAGTCCGATGAGGACGCGGCGGGGGGAGGCGCGGTAGCCGGTGAGGCGCAAGGTGGACTCGTCGGTCCGGGCGAAGTCGTAGTTCACGCCGGCGGCTTCGGTGTAGTGCGCATCGAACAGGTTTTCCGCGCGGAGGGTCAGCGACGCGGTGGCATGGCCGGGGCGCGAGGCAAGGAGGGCAAGGTTTCCCGACAGGTCGACGCGGGTGTACGGCGGCAGTGACACGCGGCTCGAGGAGAAATCGGGGGCGAACAACACGTCGTCGCGCTCCCCCACGCGATGCGCGCGCAGGTCCACGTCGAATCGCGCGGCGCGATAGCCGAGTCCGGCGTCGAAGGTGTGCATCGGCCGCCGAAGCAGGCGGGCGCTCGGCGCGAAGGTCGAAGTGATACCGGTGCTCGCGCCCGGCGTCACGACACGTGCGTCGAGATAGGTGAAGGACGCCTCCGTGTGCCAGCCGGCGGGAAGCTCGACGCGCCCCTCGAGCTCGACGCCTGTTGCGCGGGTGCGCGCGAGGTTGAAGTAGTTCGGCTCCGTGGCGGAATACACGTAGTCGATGAGGTTGCGGAAGGAGTTGGCGAACCAGGTGGCGGTGACCTGGCCCCGGTCGCCGAGCTGGTGCTCGAGGCCGGCGTCCACGCTGAACGACTGCTCGGGCGCGAGCGTGGGGTTCCCGATCACGAAGTCGCTGCCGTAGTTCTCGAGGAAGGTCGGCTCGCGGAAGGCGGTGCCGGCGCTGGCGCGGAGCCTGGTTCCCTGCGCGATCCGGGCGCTCGCGGCGGCACGCCAGGTCCAGAAGTCGCCGAATCGCTCGTTGTGCTCGTAGCGCCCGCCGATGGTGGAGGTCCAGCGCTCGGACGGGTCGAGCAGCAGCTGCGCGTAGGCGCCACGGGTGCGCCGCGCGGCGGTGAAGCCGCTCGGGCCGAAGTTGCTCGTGGTGGCGCTCGCCTGCCATTCACGCTCCACCTGTCCGCCCACGGTGAGCCGCGTCGCCCGGGGAAGTGAGAGCGCGATGCGCAGGTCGCCGCTGCGTCGCCGCGTGCGGTCGGCGGTCGAGTAGTAGTAGTCCTGATCGTCGCCCGGGCTGTCCGGCTGGTCGTCGGTGACGCCGTGGACGTCGTTCGAGGCGAGGTTCGCCTGGAGCGACAGCAGTTCGCTCAGGCGCACGCTGCCTCCCGCGCCGAGCGCGAGGCGGTCCTCGCGGTGCACCGCGTTGCTGTCCACCACCTGGCCGCTGCCGTCGGTGGGAAAATGCAGCGCGATGTCGCCATAGCGCAGCGAGAGCTGGCCCTCGGCACGCCCCAGCGCGCCATGAACGAGGGCGCTCGCACTGTTGTCGCTGAACGCGCTGTTGAAGGCCTGATAGCCGGCAGTGCGGTGACGCGCCGCCCCGACGGACCAGTCGATCGCCGCGTTCCCCGGGGTGGCGGCGCCACGGAGCGCACCCTCGACGTCGGACGTCGCGAAGCCGCCGCCGCGAACGCCCAGCTCGCCGTGCACTCCGCGCGTGCCGCGGCGCGTGAAGATCTGCACGACGCCCGCCACCGCATCGGAGCCGTACAGCACGCTCGACGGACCGCGCACGACCTCGATGCGATCCACGTTGTCGGTCGGGATCGAGGAAAAGTCGAACGCACCGCCGGCGTCGTTCACCGGCACGCCGTCCACGAGCACCTTGGTGAACTTGCTCTCACCGCCGCGGATGAACAGCGAGGTGGCCGATCCATAGGAGGCGGACTGCGCGAGCGCGACGCCAGGCACCTGGCGCAACGCGTCGGCCACGGTCACGATCCCCTCACGGCGGAGCTGTTCGCCCGTGAGCACCGACACCGACGCGGGAACGCGATCGCCGGCGATGGCGCTCCTGGTGGCGGTCACGACGACCGGCGCGGTGCGCACGGTGTCGCGCGCGGTGCCTTGCGCCGCCACGGCGGCGGGCGCGAACAGCAGTACGAAAGCCAGGGGACGACGAACGAGCATGGATCGGCGAGGCGATGATGCGGACATGGAGGTCAGTCGCGCGAAGGCGAGCGGAGCGGGACAAGTGCTGGCGCACCCACGGCGGGGTCGCGGGTGACGACGAGGGGCCATTCATACACGCGCTCGAGCACGGGGCCCTGCATCACGTCCGCCGCCGTGCCGCTGGCGACCACCTGACCGCGATGCAGGAGCACGATGTGCGTGGCGAAGCGGGCAACGAGGTTCAACTGGTGGCTCACGAGCAGGACGGCGTGCCCCTCCCGGGCCAGGCGGCTCATGAGCTCGAAGACGACCATCTCGTGCCCGACGTCGAGGAAGGTCGTCGGCTCGTCGAGCACGATCGCCTGCGCGCCCTGCGCGACGGCGCGCGCGAGCCGCACCCGCTGCCACTCGCCGCCGGAGAGCTCCGTGATGCTCCGATCCACGAGGTGACCGGTTCCGGTCCGGCGCAGCGCGTCCCCGATCGCGAGGCGGTCATCGCGCGACGGTGCGCGGAAGAGGCCGAGATGCGGATAGCGCCCGAGCGCCACGTACTCCCGCACCCGCAGCGGAAACGCCGGCTCCTCCCGCTGCCCGACCACGGCGACGCGCATCGCCACGGTGCGGCGATCGGCGGCGCTCACGTCGCGGTCCTCCACGAACACGTCTCCTCCAATGATGGGCGCCCGCCCGAGGAGTGCGCGGACGAGGGTGCTCTTGCCGCTCCCGTTCGGCCCGACGACTGCGGTCAGCGCGCCCCGTGCGGCGGTGAACGACACGCCCGACACGGCCGGCGCCTCGCGTCGCGGGTAGCGCACGCTCAGGTCACGGAACTCGATCATGCGAGCCGCCGGAGCCGGGAGAGGAAGAACGGCACACCGAGGATGGCGGTGACGGCACCGAGCGGGAGCTCGGTGGGAGGATGCGCGACGCGCGCGACGAGATCCGCCAGCACGACGAGCGCGCCGCCGCCGAGCGCCGAGGCGCCGATGATCGTGCGGTGCGTGCGCGCCCCGGCCAGGCGTGCGAGATGCGGCACGAGCAGGCCGACGAAGCCGACCAGCCCCGCCGCCGCAACGGTGCCCGCGGCGAGCAGCGCGCCCGCGGCGTACACCGCCAGCGTGACCCGAGCGACGTCGACGCCCATCCCCGCCGCCGCGTCCTCGCCCAGCGCGAGGAGGTCGATGGGGCGCGCCAGCGCGAGCAGCGCCGCGACGCCGATGGCCACATAGACCGCGAGCGCGCGCACCTGGGGCCAGCTCGCCTCGGCGGCGGATCCCATCATCCACCACAGCGCGCCGCGCACCGCGTTCGCGTCCACCCCGGCGAGCGCCACCATGATCGCCGCATTGGCGAACGCCCCGACCACGACGCCCGCCATGAGCACGACACGCGCGTCGCCCTGCCCACCAGACGCGTGCGCGACGAGGAGGGAGACGGCGACGGCGGCCAGCGCCCCCGCGAGCCCGGCAAGGGGGACCACGCCCGCCGGGGCGTGCAGCGCCACGGCGATCACCGCCCCCACCGCCGCCCCACCCGAGACGCCCAGCAGGTACGGCTCGGCGAGGCCGTTTCGCGTGGCGCCCTGGAGCGCGGCGCCGGAGGCGCCGAGCCCCGCCCCGACGAGTGCGGCGAGGAGCACGCGCGGCAGGCGGAGCTGACGGACGACCGCCACCTGCGTGGCCGAGCCGGTGCCCAGCACGCCGCGCACCGCCTCGAGCGGCGTGAGGTGGAGGGTGCCGAACGCCACACCCGCGACCGCGGCGAGGAGCAGCACGACAATGATGAGTGCCCAGCGCGATGCGCGCACCTAGATCACTCCCGGGTGCAGCAGGCGCGCGAGGGAGACCGCGCTCGCCCCGACGCGCGCCGACGGCCCGTTGACGATCGTCGTGTCGAAGACGAGCACGCGCCCTTCGCGCACGGCGCGCAGCGCCTGCCACCGCGGGTCGCCACGGATGTGCGCCCGCGTCTGCGGGCTGGCGAGCACCACGTCGGGATCGCGACGCACGAGGTCCTCGAAGCTCACGGCGGGCGACGGCGCGGACAGGGAGTGATACACGTTGGTCGCGCCCGCGGCGGCGAGCAGCTCGTCGAGAAAGCTCCCGCCGCCGACGGCGAGCAGCGGGCTCTCCCACAGGATCCAGAAGGCCCTCGGCCGTGCCACGGTGTCGGTGGCGGCGCGCACGCGCGCGAGCGTGCCCCGCACGGTGTCCACCGTGATCCGCGCCGCGGCGGTGTCGCCGGTGAGCGCGCCGAGCGCGCGGGTCACGCGCGCGAAGTCGTCGATGCGGTCCACGCGGTATGCAACCGTGCGCACGCCCGCGGCGCGCAGGCGGCGCGCGGCGTCGTGGTTGTCCTGGCTCGCGTAGAGGATGACGAGGTCGGGATGCGCCGCGAGCACCGCCTCCACGTTGGGGCGAAGGCCCGGACCGAGGTCGGGAACGTCGCGCACCCGCGGCGGAAAGAGGTCCCACGTCGTCCGGCCCACGAGCCGGTCGCCGGCGCCGATGGCGTACAGCAGCTCGGTGGTCGTGGGGTTCAGCGAGACGATGCGCCGCGGTGTGGCGGCCGCCGACGTGATCGGCTCGCCGAGATCGTCGCGCGCCTCCGCGTCACGTGGCGCGTCGGGGCGGCAGGCGCCGACGAGCACGAGCGCGCTGCAGGCGAGCGCGAGCGACACACGACGGGCGAAACGGGCGGACAGCACGACGGGCACTCTCCTTCCCGGGAAAGTGCCCGCAACGGACGCGTCGACGCAGCCGGAGCCGAACGCGTGGCGTCACCGCCCTCCCCCGAGGACCTGTGAACGTAGCGCGAGCGGGGTCGTCTCCTGGCTCCGGGCCGCGCGGCCCCGCCTTCCCGACCGCGGTCAGTGGCGTGGTGTGGGCGCGCGTGCTGCTGCCCGTTACAGTGGCGGGGCCGCGCCGGCGTTGCACCGGCTTCCGTATCCCCGTTCGCGTTCGATTGTGCGTCGAATCTAGGTGCCGGCGTCGCGGGCGGCAAGCGCGTCGGCGAGCCGCGCCTTCAGCGCGGCGCGCTCGGCCGAGTAGTGCACCTCGTCGAGGGTCGTGTCGCCCGCATCGTGGCGCGTGTCCAGCGCGGCGATCGCGGCGACGAGCGACTCGGCGGTGGCCGGGGCATCCATCGTCGCGCCGGTCGCGCCGGGGATGCGCGGGGCGCGTCGCGACAGGGCGCGCCAGAACGCGCCGATCATCGCCAGGACGGTCACCACTGCCACGGCGATCAGCACGTTCACGCGCGTGGCGCCGGCGGCGGTGGGAACGTCGATGCGGATCGTCTCGCCGGCCGGTGCGCCCTGGGCGAGGAACCGCTTGAAGGTGCGCCCCTGCGTGCTCACCGATCCCTGCGCGCGCAGCGACGGCCCGCGGGCCTGCGCGGCCTGCTCCTCGAGCAGCACCTCGAACACGCCCGTCTGCCGCTCGAGCACCACGTTCAGCGGAAAGGCGCCATCCTTCAACACGTAGCTGAAGCTCAGCTGCTTCACCCCGGGGCCGAAGGGTGCGAACAGCTCCACGCGGTTGCCGCGCCGGGTGAGCGCGGACGCGGCGACGTCCCCCTGGCCGGGGGTGAAGTCGGTCGCGTCGGCGGGCAGGGTGGCGGACCACACCGGCGTGAGCGAGTCTCTCGGCACGAGGGTGGCCGTGGTGTCGTTCGACAGCTCGTACACCTCGACGACCTCGCGGCCGCCATTCGCGTTGGGCGCGCTGACGACGATGTGGTGGCCCTGAATGGTGAGCGTGACGGGCCGGCTCGTCGTGTCGAACACGGTGATCTCGGCGTCGTCCCCTTCCACCCGTTCGCCACGCAGCGGGGCCGTGAAGTAGGCGATGCCGTTGTACACCGCGGCGGCGAAGTACAGCGCGTCCTCGCTGCCGAAGCGCGTGTAGTGCACCGCATAGCGGCCGCGCGCATCCGTGCGCACGGAGTCCAGCGGGCCGGCGCTGTCCTGGCCGACACGGTGCACGGTGACGAAGATGCCGGGCACCGGCGTCTCCTGCTGGGGCGACGGGATGACGACGCGCCCGGCGACGACCGCCGGCGTGGGGGGCGGTGCGGGCAGCGTGTCCTGCGCACGCGCGACGCCCGGCGCCAGCAGGCGGAGCAGCGTGACGATGGCGATCGCGGCGCGGCGCACGCGCTCAGGGAGTGAACTTGCCGAAATCTTCAGGCCGCAGGTTCTCCAAGTAGGCCTTGAGCTGCTCGCTCGTCAGCTCGCCCTCGCCGGCGTCGCCGCCACCGCCGAGATCGGGCTCGTCGCCTTCCTCGTCGGCCGTCTCCTCGCCGGGCTCGATGAGCAGCTGCTCGGCCGCGTAGATGGGCGCATCGAGCCGCAGGGCGATGGCGATGCCGTCCGACGGACGGGCATCGATGCGCGCAAGCGTCTCGCCGTGCTGGAGGTGCAGCTCGGCGTAGTACGTCTGCTTCTCCACGCGCGTGATCTGCACGCGCCGCAGCTGGGCGTCCATCCCCAGGATGAGGCTGCGCATGAGGTCATGGGTGATGGGGCGCGGCCGCTTCACGTTGTGCATGTGCATCACGATCGACTCCGCTTCCGGCTGGCCGATCCAGATGGGAAGCAGCCGCGTGCCACCACGCTCCTGGAGGATGACGACGTAGCTGTTGTTGGTGCTGTCGAGGCCGAGCCGCGACACGAAGACTTCGATCATGATCCCCCTGCCTCGCCGGTGGTGGCGTCATGCACCACCACCGGTGGTCCAGCGTGCTACGCGTTCGCCGCGCGCTTGAGGGCCGCGGCGCGATCGGTGCGCTCCCAGGTGAAGGTCGTGCCGGCGGCGCTGCCGCGGCCGACCTTCTCCGGCGTGCGGCCGAAGTGGCCGTACGCGGCGGTGGCGCTGTAGATGGGCTTTCGCAAGTCCAGCGCCTTCATGATCCCCTTGGGCGTGAGGTCGAAGCTCTTGCGCACCGCCTCGAGGATGCGGGACTCCGGCACGGTGTTGGTGCCGAAGGTATCCACGCGCACCGAGACGGGCTCGGCCACGCCGATCGCGTAGGCGACCTGCACCTCGCAGCGGCGCGCCAGCTTCGCCGCCACGACGTTCTTCGCCACCCAGCGCGCCGCGTAGCACGCCGAGCGGTCCACCTTCGAGGGATCCTTGCCGCTGAACGCGCCACCGCCGTGACGGCCCATGCCGCCGTAGGTATCGACGATGATCTTGCGGCCGGTGAGGCCGGCATCACCCTGGGGACCACCGATGACGAAGCGGCCGGTCGGGTTGATGTGGTACTTCACCTTCTTCGGGCGCAGCTCCTCGGGGATCTCCGCCTCGATGATGTCGCTGATGATCGCGCGGCGGATCTTCGCGTTGCTCACGCTGTCCGCGTGCTGCGTGCTGATGACGACCGTGTCCACGGCGACGGGCTCGCCGTCCTCGTACACGATGGTCACCTGCGCCTTGCCGTCGGGCCGGAGCCACGGCAGGGTGCCGTCGCGGCGACGCTCGGCGAGCGCCTTCGTGAGGCGATGCGCGAGCATGATCGGCATCGGCATCAGCTCCTCGGTCTCGTCGGTGGCGTAGCCGAACATCATGCCCTGGTCGCCGGCCCCGCCGGTGTCCACGCCCATGGCGATGTCGCCCGACTGGCGGTCGATGGTGCTCATCACCGCGCAGGTCTGGCTGTCGAAGCCGTAGCCGGCGTCGGTGTACCCGATGCGCGCGATGGTATCACGCACGATGTCGGGGAGGTGCACGTACGCCTCGGTCGTGATCTCGCCGGCGATGACGGCGAGGCCGGTGGTGACGAGGGTCTCGCAAGCGACGCGGGAAGCAGGATCCTCCGTGAGCAGCGCGTCGAGGACGGCGTCGGAGATGGCATCGGCGACCTTGTCGGGATGCCCTTCGGTGACGGATTCGGACGTGAAGAGACTGCGATCGAACACAGGCGGGTTCCCCACTGGGCGTTGGAGAGGAAGAAAGAAGGCCCGACACCATGCTGCCGGGCCCGCAACGCCGTCAGGCGACGGCGACGCCGAAAGAAAGCCAGTCAGCCTGCGGCGGGCAAGCCGTCGTAGAGGTACGGGGAGTCGCCGATCGCGGCGCCCAGGCTGTGGGCCAGCTCGCCACGCGCCTCGTCGGCGGTCCGGGCGTCGAGTGCCGCTCCCGCGGCGCGCTGCGCCTGCTCGAACGTCACGCCGCGCACGATGCGCTTCACGAGCGGCACCGACCGCGGCGCCACGCTGAGCTGACGCACGCCGAGCCCGATGAGGGCGAACGCCATCAGCGGCTGTGACGCCATCTCCCCGCAGACGGCGACGTCGATGTCCGCCGCGGTGGCCACGTCCACCGTGCGGCGGATGAGCTGGAGCACGGCCGGATGAAGAGGGGTGAACCGCTCGGCGAGGTTCGCGTTGCCCCGGTCCACCGCCAGCGTGTACTGGACGAGGTCGTTCGTGCCGATGCTGAAGAAATCGACGTCGTCGGCGAACGTGTGCGCGGCCACGGCGGCCGCGGGCGTCTCGATCATGATGCCGAGCGGCACGTCGCGTCGGTGCTCCACGCCGCGCGCGGCCAGCTCCTCCGCCGCCTCCGCGAGCAGCGCGCGTGCCGCCACCACCTCGTCGAGCGTGACGACGAGCGGGAGCATGATCCGCAGGTCTCCGTGCACCGCAGCCCGCAGCAGCGCACGGAGCTGGACGCGGAAGAGATCGGGACGGTCGATGCACATGCGGATGGCGCGCCACCCGAGGAACGGGTTCGGCTCGGTGGGATAGCCGCCCACCGGCAGCTTGTCGCCGCCGATGTCGAAGGTGCGGATGACGACCGGCTTGCCCGCGAACGCCTCCACCACGCGGCGGTACGCGCGGTACTGCTCGTCCTCGTCCGGCATGGCGGCGCGCCCCACGACGAGGAACTCCGTGCGCATGAGGCCCACGCCCTCGGCCCCGCTGCGCGTGGCGGCTTCCGCCTCCTCGGGAATGTCCACGTTGGCGCGCAGGGTGATGCGCACGCCGTCCAGCGTCACCGAGTCGAGTGCGGCGAGCTCGGCGAGCGACGCCTCCGCCAGCTCTTCCTGACGCTGGCGCTCGTGGTAGTCCTCGATCTCCTCGTCGGTCGGATTGATCGCCAGCATCCCCGTGCCGCCATCGAGCACGACCCGCTCGCCACCCGACAGCTCGGACGTCGCCGTCCGCAAGCCCACGACAGCGGGCAAGCCGAGCGAGCGGGCGAGAATGGCGACGTGGGACGTGCGCGTGCCCGCATCGGTGGCGATGGCCGCGATTGCGGCGCGGTCCAGCTGCACCGTGAGGCTCGGCGTGAGGTCGTGCGTGACGAGGATCGCCCGCGCGCCGGGCGGCAGGTCCACCGGATCGTGGTCCGGCAGCCCGAGCAGCAGCGACAGCACGCGGATGTGGACGTCGGTCAGGTCGCCGACGCGCTCGCGCAGCATGGGTGCGGAGTGGCGCGCGAAGCGCGTGCGCCACTCGAGCATCACGAGGTCGAAGGCCTTCTCTGCGCCGAGGTTCTGCCGGATCAGCTCCTCGACCCCCCGCCTGAGCTCCTGGTCGTCCATGATGGAGAGCTGCACGTCGAAGATGGCGGCCTCCTCGGGGCCCGCCGCCGCCTCGACGCGCGCGCGCAGCAGGCGAAGCCGTTCCTTCGCCCGTCCGATGGCGGCATGCAGCCGCGCGATCTCCTCGGGGATGTGCTCGTCCGAAATGATCCGATGGCGAACGTCGGGCACCTCCCAGCGCAGGAGGTGCACGTGGCCGACGACGATGCCCGGCGATGCGGGAATGCCTCGGATCTGCCGCTCCACTAGCGCTCTCCGAACCGGTTGGCGATGAGGGTGGCGAGCGCGTTCACCGCGGCCTCCGCGTCCGGGCCATCGGCGCGGAGCACGAGCGAGGATCCGCACTCGGCGGCGAGCATCATGACACCCATGATGCTCTTGCCATTGACCTCCATGCCGTCCTTCACGAGGGTGATCTCGCTCTGGAAGCCGGCGGAGATCTTCACGATCTCGGCCGCCGGCCTGGCATGGAGCCCATTCTTGTTGACGATCTGCACCGTTCGTTCGACCATCAGCGAGCCACCGAGAACAGGGCGAAAAGGGCGATCAGGATCAGCGCGAGCTTGTAGGCTTCCACGCGCACGTGCACGCGGACGAGCAGCACGGACAGCAGCGCGGCGCCGAGGAGCACGCCGGCGAGCAGCGACGGCCCCCCCTCCTGCACGCGCGCCGCGGCGAGCGGGAGGGCGACGCCGGCCGCGGCCGCCGCGGCGCGGCCCACGTGCGCCGGCCCGCCGCGCAGCAGCGGATTGCCGAGCGCGGGCGCGACGGCGAGGCCGCGCGTCCACCCGACGCGAAGTCCCCAGATGCGCAGCGCGAAGTGCCCCGCGTTGTAGAGGAGGAGGAAGAGGCAGACGACGAGCAGCGGCCGCGCGCCGAGACCGAACGCCGCCAGCGACACGAGCGACGTGAAGGGAAGCCATCCGGCCCACACCAGCCGGTCGCCCACGCTGCCGAGCGGTCCGGCGAGCGCCGTGCGGAAGCGCTCGATGCGCTCGGCGGGGACGCCGGAAAGCTCGGCGCGCGCGAGAGCGCCCACCGCGACCGAGGCCAGGTACGGATGCGCGTTGAAGTACGCGCTCTCCCGCGCCATCGCCTCCTTGAACGCCGGGCCATGCACGCCGCCGGGCAGGTGGCGCAGCGCCGGCTCCACGCAGAAGCCGATACCGTTGCCGAGCAGCGTCTCGTAGTTCCACGCACCCTGGATGGCGAGCAGCCGCAGGAAGATGCTGAGCCAGGTCGTCGCCGGGAGCGACGGGGCGGGCGCGGGCGCCGCCGCCGCGCTGCCGAAGGCGGGCGCCGTCATCGCGCGAGCAGGAGAAGGAGTCCCGCGATCACGCCGCCGGCGAAATACCAGCGCGCCCCACGAGCCGAGTGAAAGATCACCCACGCCGCACTCGCCGCGACGGCGGTCGCGAGCATCATCACCACGCTCCGCGAGAGCGGACCGCTGAACGACCAGTGGCCCGCCAGTCTGGAGGCGATGGGAAAGAACACGGCGTATGCCGCGACGGTGAGCAGGCCGGCGCGCACCAGGTCCCCCGTCAGCCCGGCGAGCTGGAGGCCGATCACCGTGCCGCGCGCGCCTGCCTCGAGGGCGTGACGCCGCTTTCGCGCGAGCGCGGCGTTCCACTGCCGAAGCTTCACCAGCGACCATCCCCCGACCCATGCGGTGGCCAGCGCGCTGAGCACGCCAAGCGTGACGACTCCGGCATGGTCGGGGGGGAGCGTCGCGGACAGCGCGCCACCCACGACGGCGGCGGAGCCCCACTCGGGATAGCGGGAGGCGCCGAACGGCAACGTCGCGATGGCGATCAGCTCGAGCACGACGCCCACGACCATGCCTCGCGTCGCGTCGCCCACGAATGCACCGGCGAGGGTGGCCGCCACGAGCGGTCGCGAATACATCATCTGCGGAAAGCAGACGACGTCGAGCCCGACGATCGCGCCGAGCAGCGAGAGTGGTAGCAGCTCCCTCATGCGCCCTCCCGCGCCGCGAGGAGCTCCTCGAGCGGAACCGCGCGTGCCGCCGGGACGTCCTGCGCCGTCACCACCGCGCCCTGCGCCGCGATCTCGCGCAGGGCCGCCTCCTCGGCGGGGGTGAGGAAGACGTAGCGCAGGTGCTGCACGCGGCCGGCACGATGGTGTATCCCGCCGACGTTCACCTCGCGCACGCCAGCCTCGGCCACGAGGCGGCACATCGTCGCGATGTCCCCCGTGAGGAGGATGCCGGCGTGCGGCTCGCTGCGGAATCGCTCGAGGTGCTGCGCCGCATCGGCCACCGAGAGGAAGCGGACCTCCATCTCCGGCGGGACACCCATGCGGTAGAGCTCCTGCTCCCAGTCGCTCGCCGCCACCGCGTCGTCGACGAGCACGATGAAGTGGACGTCGAGCGGCTGTCCCCAGCCCACGACCACCTGGCCATGGATCAGCCGGTCGTCGATGCGATTGAGGACGAGGGTCACGCCTGCCCTCCGTGCACGCTCACCGCCGTGCGCCCGCGCTCCGCGGCCGCCTTGGCTGCCGCCACGGGATCGGGGTCCGAGGACAGGACGAAGTCGAGCAGCATCGGCAGGTTGGCGCCGGCCACGAGCACGGCGCCCGGTACGTCGCGCAGCACGCGCCGCGCCGCCATGGTGCAGCTTCCCGCCTGGAGGTCGGTGAAGATCACGAGCGCGCCGGTCTCCTGGAGGCGGCTGCGCAGGAGCGCCTGGATGTCCTCGCCGCAGAGTCCGCGGACCTGGATCGGCACCAGGCGCTCGCCATGACCGGCGATCGCCTCCACGGCGGAGGTGAGCCCCGCCGCAAAGTCGGCGTGGCCGGCGACGATGGCGAGCTTCACCGGGCTACTCATGATCCTCCCGCAGGTAGCGGTGGATCTCGGACTTGTTGCGCATCTCCTTCAACAATCGCGCATTGAATCGCTCGGCGGGATCGATGCCGCTGAACTTGAGCAGGTGGTGCATCGCGATGACTTCCGCGATCACCGTGATGTTCTTGCCCGGGTTGAGCGGGATCGTGATGCGCGGCAGGGAGACGCCGAGGATGTCGGTCGTCTCGCCGTCGAGCCCGGTGCGCTCGACCGGCGCGTCCTGGTGCCATTCCTCGAGCTGGACCACCACCTCGATGCGCTTCTGCTGCCGCACCGCCCGCACCCCGAAGATGGCCGGGATGTCCACGAGCCCCACGCCGCGGATCTCCATGTAATGCCGCTGCAGGTCGTGTCCGCGCCCGATGAGGATGTCGCTCCCCTTCCGGCGAACGATGACGAGGTCGTCGGCCACGAGCCGGTGGCCGCGCTCGACGAGATCGAGCACGCATTCCGACTTGCCGATGCCGCTCTTGCCGATGAACAGCAGCCCCACGCCGGACACATCCGCCAGCGAGCCGTGCAGCGTGGTCTGCGGCGCGAACCAGTCCTCGAGCCACGGCTTGATGCGCGTGTAGAACTCGTGGGTCTTGAGCGCGGAGCGCAGGACGCCGACCCCGGCGTTGCGCGCCTCGTCCACGATCTCGGGCGCGAGCTCGAGCCCCTTCGTGACGAACACGCACGGCACGGGGAAGCTGAAGAACTTCGCGAGGTGCTCGCGCCGCGTCCGCGCGTCGAGCGAATGCAGGTAAGTCACCTCCGTCTCGCCGAACACCTGCAGCCGCTCGGCCGCGAAGCGTGCGACGAATCCGGCGAGGGCGAGCCCCGGGCTCGACACGTCGGAGCCGGGCACGATGCGCTCCAGCCCCTCGGTGCCGGGGACGCGCTCCAGCTCGAGCGCGTCACGGAGCTGATCGTACAGGTCGCCCACTCGGAGTGTCGGGCTCATCGGGCGCGGGATGGTGGGAGTTGCATCAGCTCATCGACCGGTAGCGAGGACGCGCTCCAGGTGGCGCTCCGTCTCCTCGGCGGCGCGCTCCCAGGTGAATGTCTCCGCGAAGCCGCGTGCCTGCGCGCCGAGGCGTTCCACCAGCGCGCGGTCCGCGGCGAGGCGGCCCATCGCCGCCCCCATCGCGCGAACGTCGCCGTGGGGAACGAGGTAGCCCGTGTCGCCGTCACGCACCGATTCGCGAATGCCCGGCGAGTTGGAGGCCACCACCGGGGTGCCGCACGCCGCCGCCTCGAGGTTGGTGATTCCCCACCCTTCCTTCGGCGACGCGAACACCAGCGCCCAGGCCCGCCGCAACAGCGACAGCTTCTCCTGCTCGCTGATCCGCCCAAGAAACCGCACGCGGTCACCGAGGTCAAGCGACGCGGCCAGGCGCTCGAGCGCGGGACGGTAGTCGCCCGCGCCCGCGATCTCGAGCGTGGCGGTCGGATGTCCCATCGCCGCGAAGGCGCGAATCACGAAGTGCACGCCCTTGTAGCGCTTGAGACGGCCGAGGTAGGCGAAGAGGGGCGCGCCCGCGCGCAACTCGAGGCGCGGCGTGTAGTGGATCGTGTCGATGCCGGGATAGATCACCTCCACGCTCGACCGCGGGATGCCGCGGTCGGCCAGGTCGGCGGCGGTGCTGGTGCTGATCGCCTCGAAGGGCACGTGGCGATAGACGCGGCCGAGCGGCCGCTCGGCGAGCCAGACGGCAGCGGCAAGGGGCGGCGTGAGCTCCTGGAACGCCGTGCCGCCGAAGAGATGCGGCACGAGCGCCACCGGCGTCGGGCCGCCCCACCGCGGCGTGCCGAGGGGAATCTTGTTCACGTCCTCCACCAGCAGGTCGAACCGCCCGTTCGCGAGGTGCTGGCGGAAGTAGCGGCGCGCGAGGAAGGGAAAGGTGTGGCGGGTGCCGACGCGAATGACCTCGATGCCGTCCAGCCTGGCGTGCGGCTCGGCGCCCGGCCACCCACCGCACAGCAGCGTGACCTCGTGGCCACGGTGCGCGAGCCGGCCGAAGATCTCGTGCAGGTGGATCTCCGCGCCACCGGCGAGGGGATTCTCCCGGTCCTGCCAGTTGACGAGGAGCAGGCGCACTACATGCGCCCCATGCGCCGCGCCAGCGCGTCGAGGACCCCGTTCACGAAGCGCGCGCTCGCCGCGCTGCCGAACCGCTCGGCCAGGGTGACCGCCTCCTGGATGACGACACGCGGCGGCGTCTCCCCGAGCGACAGCTCGGCGGCGCCCAGCCGGAGGACGCAGCGCTCCACGGCGCCGATGCGCTCGAGGCGCCAGTTCGTGGTCACGTCGGCCAGCTCGTCATCGAGGTTGCGCTGCCGCTGCGCGACCATGCGCACCAGCGGGCCGGCGACGCGACGCTCGTCGGGGGTGATGGACATGTCGTCCCACACCTGCGTCGCCACCTGCTCGAGGTTTCCCTCGCCGCCGCGCATCTCCCACGCATAGAGCGCCTGGAGCGCCCGCGCGCGGGCACGCGTCTCAACCCTCGTCCGCGGCATCGAGTCGTTCGAAGAGGTCGGTCATCTCGAGCGCGGCGACGGCCGCGTCCCAGCCCTTGTTCCCGTGCTCGCCGCCGGCGCGCGCCTCGGCCTGCGCCATCGTGTCGCAGGTGAGGAGGCCGAAGCCGATCGGGATGTCGTACTCGCTGCTCGCATCGGCGAGGCCGCGCGACGCTTCGCCGGCCACGTAGTCGAAGTGGGGCGTGTCGCCGCGGATCACGGCGCCGAGCACGACGAGCGCGTTGTAGCGCTCCGTGGCGGCCAGCCGGCGCGCGGCGAAGGGCAGCTCCCACGCACCCGGCACCCAGACGACGTCCACGTCGTCCACGGCGCAGCCGTGGCGGACGAGGGCGTCCATCGCGCCGTCGGCGAGCTTCTGCGTGATGTGCTCGTTGAAGCGCGACACGAGCACGGCGAAGCGACGGCCCTCGCCGTCGGGACTTCCGGTGAATTCTGCCATTCGATCAGGAGGCGAGCAGGTGCCCGAGCTTGTCGCGCTTCGTGCCCAGGTAGCCGGCGTTCTCGGTGTTCTCCGGCTGAATGATGGGGACCCGCTCCTCGATGCGCAGCCCGTAGCCCTCGAGGCCGACCATCTTGCGCGGATTGTTGGTGATGGGGCGGATGGACTTCAGCCCGAGGTCGAGGAGGATCTGGGCGCCGATGCCGTAGTTGCGCAGGTCGGGGGCGAAGCCGAGCTGCTCGTTCGCCTCCACCGTGTCCGCGCCGCGATCCTGCAGCTCGTACGCCTTGAGCTTGTTGAGGAGGCCGATCCCCCGCCCTTCCTGGTCGAGGTAGACGATGACGCCGCGTCCCTCCTTCTGGATCATCTGCATCGCCGTCTCGAGCTGCCAGCCGCAGTCGCAGCGCATCGAGTGGAAGACGTCGCCGGTGAGGCACTTGGAGTGCATGCGCACCAGCACGCTCTCGCCATCGCCGAGGTCGCCGTAGGCGATGGCGACGTGCTCGGCGTCGTCCACGTCGTTCTCGTAGCCGTAGACGGTCCACGTGCCGAAATTGGTGGGCAGGCGCGCCTCGGCGACGCGATGCACGAGCCGCTCGTGCTTGAGCCGATGCGCGACGAGCTGGGCGACGGTGATGAACTTGAGCCCGTGCTCGCGCGCGAACGCCTCGAGCTGGGGGCGGCGCGCCGTCGTGCCGTCCTCGTTCAGGATCTCGCAGATCACGCCGGCGGGATAGACGCCAGCGAGCCGCGCGAGGTCCACCGCCGCCTCGGTGTGTCCGACCCGCTGCAGCACGCCGCCCTCGCGGGCGCGCAGCGGATGGACGTGGCCACCATGGCGCAGGTCGGAGGGCACGGTCGCGGGATCGACGAGGGTCCGGATCGTGGTCGCGCGGTCCTGCGCGCTGATCCCCGTCGTCACGCCGAAGCGCGGCGAGGCATCCACGCTCACGGTGTACGCGGTGCGGTACTCGTCCGGGTTGCTCTCCGCCATCGGCGGCAGCTCCAGCTGGTCCACCCGCTCGCCGGTGAGGGCGACGCAGATCAGCCCTCCCGCGCGCTTGATCATGAAGTTGACCAGCTCCGGCGTCGCGAGCTGCGCGGCACAAATGAGATCGCCCTCGTTCTCGCGGTCCTCGTCATCGGCCACGATGACGAGCTTGCCCGCGGCGATGTCGGCGATGGCTTCGGCGACTGTATTGAATGGCATCGGTTCCCGAGTTGGTGTCGCGCTCATCGCGCCACGGCGTACGGAGCCACGAGCTGGCGGACGTACTTGCCCACCATGTCCACCTCCACGTGCACGGCGTCGCCGGCATGGAGCGCGCCGAGCGTGGTGTGGCGAGCGGTATGATCGATCAGGCTCACCTGAAGAATCCCCGGCGCGGGGAGCGCGTTCACGGTGAGGCTCACGCCGTCCACGGCCACGGACCCGTGCAGCACCATCAATGGCTCGAGGTCCGCGGGGAGGCGGAGGTCGACCAGCAGCGCATCGTCGGCGCGCTGCACCTGCTCGACCTCGGCCACGCCGTCCACGTGTCCCTGCACGAGGTGTCCGCCGAGCCGGTCCCCCAGCCGCATCGCACGCTCGAGGTTGACGTGGCGCCCGGCTTCCCAGCCGCCGATGGTCGTGCGGCCCAGCGTGGTGACGACCGCCGCGACGTCGAACCAGCCGGGTCCGTGCTCGAGCACGGTAAGGCAGGCCCCGTTCACCGCGATGCTTTCACCGGTGGACAGGCCGGTGTAGCGAGAGGCGACGCGCAGCGTGCGCCCCGCCTCCGTCCGCTCCACACGCTCGACGACGCCTACGTCGTCAACCAGCCCGGTGAACATGTCAATTCGCTCCGGCCTCCGGTGCCGGAGGCGCGTAAACCGTCATCTCGTCGTCCCCGAACCGTGCCGACCGGACGAACCGCCAGCGCGGCGCGTCGTCGATCGTGGCGGCGGGAAAGGCGCTGAACGGGTTCAGCGCGCCCGTACCGAGCACGAGGGGTGCCCGAAAGATAATCAGGCGATCCACCAGCGCCTCCTGGATGAGCGACGCCGCGAGCGCGGCGCCTCCTTCCACGAGGATCGAGCGCACGTGGCGCGCGCGGAGCGCACGCATCGCGTCGCCGAGCGTGGCGGCATGCAGGAGCTCGACCCCCGCCTGCTCGAGCGCCAGGGCGTGCCTGGCCTCCGGCGCCCAGCACGCCACGACCACCGGCGACTCACGCGCCGTCCGCACGAGCTGCGAGGTGAGCGGGAGCCGGGCGGACGTGTCGAACACCACCCGCAGCGGCGGCACGCGCGGCGCCGAGAAGCTGCGTACGGTGAGGAGCGGATCGTCGGCGAGGACGGTGCCGATGCCGACCGCCACGGCATCCGAGCCGGCCCGCAGGCGATGCACCTCGCCGCGCGCCTCGTGTCCCGTCAGCCACGCCGGCCTGCGCGTCGCGTCCGACATGGCGCCATCCAGCGACAGCGCGAGCTTGAGGCGCACGAACGGGCGGTCGGAGGAGAGGGCATGGAAGAAGACGGCGTTCAGCTCGCGCGCCGACGCCTCGCCAAGCCCGATCTCCACCGTCAGTCCCGCCGCGCGCAACCGCTCGGCGCCGCCAGCGGCCACCGGGTTCGGGTCCGCGACGGCAATCACGACCCGACGAATGCCGGCAGCGATGATGGCGTCCGTGCACGGAGGGGTGCGCCCGTGGTGGTTGCAGGGCTCGAGGGTGACGTAGAGCGTCGCTCCGCGCGCGCGCTCCCCGGCGGAGCGCAGCGCCTCCACCTCGGCGTGGGCGTCGCCGTAGCGACGATGCCACCCTTCGCCGACGATGCTCCCGTCGCGCACGACGACGGCGCCGACCATCGGGTTCGGCGCCGTGCGTCCCCATCCATTTTCCGCGAGGTCGAGCGCGCGGCGCATGAACGCGCCATCCGCGGGTGCCGCCGCGCGCTCGCGTGCTGCCATGCGCTAGAAGCCCAGGCGGAATCCGACCGAGCCGTACGTCTGTGCCTTGTCCGCGCGGCCCGACTGGAAGGTGTTGTACGTGTTCACCGTCCCTCCCGACACCTGGCCGATTTCCCCGGTGATCTTGAGCAGGAACAGGTGAAGCGTGGCATCCACGAAGTAGTTGGTTCGCGTCATCGACTGCGACGTGCCCGGCACCGTGGCCGTGGTCGTGAAGCTCGACGGCGGAATCGTCGGCTGCGTGCCGCTCACCGTGGCGCTGATGCTGGCCGACTGGTCGTAGGTGTCCTGCCCCACGCCGGCAGCGAGGCCGAGGATGACGAGGCTCTTGCTCGCCACGAGACGCCATCCCGACGTCTTCACCTTGAAGTCGCTGACCGTCAGGGTCGCGGTGGTGGGACCGGTCAGGAGATTGTTGTACATCGCGGTGCCGTAGATGGTCGTCGTCGGCAGGTCCCGCTTCAGGTAGGTCAGCGACACGCCCGGAACGAGGATGGACTCCGAGAGCAGCCCGATGCGTGCGCCATAGCCGACCTGGAGATTCTGCTTCGGGTGCACCGTGAACTGGTTGTCACTGAGATCCGGGACGTACGAGGCGCTCAGCAGCAGGTCGATGCCGCCGACGTTGGTGAGGGCCAGCGGCAGTCCCCCGAAGATACCGATCGCCGCATCGGCGCCGGGGAGCCCCATGAACTGATCCTGGGTCGGCAGCTCCTGTGCCGGTGACGCCCCGCCCGAGCGCTGCGTGAACTTGTCCACCTGCGGCAGCGAGCCACGGAATCCGGTGGCGTGGAGGCCGAGCGAGAAATGTCCGAGGCCGCCGAGCGACGAGTTGGAGCCGAGCGTGTGATTTCCACCGGCTACCGCCAGGCCCAGTTGCGGACCCATGAACTGGTAGACGTCGTACGCCTGCTGACAGGCATCCTGCGCCACGCGATCAGGCGTGGAGTTGCTGGCGGCCACGCAGACCGGCTGCGACAGGCCACCGTTCTGGCCCTGCGCCGACGCCGCGCCGACCATGCTCATGCCAACCGCGAGAACGAGGAACTTCTTCATGCGCGCTCCTGGGTGATGCGCACCTGTCCGGCTCCGCGCACGATGCGCCCGAGCCGCCAGTTGCCAAGGTGAGCCGCCGAGGCGCTCGCCTCGACCGCGTGCGCGCCTGCCTCGTCGGTGATGACGACCATTCCGACGCCCATGTTGAACGTGCGGAACATCTCTGCTCGATCCACGCCACCGGCACGCTCGAGCTGCCGGAACAGGTTCGGCACCTCCCAGCTCGCCGCGTCGATCTCGGCGTCCAGCGTGTCGGTCAGCGTCCGGTTCACATTGCCCGGCAGCCCGCCGCCGGTGATGTGTGCCATGCCGTGAATGTGACCGAGGACCGGTCGCAGCACCGGCAGATACGAGCGATGGACCCGCAGCAACACGTCCGCCACCGAGGCATCCTCCCCCGGGAAGGGATCGTGGACAGCCAGGCCCATCCGCTCAAAGACGATGCGCCGCGCCAGGGAGTAACCGTTGGTGTGCAATCCGCTGCTGGCCAGTCCGAGGATCACGTCTCCCTCGCAGACCCGGTCCGCGCCGAGGATCGCATCCTCCTCCACCATGCCGACGATGAAGCCGGCGAGGTCGTAGTCGGGCGGGGTGTAGATGCCGGGCATCTCCGCCGTCTCGCCGCCCACGAGCGAGCAGCCGTTTTCACGGCACCCGGCGGCGACGCCCTCCACCACCGCCGCGACGACGTCGGGTTCCAGGCGTCCGGCGGCGAAGTAGTCGAGGAAGAAGAGCGGGACGGCCCCCTGCACGAGGATGTCGTTGACGCAGTGATTGACGAGGTCGTGCCCCACGGTGCCGTGACGTCCCGCATCGATGGCGACGCGCAGCTTGGTGCCCACGCCATCCGCGCTCGACACCAGCACCGGCCGGTGCGCTTCGGCCGGCATGCGGAACATGCCACCGAACCCGCCGAAGCTCCCGCGGGCCCCGACGGTGAAGGTGGATTCCACGGCGGCGCGGATGCGCTGCTTCACGGCATCCGACCGATCGATGTCCACGCCGGCGCCGGCGTAGTCCATCGCGCCGGGCCGAGCGTCACCACCGCGCGCGTCGCTCACGACGCCAGCTCCTCCTCGAACGCGACGAGGGCGTGGAAGTCGCGCACGCGTGCGGCGATCTCCGTCGGCGTGATCTCGAGCAGGCGCTGCACCGAGAACTTCTCCACCGCGAACGAGCCCATGGCCGATCCGTACACCACGGCGCGGCGGAGGCTGGCTTCGCTGAGGTCGCCGGTGCGCGCCAGGTAGCCCATGAACCCGCCGGCGAAGGAGTCGCCGGCGCCGGTAGGGTCGAACACCGACTCGAGCGGGTACGCGGGCGCGAAGAAGATCGAGCTCTCGCGGAACAGGAACGCGCCATGCTCGCCCTTCTTGATCACCACCATCTTCGGGCCGCGCGCCATGATCCAGCGCGCGGCCTTCACGAGGTTGTAGCAATCGGTCAGCTGCCGCGCTTCCCCGTCGTTGAGCGTGATCAGGTCCACGTGCTTGATCAGCTCGAGGATGTCCGGCCGCCGGCTCTCGATCCAGAAGTTCATCGTGTCGCACGCCACGAGCGTCGGCTTCTGCACCTGCTTCAGCACGTCGAGCTGGAGGCGCGGGTCGATGTTGGCGAGGAAGACGAACGGCGCCCGCTGGAACTGGGGCGGGATCTTGGGGCTGAAGTGCGAGAAGACCCCGAGGTGCGTCTCGAGCGTCTCCGCCGAGTTGAGGTCATGGCGGTACCGTCCGCGCCAGCGGAAGGAGTTGCCGTCCGCCTGTTCGAGGCCGGCCGTGTCCACGCCGCGCTTCTTCAGAGGCTCGAGCTGGTCGAGCGGGTAGTCGTTGCCCACGACGCCGACCAGCTGCACGGGCGCGAGGTGGCTCGCCGAGGCGGAGAAGAAGGTGCCCGACCCGCCGATGACGTTGTCGGCCTTGCCGAACGGAGTTTCGACCGAGTCGAGCGCGACGGAACCAACGACGAGGACGGACATGAGCAGAGCGGAAGGGCTGGGGTGGATCGTGAGACGTGAAGCGTGAGTCGAAAACCACATCATGAAAGGAACGAGCGGACACCACGGAAACTGCACGAGCGTGCTCCTTCAGCTGTTTCCGTTGTTTCCTTCCAGCTGCCGTTCCGTTGCCTCGTCGAGCGACCTACATGCGGTCGGGCGCCGAGATGCCGAGCATGGACAGGCCGTTCCGCAGCACGATCTGCGACGCGCGCGCGAGCAGCAGGCGCGCGCGCGTGATCGGCTCCGGCTCGTTGAGCACGTGCGCCTTGTGATACCAGAGATGCACCTTGCCCGCCGTGTCGTGGAGGTACGTGGCCACGCGGTGCGGCTCGAGCGCCTCGGCAGCACCGGCAACGAGCGCCGGGAAGTCGAGCAGCGCCTTCATGAGCGCCGTCTCTTCCGGCAGGGTGAGCACGGAGAGATCGGCGCTCGCGTCGATCGACGACGGGTCGATCTCGCCGACGCGGAAGATCCCCGACATCCGGGCGTGCGCCATCTGGATGTAGTAGACCGGGTTCTCCTCGCTCTGCGAGCGCGCCAGGTCCACGTCGAACGAAAGCTGCGAGTCGCCCTTCCGCATGAGGAAGAAGTAGCGCACCGCGTCGCGCCCGACCTCGTCGATCAGGTCGCGCACCGTGACGTAGCTGCCGGCGCGCTTGGAGATCTTCACCTCCTCGCCGCCGCGCATCACCGTCACCATCTGGTGCAGCACGTATTCCGGATAGCCCACGGGGATGCCGATGTCGAGCGCCTGGAGGCCGGCCCGCACGCGCGTCACCGTGCTGTGGTGATCGGCGCCCTGCACGTTGATCGCGCGCGTGAAGCCGCGCTCCCACTTCGTGACGTGATACGCCACGTCGGGGACGAAGTAGGTGAAGGTGCCCCCCTTCTCCGCGCTCTTCCGCATCACGCGGTCCTGGTCGTCGCCGTACTCCGTGGTGCGCAGGAAGAGCGCGCCGTCCTTGTCATAGGTCTTCCCACGCTCGACGAGCGCGCGTACCGTGCGCTCCACGCGGCCATCCTCGTACAGCGACGACTCGAGGAAGTAGGTGTCGAAGGCGACGCCGAACGCCTGCATGTCGCGGTCCTGCTCCTTCCGCAGCTCGCGCACGGCGAAGCGGCGCATCGCGTCGAGGTTGTTGCCTGCCCTGTCTTCCGGATGCTCGGCCGCGTACCGCTGTGCGATCTCGGCGATGTACTCGCCGTGGTAGCCGCCCTCGGGAATCTCGAGCGGCGCACCGGCCAGCTCGCGGACGCGCGCCTGGGTGCTCCTCGCGAGGTTCTCGATCTGCACGCCGGCGTCGTTGTAGTAGAACTCGCGCGACACGCGCCAGCCCGTCCACTCGAGCAGCGACGCGATGGCGTCGCCGAGGGCCGCCTGACGGCCGTGGCCTACGTGCAACGGCCCGGTGGGGTTCGCACTCACGAACTCCACCACCACCGGCTTCGCTGCGCCCGCCTCGTGGTGTCCGTAGCGCTCGCCCGCGGCGACCAGTGCGCGCAGGCCGTCGGCCACCGTGTCCGCGCTCATCCGCAGGTTGATGAACCCCGGGCCGGCGACGTCCACGCTGGCGAGGCCGGCCGCCTGGAAGTCCAGCGCCTTCACGAGGTCCTGCGCGAGGTCGCGCGGCTTCCGGCCGAGTGGCTTCGCAAGCACCATGGCGACGTTGGTCGCCCAGTCGCCAAATGCGGGGTCACGCGGACGCTCGAGCAGTGGCTCGACATCCGCTGGCGCACCCAGTGAGCGGGCGGCGCGCGCCAGCTCGGCGCGCAGCGCGTCAGTGCCGGCGCTCACTCGCCGGTGCTCTTCTTCGGGGCCGGCTTGGCCTCCGCGGCGGGGGCCGGAGTCGAGGCGGTGCTGGAAGAAGTGCCGCCGCTTTCGCCGGCGCTCTTCGTGCTGTCGCTCTTCGCGTCCGACTTCGCGCTGCCGCTGTCGGTCGAGGTGGCGCTCGACGTGCTCTTCGGCGCGCTCCCCTTGTCACGGTGCGCGTTCTTGCCGTAGTCGGTGAGGTAGAAGCCCGATCCCTTGAAGGAGAAGCCGGCAGGCGAAAGAATGCGCTCGGCGAGCGCGCCACACTCCGGACAAGCGGCCTGGGCTTCGGCGCCGCTGATGGTGCGATAGAACTTCTCGAACTCGTGCCCGTTCGGACAGCGGAACTCGTAAGTTGGCATCGATGTGAGACTTAGGTGACGCTGATCCAGCCGGGAAAACTAGTGGCGGGGGGCGGGCTGCGGTAGGTGCGGAAGAACGGAAGGTCAGAACGTCGGAAAGTGGGAAGGTCGATTTCCACCCCTGACATTCCGACCTCCCGACCTCCCAACGCACGAAGGGCTCGGCAGCCAGTGGCTGCCGAGCCCTTCGTGCGTTGACCGCGCTTAGAAGCGGATGCCGAACGTGAGCGGCACCGACTTCATGCTCGTGCCGTCGCCGGTCGAGATCTGCGTGTAGCGGGCATCGATACGCGCCGGGATGCGACCCATGGCGAAGTCGAGGCCAGCACCGGCGTTGAAGCCCCAGTGGCTCTCGGTGGGGATGCCGTTGCCCAGGTCATAGTGGGCGAAGCTCGCGCCACCCGTCAGGTAGGGCGCGATCGCGCTCGGCTTCTTCGACGTCCAGAGCACCGCGTTCAGGTCGGCGCCCATCGTCTTGTTGCTGCCGTCGACGCCGGTCGCCTTGAAGCTGTTGCTCGAGTAGCTCGCGTCGGCGCGCAGGCCGAGCATCGAGGAATTGCGGAGATCCATCGAGCCGCCGAAGGTGTAGCCCGTGTTGAACGCGTCGGACGCGTCACCCATCGGCATCGAGGCGCCGCCGAAGACGGCGAACGACAGCGGCTTGTGGGCAACCTGCGCGCTCAGCATGCTGGGCGCGAGGAGGACGGCACCGGCAACGGCCATCGTGCGGAAGATGTTGATCGGTCGCATGGAACCTCTGGCGAAGTGAAGCGGACCGCCTGGTGGACCAGCGGGCGAATCCGCCGGGAGAACGACGCGGCCTTCCGCGTCGCATGTGAAGCGGCGCGGACCTTCAGGTCCGCGCCGCTTCGGGAAGGTCAGTGCGTGTACACCGACAGGCCGGCGAGGAGCCCGATCGCGTTCGCCGACACGCCGTTGTTGCTCGCGTGCGAGATGTTCGCTTCGAAGCGCGACGCGAAGCGGCTGCCCACCGGCACCTTCACGCCGAAGCCGCCCCCGAAGGAGAACGCGCTGTCGGAGTTGCCACCGCCCGAGACGCCGTCGAGCCCGATGAACGGGCGGACGTACATCTGGTTCGCGAGGCGGCTGGTCGAGAAGTGATACAGCATTCCAAGGCCGACGCCGTACGTCGTGAGGCTCCCGGCGCCCTGGAAGCTGGTGGAGTTCAGACGGAACGAAGGCTCGATCGAGATTTCCGGCGAAACGTAGAAGCCCATCCGGATCCCCTGGATCGGGATCTGGAAGCTCGTCATGCGCGGGCTATCGAGGGTGAACTGCAGTCCCGCGTCCACGCCGATTTCCGGCGACGGATTGGCCGACGTCGTGCTGCTGCGGGTCGTCCGCTGCGCGCTGGCGGTGGATGCGATGGCGATCAACGAGAGCGCGGCGAACGAAAGAACCCGACGCATACGTTCTAATCCTGTAGTCTGGTGGGCCAGCAGAGTCGTGCCTTCCCAGTCGGGAAGGTCACGAATCAGACTGTCGAACCCGCTACAGGTCACGGCCGAGGCGGGTCCTCCGGCCCCTGGCTGGTGACGTCCATCACACTGCTTTGGGCCGGCCCTGATCCCTCGCTCAGCCGTTCGGCCGATACGTCCCCCAGCTCGAGGCCAACGCGTCACTGATCTCCCCCACGCTGGCGCGCGCGCGCACCGCGTCCAGGATGCTCGGCATGAGGGCGGGACGGGTTCCCGAGTCGTCCGAGGCGTAGGGCGCCGCGGCTTCCACGAGCGCCGCGAGCGCACGACGCACCGCACCGTCGTCGCGCTTCGCGCGGACGGTTGCCAGGCTCGCCACCTGCTCCCGCTCGAGTGCGGAGTAGTCCGGCGTCGGGATGACGGGTGGCGTGCTGTCATCGGCGAAGCGGTTCACGCCGACGATCGTCGTCTCGCCGCGCTCCACCGAAAGCTGGTACTCGTATGCCGAGCGCCCGATCTCCTCCTGGAAGAAGCCGGCGGCGATGGCGCGTGCGGCGCCGCCCAGCTCGTCCACGCGCGCCAGCAGCGCCTCGGCCTCACGCTCCAGCGCATCGGTGAGCTGCTCGACGTAGTAGCTGCCCGCCAGCGGATCGGCCGTTGACGCCGCACCGCTCTCGTAGCCGATGATCTGCTGCGTGCGCAGCGCGAGGGTCGCCGCGTCCGCGGTGGGCAGCGCGAGCGCCTCGTCGTAGCCGTTCGTGTGCAGCGACTGCGTGCCGCCGAGCACCGCCGACAACGCCTGGATGGCGACGCGCACGATGTTGTTCATCGGCTGCTGCGCCTGAAGGGTCACGCCGCCCGTCTGGGTGTGGAAGCGCATGCGGCAGCTCGCGTCGTTCGCCTCGAACCGCTCGCGCATCAGCCGCGCATACATGCGCCGCGCGGCGCGGAACTTCGCAACCTCCTCGAACAGGTCGTTGTGCGCGGCGAAGAAGAACGAGAGCCGGGGCGCGAAGGAGTTCACGTCGAGCCCCGCCTCGCGCGCGCGCGACACGTACTCCATGGCGTTCGCAAAGGTGAACGCGAGCTCCTGCACCGCCGTGGCGCCCGCCTCACGGATGTGGTAGCCGCTGATGGAGATGGGATTCCAGCTCCGCACCTCGGCCGCGCAGAAGCGGAAGACCTCGGCGATGAGCGCGAGCGAGGGCGCCGGCGGGTAGATGTACGTCCCGCGGGCGACGTACTCCTTGAGGATGTCGTTCTGGATCGTGCCGCTCAGCTGCTCGCGCGCGATGCCCCGCTCCTCGGCGACGACGATGTACATCGCGAGCAACGTGGCGGCCGTTGCATTGATCGTCATGCTCGTGGACACCTTGTCGAGCGGGATCCCGTCGAGCAGGAGGTGCATGTCCTCCACCGTGTCGATCGCCACGCCCACGCGCCCCACCTCACCGAGTGCGCGCGGCGAATCGGAGTCGATCCCCATCTGCGTCGGCAGGTCGAAGGCGACACTCAGCCCGGTCTGGCCCTTCTCGAGCAACAGGCGGAAGCGCTCGTTCGTCTGCTGCGCCGTGCCGAATCCGGCGTACTGGCGCATGGTCCAGAGCCGCCCGCGGTACATCGTCGGCTGCACGCCGCGAGTGTAGGGAAACTGGCCGGGATCGCCGAGGTCGTTCTCGTAGTCGAGCGGCGCCGGCCGGTAGACGGCAGCGATGGGAATGCCGGAGGGGCTCAGCTTGTCGTCGGAGGACATGACTGGAAACTAAATGTCTGACACGCTCGCTGGGCTTCGCCCGGCTCATTCGTCGGACTCATTCGCCGGCGGCGGCGCAGCCGCCCGGGCGGGTCAGACGAGCGACGCGCCGCAGGCGCGGCGCGGGTCAGACCCGTTACGCTCCGACGAGCGCGCTTTCTCCCGCGAGCGTCTGGTTCGCCAGTTCCACGTCGCGCTTCGAGCCGATGAACAGCGGCACGCGCTGGTGCAGCTCGGTGGGCTGGATGTCGTTGATGCGCTGCACGCCATCGCTCGCCGCGCCGCCGGCCTGCTCGCAGATGAAGGCGAGGGGATTCGCCTCGTACAGCAGGCGCAGCTTGCCCCCGGTCATGCGGCCGTTGGCCGGATAGCAGAACACGCCGCCGCCGAGCAGGTTGCGGTGGAAGTCGGCGACGAGCGAGCCGACGTAGCGCACGTTGAGTGGCTTGCGACCGCCCTCGAGCCCGCGATAGCGGCGCATCAGCAGCCGCGTGGGCTCGTCCCAGTGCGCCTCGTACGAGTCGTTCACCGAGAGGTAGCGCCCCTCGTCGGGGATGCGGATGTTGGGATGCGAGAGGAGGAACTCCCCGATCGACGGATCGAGGGTGAAGCCGTGCACGCCCTGGCCCGTGGTGTACACGAGCATGGTGCTCGAGCCGTAGATGACGTACCCCGCCGCGACCTGGCGGCGTCCCGGCTGCAGCATGTCTTCCATCTCCCCGTGCCGCCCGCGCGTGATCTTCTGCACGACGGAGAAGATCGTGCCAACGGGAACGTTGACGTCGATGTTCGACGAGCCGTCGAGCGGGTCGAACAGCAGGCAGTACTTGCCGCAGCGGAAGCCGTCGGGAATCTGGATCAGTCCGGGCTCCTCCTCCGAGGCCATGGCGCAGAGGCGCCCGCCATGATCCATCGCCTTGATGATCGTGTCGTTGGCAAAGACGTCGAGCTTCTGCTGAATCTCGCCCTGGACGTTCGAGTTGGCGGTGGCGCCGAGGATGTCGGCGAGGCCGGAGAGCCGCACCTTGCTGGCGATCATCTTCGCCGCGAGGGCCATGTCGTACAGGATCCCCGACAGCTCGCCAGTCGCTTCGGGATGCTGGCGCTCCTGCTCGATGATGAATCGCTCGATCGTGACGACCGACGTCGCAGTATGCTGGACCACGGGGCTGCCTCTACACGATGGGTGGATCGCCGGACATCCGGCGCGCGGCGTACGCCCGTGCGTCCGCCTCGTAGGGATTCTCGGTGTAGCCGTGCCTGAGGCTTCGCCAGAGATAGCGAAGCGGAAACGCGTGATCGGCCTGAAACTGGTGTACGTGCCGAAGCTCGTGCAAGAGTAGTTCCGGGTCCAGCGGCACGTTCGGCGCCAGCCAGATCGTTCGCCAGAGGGTAATCCCTGACACCGTGGCGCGGCCCAGGAGCCAGCCGCCGATCCGCAATGGCAGCCCGCCGCGCCGGAAGCGCGCCTCCGCGAGCTCGGGAAAGCGGTCGAGCAGGTGTTGCGGAAGGGAGATGGGAGAGCCGAGCAGGAACACGGAAGGTCGGGAGGTCGGGAGGTCGGGAGGTCGGGAGGTCGGGAGGTCGGAAGGTCGGAAGGTCGGAAGGTCAGGGGCGCGGGTCGAGGGACCAGCGCTCGCCGCGGGCTTCCACTTCCAGTCGTGTGCCATCGGTGCGGACGATGATGGTGCCCGCCAGGTCGGTGCGCAGCGTCGGGATCCCTGCACTGCCGAGCCGCGCGAGCACCTCCGCGTCCGGATGGCCGTACGAATTGTTCGCACCGACGCTCACCAGCGCGAGACGCGGGTGGACCGCCGTGAGAAAGGCCTCAGTGGTGCTGGTACTGCTGCCATGATGCGCGACCTTGAGCACGTCGGCCTTCAGCGCATCGCCCGCGTGGGACAGGAGCCAGTCTTCCTCGGGTGCCTCGGCGTCGCCGGTGAGCAGCATCCGTACATGACCGACGCGGACCATCAGCACCGTGCTCGCGAGGTTCGCGTCATTCAATCCAGCCGCCCACGCGGAGTCGGGCGCGAGCGCCGTGATCACGGTTTCGTCCACGACGACCGAGTCGCCCGGGTGCACGCGGCGCCACGGGATCCCGTCCGCGCGTGCCTCGGCGAGCGCCGCGAGGTAGGGAGGCGTGGTGCCGACGTAGCCGGGGTCGAGAAACAGCGCGGGATGCAGTGCGCCGAACAGCGATGCCGCACCGCCGACATGGTCGGCGTGGGGATGCGAGAGGGCGAACAGTGCCACCCGCCCGCCGCGATGCGCGATGTACGGAACCACCACGCTCCGACCGGCGTCGCCGCTCGCCCAGCTGCGGCCGGCATCCACCACCACCCATCGTCCGCGACGCGTTCGCAGCGCCAGGGCGTCTCCCTGGCCCACGTCGAGCATGTGCATCTCGGTGAAGTCACGCGGACGCTGCAGCAGCGGCTCGGCCGTCATGAGCGCCACGCAGCCGAGCGCGATGATGCAGGCCCGCGCCGGACGCTCGACCAGGCAGGCGACGACGACGGCGATCGCTGCCACCGCGCCGGCGAGCGCGGCGAGCATGGTGGGGTATACGAGAGGCGCCGCGCCCGGGATGGCCGCCGCATGGACGGCGATGCCGTCGAAGGCGGCGAGCAGCAGGTGCGCAGCGTCGGCCAGCATCCGCTCCACCGAGCGAACGGGGACGCAGATGGCGAGAAAGAGGACAGGCTGCAGGAGCCCCATGACCGGATCGGCGACGAGATTCGTCACGGGGCCGAGCAGTGCCACCCGCCCGAAGGTCCAGGCGACGAGCGGGGCGGTGACGATGGTCGCCACGACGCTCACGATCGCCGCGCGAGCCGAGGACCGCCAGGCACCACGCCAGCCGCGCGGGATCGTGCGTCGCGCGAGCGCGCCGCCGGCCACGAGGGCGATCGTTCCCGCCACGCTCAGCTGCCATCCGAGATCCAGCACCGTACCCGGAACGACGAGCGGTGCGACGCCGCCCACGGCCAGCACCGCCCACGGCGAGGTCGGACGCTGCATGGTCCGGCTGGCGATGAGCAGGCCGAGCATCACGGCGGCGCGCACCGCCGGCGGAGGCGCCCCGATGCCGGCGACGTACGCGGCCAGCAGCGCGACGGTAAGCAGTCGCGCCGGCCGCTTCGGCAGGCGCAGGGCGCCAGCCAGCAGCTCGAGCGCGAGCGCGATGATGGCGACGTGCAGTCCCGAGACGCTCAGCATGTGCACGAGCCCCGCGCGCGCGAAGCGATCCCGCTGGGCCGGCGGGATCAGCGTCATGTCGCCGATGACGAGGGCGCGCACGACGGGCGCATCGGACCCGAAGATCCGGTCGATGCGCTCGCCGGCCCGCGCCCGCAGCGACGCGAGCGACGGTCGCCGCCGGGCGTCGCGGATGCGTGCGGAGCGCACGAACAGCCCACGAGGATCGGCGGACGCGATGCCTCGCACCATCGCCACGTTGCCAGCGCCGGCCTGGCCGGACGACACGAGGAGGGTGGCGTGCGACGCGCAGCCCTCCGTCGACAGCCGAGCGCGCCCGACGCCGCCCGCCTGCGCGGGCGCCTCGAACTCGGCGTGCCATTCGCGCGCCGCCACGAGTCGTGCCGCACAGGCCGACTGTTGCCGGAGGTCGGCGGCGCCGACCAGGATCCCCGCGGCGGTCACGGCGGCGAGGGCGGCCAAGGGCGAACGCTGGCGACGCGATGCGATCAGCGCGAGCAGGAGCGCGGCCGCGACGGCGGACATCATCACGCCGGCACGGCATGTCAGGCCGACGGCGAGCCCGATCGCATAGCCGGCGGCAGCGCGCGCGACGAGTGGCATCGGCGCACGAAGCCACCCGATGCCGCCACGCGCGAGCGCGCATCGTCGCGTACAGGTACGAAAATGCGAACGGCCGCGTCATTGCGCGGCCGGCTGCACTCGAACGATGACGCCCTGGCGTCGAGCCGGCTTATCCGGCCAGGGGAAGTGCCTGGCGCTGCCGGACCACGCTGCCGGTGAACGTCGACCCCGTGGTGCCCGTGAGCTCCACGGTGAGGTATTCGCCAAGCTGCGATGCGTCGCCGGGAACGAGCACCGTGCGAAAGTCGCGGGTGCGCGTCATGAGCATGGACTCGCCGCGGCGCGCCTCGCGCTCCACCAGCACCTCGTGTCGGGTCCCGAGCGCGGCGAGGTTCCGCGCGCGCGACATCGAGCGCACCGTCTCCACCAGCCGCTGCAGCCGCTCGCTCGCCACCTCGGCCGGCACCGTCAGCTCGGCCGGCATCCGTGTGGCCGGCGTCCCCTCGCGCGGCGAGAAAATGAAGGTGAACGCATCGGCGAAGCCCACCTCGCGCACCACCCCCAGCGTGTCCTCGAAGTCCTCCTCCGTCTCACCCGGGAAGCCGACGATGATGTCGGTGGTGAGCGCCACGCCGGGGATCGCCTTGCGGATGCGGTCCACGCAGTCGAGGTATCCCTCGCGCGAGTAACGCCGCAGCATCCGCTTGAGCATGCGCGACGATCCGCTCTGCATCGGCAGGTGGACGTGCTCGCACACCGTCGGCACTTCGGCCATCGCCGTGATGACGCGGTCGGAGAAGTCGTTGGGATGCGGGCTGGTGTAGCGCACGCGCCGGATTCCGGGCACCGTCCCCACCGCGCGCAGCAGGTCGGCGAAGTCGTGCGTGCCGTCGTTGTACGAGTTCACCGTCTGGCCGAGCAGCACCACTTCGGTCATGCCCTCGGCGACGACTCCCTCCACCTCGCGCACGACGTCCTCGAGCCGGCGGCTGCGCTCGGCGCCGCGCGTGCTCGGCACGATGCAGTAGGTGCAGCGGTAGTCGCAGCCGCGCTGTACGGGAATCCACGCCTTCACCTTGTCGAAGCGACGCGGCGTGAAGTCCTCGTAGTGCTCCTCGAGGTCGAAGCTGGTGGCGATCGCACGCTCGCCGCGCCGCGCACCGTCCACGAGCTGCGGCAGCGCGCGATAGCCATCCGGGCCGATGACGAGCGACACGTGCTTCGCCCGCTCGAGGAGCTGCGGCCCGAGCCGCTGCGCCATGCACCCCGTCACGCCCATGACCGTGTCGGCCTTCATGTGCCGCTTGAGCTCACCCAGCCGCCCGATCACGCGCTGCTCGGCGTGGTCGCGGATGGCGCACGTGTTGATCAGGATCACGTCGGCGCCATCGGGCGCGTCCACGGGCTGGTAGCCGGCCGCCGCGAGCTTCCCGAGCATCAGCTCGGAATCGCTCACGTTCATCTGGCAGCCGTAGGTCTCGACGTAGACGGTGGGGCTTGGGGAGGCGGACATGCGTGAAATCTAACAGCAGATCCGGGCGCTGCCGACTGACAGCTAGTCCGGGGCGCTGCCGACTGACAGCTAGTCGGGGCGCTGCCGACTGACAGCTAGTCCGGGCGCTGCCCGGCGGCTGCGCCGCCTTGGCTTGCTTTCGGGGTGCTCGCTTCGCTCGCTCTCCGGGCGGCGCGCGGGGGCGCGCCTCTCGGGAAGGCGTTTCGATGGAGCGTCCTGCTGGATGGGTGTGGCGTTCGCCGAAAGCGCGCTTCAGCGCGCGCCCGGAAAGCACAGGCGAGCGCAGCGAGCCCGGCGCCCGGAAAGGGGGGCGTTCCACGCCCCCCGCCCCGACTAGCGGTGTTACGCAGTTATCGGTGCCGATTCCGCCGGCGGCCGCTCCGGCAGCCAGAAGTGGAACGCACTGCCCTGCACGTCGCCGCCGCTCTTCACCCAGATCCGCCCGCCGTGCGCCTCGACGACGAGCTTGCAGAAGGCCAGCCCGAGGCCGGAGCTCCGCACGCGCGGGATGTGCGGCGTCTTCACCTGCTCGAACTTGCGGAAGATGATGTCGTGGTACTCGGCGGGAATCCCCACGCCGTTGTCGGCCACGGTGAACAGCACCCCGTCGCCCTCGCGCCGCGCGCCGAGCGTCACGGTCACCGCGCGTGCCGAGTGCGTCAGCGCATTCTGCACCAGGTTGCTGAACACGCGCTTGAGCAGCGCATGGTCGGCCTCGATCACCGGTGCATCCTCGACGTGATCGAGCACCGCCGTCGCCCCCTCCTGCTGGAAGCGGATCTCCCAGTCGCGCTTCACCTCGGTGAGCAGCGCACCCGGCGCGATCTTCGCCAGCTTGAGCTCGAGCCGGCTCTCCTCGAGCCGCGCGACCTCGAGCAGGTCCTCGATCAGGGCGAGCAGGTCTTCGGCCCGGCCTTCGGCGTCGCCAAGGGCCGAACGCTGCTCGAGGGTGAGGGCGCCGAAGTCGCCGTCGATCAGCATCTCCATCGCGCCGATGATCGACGTGAGCGGCGACTTCAGGTCGTGCACGATCATCTTCATCAG